>DATKLX010000032.1:0-54742 GCA_035542155.1 Anaerolineaceae bacterium
CTTAGCAGATTTAATATCGATCGTCAACCAACATGTACTGGTGAAAGAAACATCCATTGTTTAAACCCCTCAGAATTGGGGCAACTGCTCCGGACAAGAAGATTGTGAGGGATCCTAAAAGGAGATCAAGATGAAAAAGAAATCGGCTTTGATCACAGTACATCCAGCCGTCATCGCCGTGTGGGCCGCTTTGATGGCGGCCGCATCGCTTCTCCCAGCATTCCCCGTGATTGGCACGGGAGCCACCTTTAACATCGCGAACTGCCTGACCCCATTAGCCGGCATCTTTTTTGGACCATGGGCGGGGGCAATTGCGGCCGGCGTGGGCGGATTTATTGGCCAACTGATCGCGCCGCATACTGTGCTGTTTGGCCCCCTTCAGTTTACTATCGCGGTCCTGGGCGCGATGGCCTCCGGGTTTGCCATGCAGCGGCGATGGTGGTTCCCCACCCTGGTGATCACGTTGTTTGGCGCCGTCTGGTATCTCTTCCCAAATGGGCGGGCGGCCTGGGCCACGCCGCTCCTCTACCTCCTGGGCTATATTTTCATCGCTGTTGGCGTCTTCATCAGCCGCAAGGAAAACCCGCTCCTCTCCACGGACCGGAGAAAAATGGGCCTGGGACTCCTGTGCGCTTCGGTTGCTGGGATCGTGGTGACCCAGGCAATGGGCAACCTGTGGGCGCTGATCTTCTTTCAGCTTCCCCCGGCGATCTGGTTTACCGTCCTGGCTATTGCACCCCTGGAGCGGCTGCTTTTCTCAATCGGCGCGATGATCATCGGAGAGCCTTTGTTGATCGGCTTGCCGAAAATAGGCATCCCGGTAGGTCCGATGATCTATGAAGAAGAGGAAGGAGAAATTGGAGAGCCTGAACCGCTCCCGGAAGTTGAAAAGATCTCCAAATAGAGCAATCGAACGACGATGAGCCTTGATCTGAACCGTATTCCCGAAGTAGCTGTGTTGGGCGCCGCTGCTATGGACTGGATCGCCCAGGTTCAGGAACTGCCCCACCCGGACAGTATCGTTTTCGCCGAGCATTACGCTGGCATGGTTGGGGGAACGGGCGGGAATGTGGCCGAGGGGATCGCTCGCCTGGGCCATCGCGTCCGTTTCCTGGGTGTTTTAGGCGACGATGAAAATGGGAAAAGGTTAATGGATGCTTTTATTCGAGCCGAGGTCGATACCAGCGCGGTCCAGGTCCGAAAAGGGGAACACTCTGCAGCGACCTTTATCGCCCGGGATCACCAGGGGCAGCGGATCATCTTCGGCCTGGGAGGTGCGGCGCTCTACGAGCGCGCGGAAGATATCGACCCGCTCTGGTTGAAAGGAATCCGCATTCTCTTTATCGCTGATGCCTATCCTGAGCCTGCTCTGGCTGCCATTCGGGCCATGGAGTCCGGGGCAAAGGTGATTTTCAACCCGGGCGGCTTGATGGTTGCATCTGGCGAGGATTTTCTCGGGCCCATCGTTGAGCGCTGCGATGCGCTCCTTCTCAGCCGGGAAGAGGCATGCCAACTCAGCGGGGAAGCGGACCCCGAGTCTGCCGCGGTCGCACTTTCGCGAAAAGGGCGGCCTGTGGTACTGATCACGCTGGGAAGCGAGGGAGCTTTGTTACGCGAGCAGGCTATCGCGCAAAGAATCCCAGCCTGCCAGGCGGAGAGCGTCGTCGACACGACCGGAGCCGGGGACGCCTTTGCTTCTGGAGTAGTGTCGGGGATCTTGCGAGGGTTTACCTGGGCGGACGCAGCCCGGCTTGGCTGCGCCGTAGCATCCATTAAAATCGACCATACCGGAGCTCGCGGTGGCTTACCAGATTGGGAGCAAGTCCAGGCGAAATTGGGCGGTTGAACAGATGCGAGAGAATGAGGTGAGACCATGAAAGGAGCGGCGGCAGTTAAACCCGGAGAGGTGATGCTGGTGGATTTCCCTGAGCCAAAGGCTGCTGGAGATGATCTGGTGATCGCGGCCCTGGCCTGCGGAATTTGCTCTACAGACCTGAAGCTGGTTCAAAGAGGGGCGGATGGACCGCGTTATGCCCTCGGGCACGAGCTGGTCGGCAGAGTACTCCAGGTGCCGGATGGCGGCTCGTGGAAAGTTGGGCAGCGGGTAGCCCTGGCTCCTTATTTGCCTTGCGGAAAATGCTTTTTCTGCCAGCGCGGGCAGCTCACACTCTGTTCAAACCTGTATGATATTTATCCTACCCCAGGAGGGCTTGCCGAGCGGGTTTTGGCGCCGGCTGAGCTGGCGGCGCGTGGCCTGATCACCATCCCGGATGCGTTGGGTGACGAACTGGCGGCGCTTGCCGAGCCGTTGGGCTGTGTCCTCAAGGCATTAGAGGATTCTAGGCTCCGACCGGGGGATTCCTTCCTGGTGGTGGGTGATGGACCGATGGGGCAGTTGAGCGCGGCAGCCGGAAAAGCCCTGGGAGCCAGGCCAGTCATCGTCGCGGGAATGACACCTCACAGGCTGGCAGTCGCAGAAAACCATTTCGCCGACCTCACAGTAAATGTCAGCCAGGAGGATTTACAGCAGACTGTCCTTCAGGCAACCTCCCAACGCGGCGCCGATGTGGTGATCGTGGCTGTCTCCAGCGGCGAAGCCCTGGAGGAGGGAATCGATTGCGTTCGTCCGGGAGGCGAAGTGAATATGTTCGCCGGGGTGCCGCACGGCACAAAAATTCCCCTGGATGTGCGCAAGGTCCACTACAAACAGTATCGCCTGACCGGTTCGTTCGGTACGGCGCCGGTGTATATGCGTAGAGCGATCGACCTGCTCCACACAGGTGGGGTGGATTTCTCCCCGGTAATATCGGCCCGTTTTCCCTTTGACCAGGTCGCCGATGCAATCCGCTATATGCAGGACTATGTCGGGCTAAAGTCGATGGTCCTTTTTCCACAGAGTGGAGGCCAACTGGAATGAAAGAGCTCAGACTCCGTCGGATCTTCGCACAGGACCAGCGGGCGGTAGTGGTGGCCTGCGATCACGCTGGTTTTATGGGCACAGTCCGCGGTTTGGAGCAGCCCGAGAAGCTGATCGACCAGCTCGTCGAAAGCGGCGTCGATGCGTTGCTGACCACAATCGGGATCGCCAGGCGCTTCGGCAGCCGGTTGGGGAGAATGGGCTTAATTCTGCGTGCCGACGGCGGAGCCAGCATCCGTTCTCCGGTTATGGGAAACCTGCAAACCCTGTTTTCAATCGAAGACGCTTGCCGGTTAGGGGCGGACGCGGTGATTTGCATGGGAATGATTGGATACCCTGAGGAGCCATCTTCCCTCAAGAATCTGGCCGGGCTTTCCGCGGAAGCGGAAAAATGGGGCATGCCTCTGGTCGGTGAGATGCTCATCCAACCTAAGGAAGGGCATTGCGCAGCCCAGGATATCGGGTTTGCCATGCGCATCGGGATCGAGCTTGGGGCCGATGTCATCAAAGCCTCCTACACAGGACCGCTTGAAGAATATCGCCAGGCGCGGAAAGCCTGTTACCGCCCGGTGATCGTTCTGGGTGGGGAAAAGCTGAAGGACGAGCGGGAGATGCTTCAGAACGTTTCGGATGCTCTGGCGGCAGGCGCGGATGGGGTCGCAATCGGCCGAAACGTCTGGCAGCACAGCGACCCGACCGGGGTCTGCCGCGCCCTGGTAGCGCTGGTCCACGTCGGGGCAAGCGTCGATCGCGCCCTCGAGGAGATCAGGATATCGTGAAAGATTTGCTGGTCGGTTTGGACATCGGGACGTCCAGCGTAAAAGCTGGAGTATTCGATTCCAACGGCAGGAAACTGGCCAGCGCGAGCATTCCCGTGGAGATCCTCGCTCCTCAGCCGGGTTGGGCGGAGCAGGACCCACAGGCCTGGTGGCAGGCATCCCGTCAGGCCTTGCTGCAGATTGCTAAAAATGTACAACAGGAAAGGATCGGTGCGATTGGACTGGCGGGGCAGTGCCCGAGCCATGTCCTGGTTGACGTGCATGGCCAGGCAATTGGCAGAGCGATCATCTGGCGTGACCGGCGCGCACAGGCCGAAGCGGATTGGATCAGGCAGCAAATCTCCCCCGACCAGGCGCGTGAATATTTGGGAACCGAGACCACCTGGGATGCCGCATCCCCGCCAGCTCGCCTGCTCTGGCTGAAAGCCCTTCGGCCTGGAGATTGGAAATCCGCGGTAGCTATTCTCCAACCTAAAGACTATATTGCCCTTCATCTCACTGGACAAACTGCGACAGATCTGTACAGCGCCTACAACCTGGCGAACCCAACCACCGGAGAGTATGCGGAAGGCTTGTTTTCAAATCTGGGGATCGACCTCGCGAAAATGCCGCCGCTCTGCAAGCCGATCGACCGGGTGGGAGAAGTCAGCGGGACAGCCAGCCAGATAACCGGCCTGCCTGCCGGTACCCCGGTGATCGCCGGCACAATTGACGCGTTCTGCGATACCCTGGCGGGCGGCGTGGCCTGTCCTGGTCGGGCTGTGGATGTGGCTGGAACATCCGAGATTGTCTCGCTTGAAATAAAGAGGAAGGTGACCGCGCTGGGGATTTTTCCGTGGAGCCTGGAAAACCAGGTGACTTTCCTCTGCGGGCCGATGCAGGCCGGCGGGGAAACCCTGCGCTGGTTGGCCAGAAATTTCTTCCCGGAATCAGGGGAAAATCCTGATTATTCCTGCCTGGAGCTTGAGGCTGGATCAGTGCCTCCTGGGAGTGAAGGAGTGGTCTTTTTGCCTTACCTGGATGGGGAGCGCACCCCCCTCTGGGATGCCAGCGCCCGGGGTTGTTTTTATGGCTTGAGCTTTCGCCACCGGCGTGGGCATTTTCTGCGCGCGGGGTATGAGGGAGTTGCCTTCGCGGTGCGCCATGTCCTGGAGCTGGAAGAGGAGGCGAGCGGTCTGCCGGCGGAAAAGATTGTCGCTTGTGGGGGCGGCTCCCTGAGCGATTTCTGGAACCAGGTCAAGGCCGATGTTCTTAAAAGGCCAGTGTATCCCACAGAATATGGCGAAACAGGCTGCCTGGGGGCTGTAATCCTGGCCAGCGTGGGGATGCAGATCTACCCGAATCTGATCGCCGCCAGCCAGGCGATGGTCAGGCTGAAAGAAGGAGTCCCCCCGGATCTGGAGCAGGCCGATGTCTATGACCAGGGATACGAACGATACCGCGAGTTGTACCCGGCTTTACGCAATATCTCTAACCTCAGGGTGAAAAGATGTTCAATCGCGATGAAGTCAAATTGATGGTACACGCGGCCAGGTTGTATTACGAAAATGACCTGACCCAGGAGATGATTGCCAGCCGGATGAACCTGACCCGGCAGAAGGTCTCGCGGTTGTTGATCGAAGCGCGCGCCCAGGGAATCGTGCGGATCAAGATCTATGACCCGTTTACCACCGACCAGGGGCTGGCGGAGAACCTGAAAACCCTGTTTGGCCTGCGCGAGGTGATCCTCATCGCTGGAGAGGGCCTGGAAAACGACCAGATCCGTTCAGGGATTGGCCTGGCGGCAGCCCAGTACCTGCAAAATATCTTCCAGGACGGTCAAAGAGTCGGGATCGGTTGGGGGCGGACGCTTTTTGCTGCGATCAGCTCGCTCAATTCCCCGCTGCACAAACAAATTCAAGTCGTGCCGCTGATCGGAGGCATCGGCAATCTCCCCCCCTTTTTTCAGGTCAATGATCTTGCCAGGCGCCTGGCCGAATCTTTCGGAGGGACCTACCACAG
This sequence comes from Anaerolineaceae bacterium, assembly GCA_035542155.1. Taxonomy (GTDB): domain Bacteria; phylum Chloroflexota; class Anaerolineae; order Anaerolineales; family Anaerolineaceae; genus DATKLX01. The sequence goes on from DATKLX010000032.1 coordinate 5,698, forward strand.
CCTGTACGCCCCGGCGTTCATCGAGGATCAGGCGGTACTGAACAGCCTGATGCGAACAGACGAGATCACCCGTACGATTGAGTTGTGGAAATGCCTGGATATCGCCGTGGTCGGAGTGGGACACGTCGAATTTCAGCAAATTTCCTCCATGTTTTTTGCGGAGCACATTTCACCGCCCATGCTCGCGGATTTGGAGGCCAACGGAGTAGTCGGGGATATCTGTGCCCGCTTTTTCGATGGCGCGGGAAGGCATATCTCTTCTGGAACCGGCGTGATTGGGATGAACCTGGAGCAACTAAAAGCCGTTCCGGAGGTGATCGCAATCGCGGGAGGAATGGAAAAGGTTCGTGCGATATATGGAGCGCTGCAAGGAGGCTATATCAAGACCCTGGTGACCGATACAGTCACCGCGAGCGCCATCCTTGCAGCAGTGAGGGACCTCGTAATAGATTCGAAAGGAGGTGTTCAGGGAGACCAATGAACTTATTCTCTGGTACAAGAGCGGTCCAAAAAAAGCTGTCAAGTTCATTCGAATTCACCATCCATGGAGGATAGAAGATGAAAAAGACCATTCTGTTCGTTCTGGCAACCATCCTGATGATGAGCCTACTTGTGGGATGCGCCGCTCAGAACACATCCGGCTCCACAACCGGACCGGCCCTGGTCACGGTCAAAGGCAAAATCGCCAATGGCTCTTATGTGCTGGATCAAGCAGCTTTCGACGCCAATTCCAAAGAATTGAAAACCTTTGACCCATGGGTCGGGGATAAGGGGAAGGATGTCACCGAAAAAGGGATCCTGCTGAAAGACCTGATCACGATGGTAAAGCCATCCAGTGATGTAAAAACCGTTTCGTTGATTGGCACTGATGGGAAGGCTTTCGATGTTGCCTTTGAGGACGCGCAGAAGTATGATATTATGCTTTCCCATTGGGTGGATGGTACTATGTTAGATCAGAAGAACGGCGGTCCGGTAAAGGCTGCCTATCCCAAAGACGCGACCAACTACAAACCCGAAAACTGGGCCTGGTGGGTGGTCACGGTCGAATTTAAGTAAACCACCGCGAACCTTACGATACAGCCTGGGGACTTGAGCCATTCAAGCCCCCACATCCGGAAGATGGTATGGAACCGATTGTCATTTTCAACCAGGTAACCTTTTGCTATCCGCACACGGAGCGGCCAGCGATCGAGGAAATCAGTTTCTCGATCAACGTGGGTGAGTTTGTCGCGTTGATCGGCCCGACTGGCGCGGGAAAATCGACCCTATGCTACTGTTTTAATGGGGTGGTGCCCCGGCTGTTTAATGGCAGCATGGCGGGTATGGTGACAGTTGCCGGCCTGGACAGCTATCAAAACGATATCCCGATACTTGCCGAGCACGTAGGACTGGTAGTCCAGAATGCCAGGACACAATTGTTCAATGTCACTGTCTTGCAGGAGGTGGCTTTCGGCTGCGAAAATCTGGGACTGCCGCGGAGGGTCATCCAAGAGCGGATCGCGGAGGCGCTGGATTTTGTGGGACTGACCGGCTTTGAGGATCGCGAGCCAGCGACACTCTCTGGAGGTCAGCAGCAGCGGGTAGCGATCGCCTGCGTCCTGGCGATGAACCCCGATGTGCTGATTCTGGATGAACCAACCTCTGAGCTGGACCCGATCGGTTCGGAACAGGTGATGGAGGTCATCGCGCGCCTGAACAAGGAATTGAACAAGACCATCTTCCTGGTGACTCACGATATGGAGTTTGTGGCTACATATGCCACGCGAGTTCTGGTGCTCAACCACGGCCGCCTCGTGGAAGACAACAGCCCCGAGATCGTTTTTTCTCAAGCGAGCCTGCTAAAGGAAGCCCGCATCCGGCCGCCCCAGGTTTGTGAAGTGATGTCAGATCTGCGCGAGCAAGGCTATCGAATCAATCAAATCCCCATCACCTTGGAGAGCACGGTACGCGCTTTACAGGAGCTGCGGGATGGAATCTAATGACGTGATCCAATGCGCCCGGCTGAGCCACACCTATCCGAACGGCGTGCAGGCCTTGCTGAATATTGACCTCACGATCCAGCGCGGAGAATATGTCGCTTTTGTCGGCCAAAATGGAAGCGGGAAAACCACTCTCGTCAAGCACTTCAATGGATTGCTGAAACCGACTGAAGGGACAGTGATTGTCGACGGCTTCGAGACAAAGCCTCTGAAAGTATCAGCATTATCCTGCCGGGTAGGCTATGTGTTCCAGAATCCGGACGATATGCTGTTTTGTTCCAGCGTCGCCGAAGAAATAGCCTACGGCCCGAAAATGCTCGGCCAGCCGCCCGAAAAGATCCAACAGGTTGTCGAGCACGTCCTGGCGGAGCTTGGCCTGGAGGAACTGTGCGAGATGCACCCTTTCGCACTCAGCCTGGGCGACCGCCAACGGGTGGCGGTGGCCTGCGCACTTTCGCTGAATCCCGAGATTTTTGTTTTCGATGAGCCCACCACCGGGCAGGATTATTTTGGCGGCGAAAGCATCATGCATTTGATCGACCAACTTCATGCCGCGGGAAAAACGGTGATCTTTATTACCCATGATATGCCATTGGTCGCGGAGCACGCCCGGCGGGTGATTGTCATGAACCAGGGCCAAATCGCCCTGGATGGCCCGCCGCAGGAGGTATTCCAACATTCTGTACTGCTGCGCTCGTTATCATTGCGTTCTCCACAGGTGACTCGGCTCGCCCAAAACCTGGGGTTGTCCAAACGGACCATCCTTAGCGTGAAGGAAATGAGAGAATGGCTGGAGAATGAATATTTGCCGGCTCCGCAGGCAGCCAGAGGGATCGTCCATTGATAAATCTCAATCAGACAGCAAAAAACTCCCCTCTATATAGGCTGGATGGCCGTTCCAAGTTAATCGGAATTCTGGCCATATTTATCCTGGCGATTGTCTTCTCGCATCCCTTCTATGTGCTGGCTTTGCTGGTGATCGTCATGTTGGTCTGGTGGATTGCCAGGCTCCCTTTTCAGATTATTGTGGATATTCTTAAGGTTTTTTTCGTGATTGCATTGATTATCCTTCTGGTCCAGGTCTTTTTCTACCCAGGGAAGATCAACCTGGTGCGGCTGTCTGATCCGATCAAGTTTATCGGGTTTAACGGGTACCTCACTCTGGACGGGATCGGGTTCGGAATTGCCATGGTGCTGCGCCTTTTCGTGATCATGGTATCCGCTCCCTTATTAGTGATGACAACTCCGCTCCCCGATCTCATGGTGGCGTTGGTCAAACTGAAAGTGCCCTACCGCTTTGCCTTTATCATGACCACGGCCCTGAGCCTGCTGCCTTCGATCCAGTCTCGCTCGAACCTCATTCAGCAGGCGCAGCTTTGCCGGGGAGTGACCGATTTCGATTCGGGGAAGCTTTGGGATAGGCTGCGCGGCACAGCGGGGCTGCTCGTGCCCCTGATTCTGGGTTCATTTCGGGATTCGCAAACGCTGGACGTGGCGATGAGCTCGCGCGCTTTTGGAGCGCCGGGCAGGCGAACATTCTTGATCGAAAGCCATTTCAGTCTGCTGGATGATCTTGTGTTGGGATTGTCTGCCTTGCTCCTGATCGGGGGAGTCACCCTTCGGTTGCTTGGATTGGGAATCTTATAAAAATAAGGAGAGCACATATGTCCGTAAAAAACCCTCAATTCCAGACGGAAGAGAGTAACCGGGCGCGAGTTTGGAAACCAAAAGGGCGGATCCTGGGAATCCCCATTTCGCTCATGGCGATCTGGGCGGCGCTGTATATCGTCGCCAGTGCGGTGCCAGCTCTGCCGGTCCCGGGGATGGCGGGAATGATCACCCTCAATACCATTATGACCGCCATCTCAGGGATGATCCTCGGCCCGGCAGCAGCCATCGCCAATGCCGCAGGGGGGATCGTCTCGATGCTGCTATTCCCCTACGGCTTTTCTGCCGGTCCACTTGGTTTTTTGACGGTGACCATGGGCGGCCTTGTGGCGGGCCTGCTGTTTGCCAATAAATGGATGCTGGCCGGAATAGCCGAGCTTCTGATCCTTGGTTCCTGGTTTGTAAACCCTAAAGCCTGGGATACCGGGATGTGGATGGTGCCGCTGCCTTATTCGGCGATCGCTTTGTTAGTGATTTTCATCCCGCCGCTGCGCAATTGGATGCGCAGGAGCATTTTAACCTTGCAGAAGGGCTGGATCTGGCCGGCAGTTTTTTTGATGTGCTGCGTCGGGCACTCGGCGGAATTTATGACCACTAACTCGATGACCAACTGGCTGTTTAACCTCTCCTGGCAATACTGGGTGCCAACCCTGCCGTACTGGATTGGGGTGGATACAGTCATCATCTTGATTTCTACAGCCGTCGGTGTCAGCGTCATGGTTGGCCTGAAGAAGGCCCGCCTGCCCCAATTTTCCGATTCGCTTGGGGAATGACCCATTTTGAACGAATTTACGGCTGCCTGGCCGGGCTGGCGATCGGCGACGCCCTGGGTATGCCGACCGAGTTCCTGAGTCCCACCCAAATCTCAGCCGAGTTTGGCTGGATCGACCATTTCCAGGCTGCCCCCGCGTGGCATCCTCATCAACGCTTAAAACCCGGGCAGGTGACCGATGATACCGGGCAAGCGTTGGCTGTCCTGCACGCATATACCCCGGATGGGCAACTGACCGCGGCGGCCGTGGCCCGGGAGCTGCTGGCGTGGGCCGATGCAGCGGGGGAAGCTCTGCCTTTCATCGTTGGGCCCAGCACGAGCCTGGCGCTGGATGAGTTGCGCAATGGCGCTGACCCCCGGGACAGCGGCAAGAAAGGCAAATCCAACGGGGCAGCGTACCGGGCAGTGGCGGTTGGATTCATGAATCCATCCGGATCTGATCATCTGATGGACCAGGTGATCGAAGCCTGTTTGCCGACCCATGGCACTTCGGTCGCAATCTCGGGTGCAGCCGCGGTGGCCTTTGCCATCGCGGCTGCTCTTGAGAATGGAGCTTGCGTGCAAACTATTCTGGAGGCTGCGGGGCTGGGTGCGGTTAAAGGGCGAGCTTATGGAGTGTCGGCCTGGGGAACGCCCCTCGAAAAGCGCATCGAGTTGGCAGTTGAGCTGGTGATACGCAGCAAAGATGAAAAAAACGCCCTGGCTGATCTGTATAATTATGTGGGCACGGATCTGGTCGTGGGAGAATCGATCGCCACTGCTTTCGGCCTCGTCGCCCTGGCCAATGGCGACCCGATGAAAGCCGTAGTGTACGGGGCAAACATCGGTGGAGATACGGATACAATCGGCGCCATCGCTGGCGCCGTCTGCGGAGCCTACCGCGGGATCCAGGCCATCGACATGAGCCTGCTGGCTGAAGTCGAGGCAGTGAATGCGATCGACCTGGCAGCCGAAACAAGACGTGTAGAGGTCCTATCAGCGCGCCTACATTGAAATTATGAGTGCAGATATCAGAATCGGCTTCAGTATGTACCCGCTCTGGTTGGAGGAGGAGGATCTAAGCACCTTCGTCGCCCCCTTGCGCTCGGCAGGCTTGAGCGCTTTCGAGTTCGAGCTGGATAGAAACCTGGCTCTCTGGCCAGAAATCAATCCTATGATGGAGGCCGCGGTCGGAATGGGACTGGATCTCAGTTTTCATGCACCGTACCGCGCTCCTTATAGCCTGATAGGGTTTTCCAGCAGGCGGCGCGACCAGGTTATCCAGGATTATTCCCCAACACTGGCAATCGCCGAGGAGTGGGGCCGGAGATTGGGTAGCAGCCATATGGTGGTGATCCACGCGGCTGCTTCCAGGCTCCCGGCGGATAGGGAGAGCCTGGAAAAGGATACGCTCGCTTTTCTCCGTTGGGGGTTGGACAACTACCCCCACATCCGGTTTGCCCTGGAAAACAATTCTCCCGCCAGGGAAAATGAGATCGAAATAGGCGAGCAACTCGCTGACGTCCTGGCAATGATCGAGGCGTTGAACGGTGAGAGAGAGCGTTTGAAAGCCTGCTGGGACATGGGCCACGATTACCTGCGCCGCGGAAACGCAGAGCCGCCTGCGGAATGGCTCTCTGCAGTGGCTCATGTTCACGTTCACGACGTCAACGAACATGGAGTGGATCATTACCCTTTAGTCTTTCAACGAGTTCCCTATCAAAACTGGATCCAGGCGCTGGTCCACGCGCAAATGGAGGGAATGATCGTGCTTGAATTGGATGGCCGACAAATGAAAAGCTGGCCAAGGAAAAATGTATTGTCGGCGCTGTTCCAGAGCATTTCCTCGATTGCACAGGAAGTGCTCTCAGGTTGAAAAATCAAAGCGATTCCCGGGACCGGTCTTCTGCCTTCTTGAGATCTTCCAGTGTATTGATATTGATGAATGCCTCTCTAGTCGGGTCGTAGAGGTCAAGCTGGTTCCTGGGAAAATATTCTATACGTACGGTCCGGAACCAGCTATCCGCCCGTTTGTGACCAGCCTCCAACGCTGCTTTCACAGCCTCCAGACAGGGTTCCCGGTGGTAGACCGCATGAAGAGGTTCTACTCCCACACCGCTCTCGGGTACGACGCCATCCACATTTCGGCTAAGGAGCAGGTCCCGTTCTGCTGCCAACAAGAGAGCATTGACAAAAGCCATATCGCAGGCAACTACCGCGACCAATGGATGCCGGGCGACGGAAAAAGCGGTATACAGCCCACTCAATACCCCTCTCTCCGGCAACAGATCTGGGAAGGTGGGAATGTGCAAAAAAGCCAGGCTTTCGGGTTGGTTACTGGTAATCAAGACCTCATCCGCTATGGCGCTGACCCGCGCGATCACCCGTTCGATGAGGGGTCGACCCAGGAAAGGGACTAGGGCTTTATTCTGGCCCATCCGGCGCGACTCCCCGCCTGCTTGCACGACCACACTGAGCTTGATGATGACCCTCCTCGCGGGTGCAGCCAGGATATTTATCCGCGAGCAATCCGGCGGATTTCTTCAGCCGTGATCGTCTCGTTGTACAGAGCGGTTGCCAGGAGTACTCCGGCAACTCCCGTGCGTTTCAATTCTTCCAGTTCTCCCACCGCACGGACGCCTCCGCCCGCGATCAATTGGACATCTGGAAACCGGCGGAGGGCTTCAGCGATCAAGGATCGATCCAGGCCGGCCTGTGAGCCAACCCGGGCGAGATCGAGCAGGATCACCTCACTCCAGCCGGACTGCGTCAGCCGGTCTAATAGATCTAGCGGCTGCATCCCTGCCAGATCGGAGCAGCGGGTCATGATCTGTCCGTTGTGCATATCGAGGCTGAACACCAGTCGCTCGCCTGGGATCGCTTTTCGAAACTCATCCAGAACGTTCCATTCCTGCAGGGTTTCAGCCCCAATGATGATCTTCCGGGCACCGCAAGATAGCTGCTCATGGGCTCTTGCCAAATCGGCTGTTCCGGCGTCTAATAGGATTTGTAACCCTGTCTGAGATGCTATCTTAGATACCAGTTTCAGATTTTTCTGGCCGCGCTCCTCAATCGCGTCCAGGTCCGCAATATAGAGTTCTGCACAACCGTAGCGATCGTGGAAGGCGCTAGCGATCTCCAACGGATTACCCATCGCGGAAAAGCTGTTTTTCACCGGTTGGTATCGCTCTCGCTCACCATGGATGGCGTGCACCGCCAGCCCATTCTTCAGATCTATGACCGGGATCACACGCATGAATTCCTCTCCTCAAGTTCTGGTATATGAGCTTATCTGCGGCGGCGGTTGGCCGATCCAGGGGGGCCACTTTACTGGCCTGATGATGGAGGCCCTGGCAATGCTCTGGTCGACCCTGGCTGATTTTCAACGTTGGGGCAGGGTGCGAACCGTGACCGTACTGGATCCCCGCCTGGAGGGGGTCGTCCAGGGATTGGATCGCAGGACACTTCCGTGTGATCGGGTGGCAATCCCGGCGCCGGAGATGCCCCAGGCTGTCTTCTCGCAATTGCTGGGAGAGAGTGATGCTGCCCTGATTATTGCGCCAGAGACAGATGGCCATCTGGCTCGCCTGAGCGAAGCGGTTCTCACAGCAGGAGTCCAGTTGCTTGGTTCACTTCCCGAGGCGATCAACATCGCCGGAGATAAGGCCGAATGCGCCCGGCGTTTTTTCTCCTCTGGACTTCCCATCCCACGAACCCGGATCGAAACCCTTTCTGAAGCCCGGCAAGCTGTGGAAGATTATGGTTATCCACTGGTGATCAAGCCTTCGGATGGGGTCGGCTGCGCAGGGGTCTGCCTGGTGCGTTGTGCGGATGAAGCCGACAAAGCCCTGGAAGAGCTTTCCGCCGTATCAAATTGTAAAAAAATTTTACTCCAAAGTTATATTCCTGGCACTCACGCAAGCCTGTCGCTCCTCGTCGCTGGTGACCGAATGGTGCCGTTAAGTGTAAACAGCCAGTTGATCGATCCTGGTCTGCCTTTCGCTTATCGCGGCGGGCGAATTCCTCTGCAGCACCCGCTGGCTGGCCGGGCCTGGGAAGTCGCGCGTGAAGCTGTCAGGACTATTCCAGGTCTCCGGGGATATATCGGCCTGGACCTGGTCCTGACCGATGAAGAGGCCTGGTTGATCGAAATCAACCCGCGCCTGACTACCACAATTATTGGCCTGCGCCAGGTGTTTCCTTCCAATCTGGCGCAGGCCATTTGGGAATCCTGCACTCCAGGGCGCCTTCCCGAGAGAATCCCTCTCAGGGGGCAGGTTACTTTTTACCCGGGAAATCCCAAGACCTGGTTCAACCGGCCGCCTGGCCAGGCCATCACTGGTTGATCGGGATTTTTTCTGAGGAGGAGAGGCTATGATAACGATCCTGGGGCTCGATATCGGCGGGGCCAACGTCAAAACCGTTGGTCTGCGATATGAGTCGGAAGAGGTTCGGAGTTACCGCGCCGCTTCTCTGCCTTTCGAGATCTGGCGCGAGAAAGAACGTCTGCCCGAGATCTTGCAGTCCGCCATGGAGATGGTTTTTCCGGAAAACAGGCCAGATGCACTGGCGGTCACCATGACCGCTGAGCTGGCAGATGTCTTTGCCACCAAGCGCGAGGGAGTTGGCTTTGTTTTGGATCGTCTGCTGGAAACTTTCCCCGGCATGCAAGGGTACGCACTCAGTTTACAAGGTGAATTTGTCCCCCTGGTGGAAGCGCGCCTGCGCCCGTTGGAATTTGCCGCTTCTAACTGGCTGGCAACTGCTCTGTACGTCGGCCAGGCCCATCCGGACTGCCTCCTGGTGGATGTGGGCACAACAACCACCGATGTCATCCCCATCTTGAATGGGCAAATATGCGCTCTAGGACGAACTGACCTCGAACGACTGGCGGCTGGCGAGCTGGTTTATACGGGGGTGCTGCGCACGAACCTGGCGGCTATCGTTCAAAGCGTGCCGGTCCGCGGGCGGCTATGCAGGGTCTCCTCTGAGGATTTCGCCATCAGCGGGGATGTCTATTTAATCCTGGGTTTCCTGCGAGCAAAGGATTATACCTGCCCAACCCCCGACGGACGCCCAGCAACACGCGAAACCGCTCGAGTACGACTGGCGCGCCTGGTATGCGCAGATACGGAGATGTTGGTAGAGGATGAGATCGATACGCTGGCCAGCTATGTGGCTGAACAGCAGCTTGGCCAGGTTTGCGTCGCGATCCAGCAGGTGCTGTCCCGGATACAGGCAGCCAGAGATCTACCCCTATTGGCTGCCGGTTCAGGCGCTTTCCTGGCCCTGAAAGCGGGGAAGCGTCTCGGTTTGGACGTTTCCAACCTGGGGGCAGACTGGGGCAAAACTGGCTCTACCGCTGCCCCCAGTCTTGCGGTAGCATTTTTGCTCGCCCAGCAGTTATCACAACAGAATGGAACCATTCATGATGAAAGCGACAGAGCACGCTGACCCCCTGGAAGCCGTCCTCAAAGTGGGGGGCAGTCTGAGCCGTGGAAAGGGGTTGGCCCCGTTATGTGAGGAGATTGCGCTTTTGGGACGCAAGCACCGTCTGCTGGTCGTGCCGGGAGGGGGTGGTTTCGCCGACCAGGTCCGTGCCGCCTACCGGAGCTTCCGTCTGGCAGAGACAACGGCTCATCGCATGGCGCTCCTGGCGATGGATCAGTATGGGTTACTTCTGGCTGACCTGCTGCCAGGGGCAACCCTGACCGCTGATTTACTCCAGGCTCACCAGATCGCTGGAGAAGGTCGAGTGCCGGTTCTGTTGCCGTCTGCTTTATTGAACCTGGCTGACCCCCTGCCACATTCCTGGCAGGTTACCTCTGACAGCATCGCAGCTTGGATCGGTGCTCTGGCTGGGGCAAAAAAACTGGTGCTGTTAAAAGACGTGGACGGGCTGTACCGGCATTGGCCGGCCATGGGGTCTCTTCGGCCAGAGGAAGAGATCGATCTGGCCCACGCGCCGGGAAACCAGGGCGGGATCGATGTATATTTCCCATATGCCTTGCAAGGTTCATCCATGGATGCCTGGGCAATCAACGGTGATCATCCGCAACGTCTGGAGGAATTGCTTGAGAGTGGTAAAACGTTTGGGACGCATCTGCTCTCCGCAGGTCAGGGTAAGCCATGATCCTGTCAGGCTCTCAGGCATGGACAATTTCGACGATTCTCCTCACCCGGTCGGCTTCCAGTGGACCGCCCCGCCTCCCGTCGCCGCAAACCGCACCGCGGATTCCGACCACGTCCGCCCCCAGGTCGCGGACCAGGAGCAAATCTTCTTCACGTAGCGAGCCGGCCAATCCGAACAGTAAACCGGAAGCGTGGGCCTCCTTACCAATATTCCGCAATCGTTCAACGCTGAGAAAGTCGAATAAACGGCAGCCATCCTTGATGGCGGTGTCGATCAGGCAGCCAGCCGCTCCAGCCTGGCTGGCGATGGCTGGAAGGAGGCCAGGATCGAGGGTGCCTGCCCGGTCGGAATCGGCGTACCCAGCGGCGATCACCTCCACCCCTGGGAACTCGCTGACCGCCTGGCAAATTTCGCGCATCAACCGGGCCGCATCGGCCAGACTTCCCGTGCCGAGCAGGCCTGCTTTAATAAAGTCCGCGCCACACGCTGCCGCAGCAAAACCAGCCAACGCGGCAGTACCAGGCAGATTTGGCAGATCGCCGAGGGCAACGCTCAGCCTTACTCCAGGCACGGCCTTGCGGATCGCCCGAAGCACCCGGGGAGGCTGGGCCCCAAGCGAGCCCTCGTCCGGGTTCTTCACGTCCAGAATATCAGCTTTGCCTGCCATGGCCTGGACAGCCTCTTCGACGCTCACGACACTAATCATCAATTGCATGGCGGCTTCCTTTTTCGCGGTCAGGGATTAAGAAAATCGATACTGTCGAAGTTGCGAAGATTCTAACATGACGAAAATTGTTAAACAAGCGACAGCATTGACAGACATTAGCCGGTGAGCTACAAATGAAATTAGTGCCCATAGATAAGAGGTGCAAAGATGGCTGGATCAGGCGATCCCGTTGTTGAGGGAGACTACATAGAAACGGAAGATGGGTTATTCTTTACGGTAAAGGGGATGATCCATCCACCCGATCGGATCCTGGCTGTTCTCCGCTACATGCCAGACCCGGGAGGTAATCGCCAGAGGCAGGGGCAACGATACCGTCGTCTTTACCGTTTTGAAGAGCAAGAGGCGATCCTCTGTTCGAGATTTCCTCATTACCTGGCTTTTGAATCCTCCATAGGCGCTGTTTTGCAAAGCGTACCATCCCCGCTGGTTCGCCGGCGCTATTCTCCGCGGGAGAGGCTGCAAGAACTGGTTCGCAATGGCCCGCAAGAGGAGCTCGAAAAAGACGCCCTGGATTTTGCCCGGCGGCTTTGCATCGAAGGGGGGATTCCGATACAGGCAATGGGGATTTCTGGATCCCTGTTGATTGGGATGCATACACCGGCTTCAGATCTGGACCTGATTGTTTATGGGCAGCAAAATTGCTGGGCCCTCTATGCTGGATTGAGACAATTGCTCGACGATGGGAACGATAGTGAGATTTCCAGGTTAGACGAGCGAGGGATGGAAACGCTTTACGCGGACCGGTCGGCCGGGTCCAGCATGAGCCTGGCGGAGTTCATCGCCTGCGAAAAGAAAAAAGTCAATCAAGGCCAGTTCCGTGGACGGGTCTATTTTCTACGCTTCCTGAAAAGCCTGGACGAGATCGAGGAACATTACTCTCAACAGCAGTATCGCCCGGAAGGCCACGCCGAAGTGATTGCCAGAATTGCCGGTGACGAAGAACGGATTTTTACTCCCTGCTGTTATCGTCTGGAGAGCGTCCGGTGGCTCAATGGTTTCAACGGAGGTGATTTGCGCGAGGCAATCTCTTACCGGGGTCGTTTCAGTGAAGCAGCCCGGCGGGGAGAGTGGGCTCTGATCCGAGGGAAGGTAGAAAGGGTTGAGGATTCCTCTGGGGAAATCTGGCACCGCCTGTTGCTGGGAAATTCAGCAAGCGATGTTATTTTGACAAGGGAAGATCCATGAGCGTACTGCGGATTGCCTGGGCGATCACTGGTGCGGGCCATACCCTGGCTGCCTGCGCAGATTGCATGCTGGCCTACCAGTCTGTAGATGTCTTTCTGTCGCGAGCTGCTGAGGAGGTGGTGCGCATGTATGGGCTTCAAGATCGCCTCCAGAAGGCCGGCCTGCGTGTTTACCGGGAAACACTGGCCAGTTCGCCGCTGGTTGTGCGCCTGTTCGAGGGGAAATATCTGGCTTTGGTCATAGCTCCTGCCACATCGAATTCGGTCGCCAAATTTGTTTACGGCATCTCGGATACCCTGGTGACCAATCTATTCGCCCAGGCCGGTAAATCCCGAGTGCCGGTGATCGTCCTGCCAACGGATCTGGCGTCTGAAATGGACACCGAGGGTCCGCATGGCGAAGCTGCCAGGGTTTATCCACGGCCAATCGACCTTGAAAATACCGCGAGATTGCGAGCTTTCCCGGGAGTCCGGGTGGTGAATACTCCCTTGGAGATCGTCCAATGCCTCGAATCTTTTCGTTCACCGGAAAATTAAGGGGAGAGTTCGATAGGCATTCCATCTTTCCGTAAATCATGGGGAGGGCTCAGGTCGATCAATTGATGATAATATGCGGGCGAATTTTATGACATTTTTCACTTCCCGCTTGACAACAGTCTTCTAGGACTGTAATATTACAATTGATTAATGTTTCTATTTGTGTAGAAAAACGAATAATAGCGGCATCGAAAAGCCCCTGCACACATTCCACTTGTCATAGATCTGGGAAAGTGATCTTTGGAACGTTTTGGCCAATCATGGTCATGAAGGGAAGTGCTTCATGCCTTGTAAATGCATCGGCCCAGTGGACATCACGGTCTACCGCATCCCGACCTCAAGAGAGGGGTACGATGTGAAAAGCTATTTCGACCGCAAAGGCGTCCGTTATGAAGATATGGACGTCCAGGTTTCCCCCCAGGCTCTGGAAAAAATGAAACAACTTTCCGGGCAGACTACCCGGCCAGTAATCGTCATCAATGACCGGGTGTTTGTCGGTTTTGATCCTGAAGAATTGGATCATTTTGTGCCCAGTTTCTTCTAATGATGCGAGACTGGAAGTCGCCAGTCGAAAGGAGGTGAACGGACGACAAATACTGAGAGGAGAAAGATCCTTCTGGCAGTTCGGTGACCTTTCTTGATTCGGAAAAAACAACCAACACTTTTCAAGATCAACAAAATGTAAGGAGAGTATGCTATGGCGGATAAAGCTATTTACCAGAAAATGATCGAGGAGGCTGCTGGCGCAGCCGACGCTGATCTGGAAGTAATCCGGGTAAAGCGTGGTGGCCCGTTCGTTTTCAAAGATGCCAAGCCTTATGTGGATGCCGTCAACAAAATGAAGCCTTTAGATGGGCAGTCCAAGGAAGTGATCGACCTGCATGTGCAGTCTGTGAATGCCCATTATGACATCCTCGATAAAATCTCCGTTAACAACACCATTCGCCCAGAAGACGATCCTTTTGTCGAGCACTACCAGACAGGCCCAATCCTGGAAACATTATACGAAGAAGTCCCGGAATTCAAGCAATCGATGTGGAAGTTCATCGATGCCATGGCAACGCCTGAAAACCGGGCCTTGATTGGTCGCGAGGTCACTGCTCGTTACGGCGGGATGTATGGACTGACTTGCGTGGTAGATTTCGCCTTCTCGGTTGGCTCGGTGCCGAACCTGGTGAACCGGATTCTACGCACTTTGGATATCCCCAAAGACCACAAGCGCGCGATCCTGGCAGCCAAATCCTGGGGGATGACTACATCCTATGGCCTTGGCGCGGCTTTCCGAGGCGCCTTGCAATCCGGCAAGAACCTCTCGGAAGCGGAGAAGGCTGAGCTCGACATGCTGCAGTTCATCTATCGCGAACCGATCGCGGCTCAGAACCAGTTGATGGCCACCCACAACCTGGGCGGACATGGACCGCACACTTCCTTCGATACTAACAAATACCAGAAGGAATATCAGGCGCGCATGAAGCCTTACGTGGAAGCCGCTCTGAAAGCTGGTGTGCACCTGGGCAACATCCTGGTTGTACCCGCCTACTGCGTGGGCGATGTCGGCCACCATCTTGGACCGGCGACCTTCAATATGTTCAAAGATGAGATGGTCTTCAATATCTACGATGCCGTGACCAGAGTCTATGAGAGCACCCTGCGCAAGGGCCTGGAAATGGATGCCTACAAGAGCGAATGGGATGTCCTGGGCGTCGCTACCGGCTCGGGCGCCTGCGCGGTTGCCTATATCCTCTGGCTGGACTCCTTCACTGTCCCGATGGTTATTGACCTGTTTAACAAGCGCTTCCATAACTATGCGGCCATGAACCCGGGCCGCGGCGAAGCGGACGAGCTGCACAACGCCGATTTCATCGACATCCTCAAGCGCGGCGAGGATATCCTGGAAATTGAGCCCAAGGGCGATGGTGCCAAGATCAAGGGCATCCCTGTCGATCTATCCCAGGTTCAGAATAACCAAGTGATCATGAACCCGCAGCGCTACACGTATCCGGCTTGCGCCATCACTCAACGCTTCGCGGCTTTGATGAGCCTTGCGGATTACCCCTGCTTCCTGACTACGGAATGCGTGACGGCCACCCTCATGACCAACATCCTCGCCCTCCATCCGGCAGTAGTGGGCGCTCCCGCTCGTACCTGCAAGGACTGCGCCACGACCACTCTGATCAAGCGCAACGTACCGTATATGAAGGCTTATGGCGCGGAGGCCAAGGGCCTGTGCCAGTGGGATGTGGCCGTATAACTTCCCACGATATCCAATTTCACCAATGCAGGTGGGCGCATCCAGTTACGCAGATGGGGTGCGCCCATTCCATAAAATTCTGCTTTGGATCGACTTTGATAAGATAAGGGGATTGGGACGATGATCAGCATAAATCGGCGAGCTCTCGAAATCACAAATGAGATGGCAACCCGCACCGAAGAGCTGGGGATCGAAATCTCTTCCCTGGCCTGTGGCACGCGGGTAATCGATATCGGACTGCATGCCACAGGTGGTCTTTTAGCCGGCAAATATACAGCCGAGATCAGCCTGGGCGGTATGGGCGAAGTCGAATTCACCACGCTGGATTACGGCGATTTCTGGCTGCCAGGGGTCCGCGTGGTTGTGGACAGGCCTGAAATTGGTTGTATGGCCTCGCAATATGCCGGCTGGGGCATCAACAAATGGGGTTTCTTTGCGATCGGCTCTGGTCCGGCACGGGCTCTCGCGCGCGTTGATCCAGTCTTCTCCCAACTGGATTATGCCGACAGTGCCGATGTGGCTGTTTTGATACTGGAAGGGCGCCAGATTCCAGGCGACGAGATCGCCACGTATATCGCGGGCAAGTGCCGGGTGGAACCTGCCTCTCTGACCTTGATCCTGGCGCCGGCAGCTTGCCTGGCAGGCTCGGTCCAGCTATCTGCACGGGTAGTAGCTACCGGGATGCACAAAATGGTCAAGTTGGGGTTCGATGTGCGCAAGGTGCTGCACGGTCTTGGCACCTGCCCGATTGCGCCAGTCGTTCCAGATGAGGATCGGGCCAGCGCCCTGTCCAATGACTGCGTCCTGTATGGCGGACGGGTCGCTTATACGCTCCGTGCGGATGACTCTGAGCTGCAAGACCTGGCCGGCCGGATCCCCTCCGCGGCCTCGCCGGATTTCGGTGTGCCTTTTTACCAGCTTTACCAGCGTTTTGGAAGTTTCTATCAAATGGATCCGTTAATTTTCTGCCCATCTCAGGTCATCCTCAACAATCTTTCCAGTGGACGAGTGTACCGCTCGGGCCGCTCCAATGCAAAAGTTCTGCGTGAGTCCTTGCTGGGTGAAAATAGCGAAACAGGATTATAACGGGGTGTCAGATGGATGCAGAGAATACGAGTGGTGGAGATGGAAAGAATACAGGAGGGAGTTCTTTGCCAGAAGATCTGGCAAACAAACTCGACCGGCTGGTTGCGTCTCATTTTGCCGAAAAGGAACGCGAGGCAGCCTGGGAATTAATTCGAGACCATTACAATATGCTACCGCAGGAGCTGCAAGATCTCTATTCGGATGTCCAGGACCTTTACGGCCAGGGCAGGTTCGAGGATGCCTCTGCCTTATTTGAACAATGGTTGGACGAAGCCAGGGATTTGGGCTTGATCTGAAAGGAGAAGGGAGACGTTATGAAAAAAATTCTTATGCAATTAGACACCGATCAGTTTGCCAGCTCTTTTGACGCGATCACTGCCTACGATGCCGGAGCCGACCAGGTGATGAGCTATGCGGCGATTGGTGTGGACGCCGTTCGACCCATCATTTTGAGCGCCTGCTTTACCCGCGGCATTCCTGACTTGAATAACCTGGCCGTCTGGATTGGGGGTTCGGATGTCGAGCTGGGCGAACAAATCCTCGTCAAAGCCAGACAAACGTTTTTTGGCCCCTTTAAAATCTCCTTAATGCTCGATACGAACGGATGCAATACCACTGCCTCTACGGCGATCGCAAAACTGGTGCGCCAGACGGATCTTCACGGGAAAACGGCATTGGTAATCGGGCCCGGTCCTGTCGGGCTACGGGCAGCCTCTTTACTGGCGCGAGAAGGCGTTAGAGTCCAGCTTATTTCGATCCCACCTCAGTTGCTGGGGGATCGTTTCAATGTCGTGCTTGCTCAGAAGACGCTGGCGAGTGCCCGAAAGGCGGCCGAAGCGTTTCAAGGCACGGGAAACCCGGGCGACGGGCACATTCAGGTCGAAGATGTGCTCACTATTTCCCGACTGGAAGACATATTGAAGATGGTTGAGATCGCGGTGGCCGCCGGACCGGCGGGACTGCAGTTGCTCAGCGAGTCACAGTGGGCATCATGCGAAAAGCTGCAATGGTTGATTGATTTCAACCTGACTGAGCCGCTGGGGATCGAAGGGGTCAAGCCGTCGGATGATTTCGCGGTACGCGAAGGCAAATACGCGCTCGGAGCGCTTGCTGTTGGCAATCCAAAGATGAAAGTGCATAAAGCCTGTATTGCCAGATTATTCGAACGAAACGATCTGATCCTGGATACAGATGGCGTTTATCAAATTGCCAAAGAATTGATCTAAAGTTCCACATGCAAAACGCTGGGGCTTTGCGCATAAAATATCTGTCATGAAAATTTTATTCATTGGGATCAGCGTGAGAGCGATGGCCGAGTCGGCGTTGCGCAGTGGTTACTCGTTGGTTGCTCTGGATGCCTTTGGTGACCTGGATCTACAATCCCTCTGCGAGAGCTACTCCCTAGCTCGCGGGTTTGGCTTGAAATACAGCCCGGCCGCCCTCATAATGGCCAGCCAGAAGCTCAAATTCGACGAGATGGCGTATACATCCAACCTGGAGAATTATCCAGCGGTGGTCAGTTGTTTTGCTGAACGGAAACGGGTGCTGGGCAATTCTCCAGAGGTCTTACGCCGCATACGCAAATGGCCTTGCTTGTTCAGGATCCTGGCCTCGGCTGGATACCGGACGCCTGTTACTCTCTATGCCGGGAATGGGCAGCGACCTGGTCCCGAGCGGCTTTGGTTGGTCAAACCTGTGCTAAGTGGAGGCGGATTGCGGGTGAATTTTTGGGAGAAGGATGATCTTCCGCGGCGGGGTTATATACTCCAGGAGTATATAAGCGGTCCGCCGCTTTCAGCATCCTTTCTCGCCAATGGCCGCGAGGCTGTGGTCATTGGCCTGACCGAGCAGCTCATCGGCCAATCAGAGTTTGGGGCGAGCGGATTCCGCTACTGTGGCAATCTGCTTCCACCCCTCCAGACGGAGCCAGCCATTGCGCGGGATGTGCTTGCACAGGTACAGGATATCGCTAACCTGATCACCCGCCAGTTCGGTTTGGTGGGCGTAAACGGAATGGATTTTATCCTCTCGGGAAGGGATGTCTGCCTGATTGAGGTGAACCCGCGCTTTTCCGCCTCAATGGAAATGATCGAGCGGGCTTATCATCTACCTGTCTTTGATCTGCACGTCCAGGCGGTGACTCGTGGGGATCTGCCCGTATTCAACCTGCTTTCGACAGGTTGGCCAGAAGGGCAATTCCATGCAAAGGCAATCCTGTATGCCGAAAAAACTTGCCAGGCGCCTGATACCCGGAATTGGATGAATCGCGGGGTACGCGATGTACCGGCTCCAGGGGAGCAATTTATCCGGGGGAATCCGGTCTGTACCGTGCTGGCAAGCGGTCCTACCCGTGAGACGTGTTTGGCCAACCTGATCACAGAGACAACCGCAATCAAAGGAGAATTGTATGCCTGAGCGCAAATTGATCATGATTACGGGCCGTTCGATATGCCAGGGAACGGGGATCTCGAATGGTAAGGATTTGGAGGAATATGTGAGCGCAACGATGACCCTCGAGCTCAACCCGCTCGACCTGGAGAGGTTTGGCCTGCAAGAAGGAGCATCGGTTCGGGTGAAAACGGTCTTTGGGGAAGCTACAGTAATCTGCCGTTCAGAAAAGCTGCCAGAAGGGTTGGCGTTCATGGCTTTCGGCCCGACGGTCAACCGGCTTGTCGGTGGTGAAACATACGCTTCGGGAATGCCGGACACAAAAGGGTTTGAGATCGAATTGGAACAGCTTGATTAGTGGGAGCAGCGTATGTACCAGGTGGAAAATGCCATTTGCGCTTTTTGCGGATGTGTTTGTGACGATATCATTGTAACTGTAGAGGATGACCGCATCACCCAGGCCAGGAACGCTTGTCTCATCGGAAAAGCATGGTTTCTGGGTCATGGCCAACCTCAAGATTTGCCAGTTGTGCGGATTGGAGGCCAGGCAGCCAGCCTCGAGGATGGCATTGATGAGGCTGCCCGGCTCCTGGTTCAGGCTCGCTACCCCATCATTTATGGATTAAGCAGCACCTCGTGTGAGGCGCAAAGACAGGCAGTCGCATTAGCCGATATGCTTCGGGCAAATATCGACTGCTGTACATCTGTCTGTCACGGGCCGTCTGGGATGGCGCTTCAGGGCATTGGCGAGCCTACCTGCACGTTGGGTGAGGTGAAGAATCGAGCCGATCTGATCGTGTATTGGGGATCGAACCCGGCGGAATCGCACCCACGCCATATGACCCGTTATGCGGTTACCGCCAAGGGGATGTTCATCCCCAACGGGCGGAAAGGACGGACTATCGTTCTTGTGGATGTACGGCCTACCCCCAGTTCGCGTGCGGCGGACATCCTGATCACTCCTCGTCCCGGGAAAGATTTCGAGCTTCTCTGGGCATTAAGAGGTCTGGTAATGGGGCAGAAGATCGAGGCATCTGCTTTAGAGGGAAGCGGAGTCAGTCTTGAGCAGCTATCTGATCTGGCCGGGCGAATGAAGGCTTGCCGTTTTGGAGTGCTTTTCATCGGGCAAGGATTAACCCAGACCCGTGGGAAGCATATGAATACGGCCGCGGCATTTCTTCTGGTAAGGGACATCAATCGATTTACGAAGTTCGCACTGATCCCAATGCGCGGGCACGGTAACGTCACCGGCGTGGATAGCGTCATGGCCTGGCAGACCGGCTACCCGTTTGGGATCAATTTCGGTCTCGGCTATCCGCGTTTTAATCCTGGCGAGTTTACAATGGTGGACATGCTGAGCCGCGGCGAGGCCGACGTCGCCCTTGTGGTTGCTTCGGATCCGGTCGCCAGCCTGCCTGGTGTGGCGCGAAAGCGCCTGGAAGAAATCCCGATCATTGCCCTTGACACGCATGAGAGCGAAACCAGTCGCATGGCTTATATTTCCTTCACCACTGCCACGGCGGGGATCAATGTAGACGGGACCGTGTACCGCATGGACAATATCCCGTTGCACATGAGAAAAATCTTGCCATCCACTTTTCCATCCGACCAAGAAGTGCTCAGCCGAATATTAACCCGGGTACAGGAGTTCAAGCAATGACCAGGATCCTCCATGGTGAAGTGTACGATCCAATAAACGGGATCAACGGCGAACTTCGCGACATTTTCATCCGGGATGGGCGCATCGTAGCTGAAGACCCGGACGGTCCAACGATCGATGTGTCTGGGATGGTAGTCATGCCCGGTGGGGTGGACATGCACGCCCATATTGCCGGACCCAAGGTAAATATAGCCCGCAAAATGCGGCCCGAAGACCATCGCCGGCAGGTTTACCCACGGACCCCATTTACCCGCTCCGGGGTGGGCAGCAGCGTGCCATCCACGTTTACAACCGGTTACCGCTATGCTGCGATGGGCTATACTACCGCATTCGATGCGGCCGTCCCTCCACTGGCAGCCCGTCACGCGCACGAGGAGTTTAATGATACCCCAGAGATTGACAAAGGCTTTTTTGCCCTGATGGGAAACAACGAGTTCGCGATGCAGCGGATCGCAGCCGGAGAACACGAACGCCTGCGTGATTTTGCCGGTTGGCTGCTGCAGGCAACCAAAGGATATGCGATTAAGCTGGTTAATCCCGGTGGTGTCGAGCTGTGGAAGTTCCATAATAACGTCCATACTCTGGATGATGAGGTCACGGGCTTTGGAGTTACCCCGCGCCAGATTATCCGTAGTATGGCGGACGTGGCCTTGGAGCTGAAACTCCCCCATCCGGTACACATCCATTGCAATAACCTGGGAATTGCCGGAAATTGGGAGACCACCCTGGAAACGATGAAGACTTTGGAAGACAGGCGCGGTCACATTACTCACATCCAGTTCCACAGCTATGGCGGTACGCCTGGTGGACTCTTCCATTCGAAGGTGGTCGAGATGGCGGAATATGTCAATACCCACCCCAACTTAAGCGTTGATGTAGGCCAGGTGATGTTTGGGGATACCACCTCCATGACCGGTGACGGGCCATTAGGATACCTGCTCTACCAGATTACCGGCCGCAAATGGGTCAATGTAGACGTCGAGACCGAGGAGGGTTGCGGGATCGTACCGATCGAGTACAAGGACAAAAGCTATATCCATACGACTCAGTGGGCGATCGGCCTGGAATGGTTCCTTATGGTTCAGGATCCCTGGAGGATCGCCCTGACCACCGATCACCCCAATGGAGCCTCGTTTATGGCTTACCCGCGCATCATCCGCTTGCTGATGGATCGCGAATTCCGCCGTGAATGCATGCGAACAGTCCATCAAAAAGCGTTGGTAAAAACCACCCTGCCGGATCTGGACCGGGAATATTCTCTTTATGAAATTGCGATCATTACCCGGGCTGGACCGGCGAAGCTGCTCGGGTTGAAAAACAAGGGGCATCTTGGTGTTGGGGCGGATGCCGACGTTACCATCTATGCCAGAGACGATGACCTGGAAAAGATGTTTTCCAGCCCGCGATATGTGCTGAAGGATGGGCAGATCCTGGTCGAAGATGGGCAAATTCGCCAGGAGGTTTTTGGGCGCACGTTCTATGTTAACCCCACATTCGACCCTGGAATCGAGGCTGACATTCGCAAGCACTTTGAAAATTATTATACGGTCTGCTTTGAAAATTATCCGGTGCAACTGGAACATTATCTACCCAATCCGGCAGCGGTGAGCTGCGGAACCTGATCGTCAGGCCGGCCTTTGCCAAATTTTCCTTCCCAGAATCAGGATAACTCTATGGCGCTCTATATAAATCATGTGGAAATCGAGGATACGTATGCTGAAGCTTTCAAGATGTGGGGAGCGCGGGCCATCATCACGGCGCGAACGCGAAAATGGGCCTACGAGGCGGCCAACCGGATGACCGGTTTCGCAACGTCCGTGATCGGCTGTAAATGCGAGGCGGGGATCGAAGGCGACGTGGATGATACCCTGGATGGACGTCCTGGCGTCAGCGTGCTGATATTTACACCCTCTAAAGATGACCTGCCGAAACGATTAATGGAACGCATTGGCCAGACGGTGATGACCTGTCCAACCACCGCGTGCTTCAATGGCCTGGTGGCGCCTGACAATGTGACGATCGGAGGGCAGTTGCGGTATTTCGGAGATGGTTACCAGATGAGCAAGCTGGTGGATGGGCGCCGCTTCTGGCGGATCCCTGTCATGGAAGGAGAGTTCCTGATCGAAGACAGATTTGGGATGCAGCCCTCTGTCGGCGGTGGAAATTTCTTGATCCTGGGAGAAAATGCAGATGTTACCCTGGATGCCGCCGAGCGCGCGGTGCAAGCGATGCGGAAGGTGCGCGGAGCCATTCTGCCCTTCCCCGGCGGGATCGTCCGCAGCGGAAGCAAGACCGGCTCGCAGTACAAATTCCTGATTGCCTCTACCAACGATGCCTACTGCCCCACTCTGCGCGGAGTGGTCCAGACTGCCTTGCCGGAGGGGATCAATTCTGTCCTTGAAATTGTCATCGATGGTCTGGACGAGCAGGCAGTCGAGGAGGCCACCCGGGTTGGGATCCTGGCGGCCTGCATCCCTGGCATCCGGCGAATCACTGCCGGTAATTATGGCGGCAGACTGGGCCAGTTCAAGATCGACATGCACCGCATTCTCAGGCAGGAGGCGGCAGCATGACCACTCTGAAGCTCAACCTCCAATCCAACATCCCGCTCGAAGCCGGGACAATCACGCCAGACCAATTTCAGGATAAATCACCAGGTCAAATCGCCAAGCTGCCGGTCGTTTTTG
This sequence comes from Anaerolineaceae bacterium, assembly GCA_035542155.1. Lineage (GTDB taxonomy): Bacteria > Chloroflexota > Anaerolineae > Anaerolineales > Anaerolineaceae > DATKLX01. Next base: position 28,749 of record DATKLX010000032.1, read on the forward strand.
GAAACGAGCCCTTCGAGCTGGGTGACTTCTTCACAGTCGACGCTGATGGATCGAACGATATTATCCTGAAAGGAGACGCGTCACGGGTGAAACACATCGGGGAGGGGATGACCAAAGGGAATATAATCGTTGAAGGGAACGCGGGGATGCATCTGGGCGCAGGGATGCGCGGCGGTTTCATCCGTGTCGAGGGCAACGCCGGCGATTGGGCTGGGGCCGAAATGGCCGGAGGATTGATCCTTATCAAGGGCAACGCCGGTCACGCATTGGGTGGGGCATACCGGGGAAGCCGGCGGGGAATGACGCGCGGCCGCATTCTGGTGAACGGAAACGCGGGCAACGAAACCGGCAGCCTGATGCGCCGCGGGCTGATCGCTGTGGGCGGCAGTACCGGCGAGTTTACAGGCTGTTTTATGATCGCCGGCACGGTGATCGTCTTTGGCCAGCTCGGAGCTCGACCCGGCCCGGGCATGAAACATGGCACCCTGATCACTTTTCAAACACCTGAGCTGTTGCCTACCTTCCGTTACGCCTGCACTTACCAGCCCGGGTTTCTAGGGCTTATTTTGCAAAGCTTGAGAAGCCAGGGTGTACCGGTTGTGGATGAATATCTTACCGGCAGGTATCGTAGATATAGCGGCGATTTTACCGCCCTGGGGAAAGGGGAAATCCTGGTCTATGATCAGCATTAACGGTCTTTCTGCTGCGATCGTGCAAACCATGATATCTCGAGCCGATGCTCTGGGGTGCCAGGTATTCAAGTTAGCCAATGGCGCTACCGTCATCGACGCCGGAGTTCAGGTTCCGGGAAGCCTGGAGGCCGGGCGGTTGTTTTCCGAAGCTTGCCTGGGCGGCCTTGGCCAGGTAAGCTTCACGCGCCTGACGTACATGGACAATCAGGGTGAATTCTGGCTGCCCGCCGTCAGCGTCAGCGTCAGTTTCCCGCCCATCGCCTGTATGGCTTCCCAATATGCAGGTTGGGCAATTCAACACGATAAGTTTTTTGCCATGGGATCCGGACCAGCCCGGGCGCTCTATGCGAGAGAGGAGATCTTCAGCAAGCTGAACTACCAGGATAAGGCTGATACGGCCGTGTTGCTTTTGGAAGGACATAATCTCCCCAGCGCGGAGGTGGCCGAATACGTCGCCGGGAAATGCGGCCTGGGGCCAGATTGCCTGACCCTCATCATCGCTCCAACCGCTTCTCTGGCGGGTACGGTACAAATCTCTGCTCGGGTGGTCGAGACGGGTCTCCACAAAATGCTGGAATTGGGATACGATATGAATCAAGTGGTGAGCGGCTTTGGCGTCTGCCCCCTGGCCAGCATTGCCAGCGACGATCTGCATGCGATCGGACGCACGAACGACGCAGTTCTGTATGGTGGCCAGGTGGTTTACTCGGTCCGGGGAAACGACGAGGAGCTGGCCAACCTGGTCGAAAAAGTGCCTTCTTCAGCATCCCCCGATTACGGTGTGCTTTTCTACAATCTCTTCCAGCGGTATGAAGGCGATTTTTATAAGATCGATCCTTTACTTTTCAGTCCGGCACAGATTTCATTTAACAATCTGATCAGTGGGCACAATTTTCATTCCGGAAGGATAAACCCTTCGCTCCTACGTCTATCACTCCTCGAGGGATAAATTTGACCCAAAATCCCGCCCCCAAAATTGGAATCCTCTCCTCTCAGAAGGGTTGGCATGTGACTTCTCTGGAAAAGGCATTACTTCGCCAGGGAGCAGAGGCGTGTTTCTTTCCGATCCACCGCATGTCCGCCTGGATGGGTGGATATGCTCAGGTATCGGTTAATGGTCTTCCTCTTGAGGAGTGCCAGGCCTTGCTGGTTCGGACCATCCCGATTGGTTCGTTAGAGCAGATTATCTTCCGTATGGATGCCCTCCATCGCCTGGAGAACCTGGGAATCCCGATTATGAACTCACCGGCTGCGATCGAGCGAACCGTTGACAAGTACTACACCGATTTTTTGTTGAGGGATGCGGGTATTCCCACCCCAAGGACTTTCGTCAGTGAAGATTTCGCTCAGGCACTGGATGCCTTCCGGGAGATGGGCGGCGACGTGATTGTCAAGCCCCTTTTCGGCTCGGAGGGGAAAGGTATGCGCAGGGTAAACGATGAGGATACCGCTTATCGCGTGTTCCGGTCCCTTGAGCTGGACCGGTATATCTTTTACCTGCAAGAGTATATTCCTCACGGTCAGGAAGATATTCGCGCGTTTGTGGTGGGGGACCGGGTCGTTGCAGCCATGCGCCGGCGCGGCAACGGTTGGAAAACCAACTTTGCCCAGGGAGCCAAGGTGGAACCGGTGGAGCTTAGCCAGGGTCTGAAAGAATTGAGCGTCGAATCGGCGCGCCTGGTGGGCGCTGATTATGCCGGCGTGGATCTGCTGCCGGCTGAAGATGGACGGATTTTCGTCCTGGAAGTGAACAGTATTCCTGGCTGGCGCGGACTGCGTAAAACAATTTCCTTCGATATTGCGGATGTAATCATTGAGAACCTGTTATGTCACCTGAAAAATGGGGCAATAGCGGACTAAGTCCAGGCATTCGAATTGCTCAGGCGGCGCAAATAGCGTGCCTGCTGGAAGTCAGCGCCTTAAAGCCGGGTAATGTAAGCCGTCCGCATGATTTTTCCGATCTCCGTTTTGAAGACTTCTTGCTCAGCGCGGTTGCCATTGGTCCAGCCATGCAATCCGCCAGACGTAACAGCGTGGGCAAAATCATCTGGCGGGCGATCCGGGATACACAACGCGTGGTGAACACGAATACGAATCTGGGTATCGTATTGTTGCTCTCGCCGCTGGTCAAAGCAAGCAACGAGGTCTTCCGTCCCAATGTGGCGCCTGGCTCCCATGATTTGGGACAATTGAAAAGACACCTATCCGATATTCTGGCGAACCTCTCCGTTGAGGACGCACGCCTTGCCTACAAGGCGATCCGCCAGGCCCAGGCTGGCGGCCTGGGACGCTCTGCTCAGGCGGATGTCAGCGAAGAACCCACAATAACGCTCCTGCAGGCTATGGAGCTGGCAAAGGAGCGTGACTCTGTGGCGAGAGAATACGTCTCAGGTTATCACTATACTTTTGACATTGCCTATCCGGCTTTACGGGAGACCTATCTCACCACCCGCGATCTTCCTCAGGCGATTGTTCAGACTTCTATCACGCTCCTGGCCTCCATCCCCGACACACTGATCGCGCGGAAGCGTGGCAAGGAAATGGCCATACAGGTTTCGCAATGGGCCTCAGAAGCCAATGAAAAAGGCGGCGTTCTCACCCCTCAAGGCCGGACAGCATTGCAAACTCTGGATGGTAACTTGCGCGATGAACGGCATACACTCAATCCAGGGACAACTGCCGATCTGACCGCTGCGGCTATTTTTCTGCATCTGGTTTTCAATCATATTGGATAAACATCACAATTTATCCTTTGAGTAATAAAAGCTGAATGGACTTCTACCTATGGCGATAAAAGTCCATTCAGGAACTCTCGGGCATTTCACCCGGCTTCCTGGCTGACCACTTCTTCGGAAATCAAAAATAGCGGCTCGGCAATCCGTTCCAGCGATTTTGCCAGGCTGGCTTGATAGGTTGGATCGAAAAAGGATTTTACAAACGTTTCCATGTCAGGAAAATAGGCCTCAGTGATGTAACGATATGTAAGATCGTCCCGTTTCCAGCAGCTTTTCACTACGTAGAAGTCGCTTTTAAGAACGCCAGGGATGGATATATTCTCCTGTTGGTGCTCCGTCGTCCGCCATTGAAGAAATTCTTCGTGGTTTGCACCGGGAGGCAAATTATACATCACCGTGAGCTTGATCATTGACCTCTCCAATCTTTGGCTTGTATGGCTCCAGCAGGACCAAACGCCCGCAGGCGTTCGGTCCTGCAGCGTTGGGTATCATGAGAAAAGTTTCCAGATCGCCAGCTCTGCATCGGGTGGCGCCTCGCTGCCCCATTTCCGGCTTGGGCGCCAACCGAAACGGTCAGACAGCTCGACCAGAAATTCGGCGTATTTGAAGGGAGATAAGACTGCGTCTAGCACTGGAACACCCAGTGAGGTTTGCATCGTCTCATGGAAACCGTACTCAGCGGTACAGCCCAGGATCAGTACCTCGGCTCCATCCTCCTCCACGGCTCTCTTGCCTTCCGCCAGAAGCCGTTCACAGGTAAGGGTATGGTCTGCCTGGAAGTCGTGCACACCTAGATCCAATGGGCGCAGCGAAGCCAACCGGTGGCCGTGCCCGTAGGCCAGAATGTTTTCGCGCATTTTCGGGATCCACTTCCGACGGCCGACAAGCACGGAAAAGGTGTTCCCCAAATTGCTTGCGATGGCAGTGGCCGACTGGCATGGGGCTGTCACGATTGCCCTTCCCGAAACCTCCCGGGCTTCGCGCAGACCGACATCATAGAAGCAGCCAATCACGATGGCATCATACTGGCTGGCGGACTGGCGCGTTATCCGCACGATATCGCCGATGACCAATCCTTCATAAGCATGGTACTCCAGGTGTTTCGGCCGGTCGTCAGGCAGAGAAACCACATCTACCTGGGTGGCCTCCTGCCTGGCCGCATTCAGGATATCCAGGGTATCCTCGTCAAACACATCTGTGCCCACCGGGTTGATCCACAGGATGCGCATCGCTAGCTCCTCGTGATCTTAAATAAACCTGGTCCAGTTGGTCGATTGGTGTATCTATCCCCGCGAGGTGCGGCTTTCCAGCCCGTAATACCGGTTCGCCTGCTCCCGGGTGATGTAGCCGTTTTTCAGATCACCCTGTACCAGCTCCAGGTTGCGCTCCATCGGGTCTCCCCATCCAGCTCCGGTAGCGGTCATGACCTGGATGATATCATCGGTGTTCAAGGTCAGGCCGCTCACCACCGAATAACGCTCTTTGGAGCCATCGGCGCGGACGACCAGAATGTGGTTTGAGGAACCCTCGCAGCCCCCTTTCAACGGCCACGGGCGGATCCGTGAGCGAGTATAGGCGACGGTCAACCAGGCATTATCGGACCGGATGCGATAATCGATCCTGACCCCCTTGCCTCCCCGGTGCAACCCGGCCCCGCCATCTTCATCATGAAAACTGAGATAATCGACCGTTACCCCATAGCGCGCTTCGGCGACCTCCGCAGGGCAATTATATGTTTCGCCGTGCAGAGCGCAGAATTGCCCCGAATTGCCATCCACGCTTTTTGAACCGCCCCAACCGCCTAACTCGGGCTCGATCACCGCGTAGGGCCGGCCGGTATCCGGGTGAATCCCCCCAAAAAGCGTACCACACACAGAGGCAAATCCACCGGCGGGAAGCCGGTCCGGCATATTCTGCGCCAGGCAGCGCACGATCAGATCGTGAACCCGGATGGTGATCTCATAGTAGATCCCCTGAGCTGCCGGGTAAATCGGATCAAAAACGCTTCCGCGGCGAGTAATCACTTTGAGAGGCCGGAAAGTACCCCCATTGGCGATCCTTTCCGGCGAGGTAACGCCTTTGAATGCCATCTGGCAGGCGGTGACTGCTTCATCCCGGCTCATGTTGAACGGCCCATTATCTTGATCTGGATTGCCGCTTAGATCTACAATAAACTCATTATTCGTAATTTCGACAACGACCGAATAATCCGGTCCACTGTCTTGCTCTTCGACCAATGAAAACTTCCCTTTCGGCATCTGCTTTAACGCGTCCAGACTCACTTTTTCGCCATAGTCCAGATATTCCTTTACTGCCTGGAGGAATACATCTTTACCATACTTATTGACGATTTCCAGCACACGGCGCTCGCCAACCCGAACCGAGGCGACGCCTGCCCATAGATCCCCGATGAGAAAATCGGGCATGCGGCAGTTCGCGGTGAGGATATCGAATACAGATCGGATTGGCTCGCCTCGCGAAAATAGCTTGATCCCTGCCAGGATCAACCCTTCCTGGAAGATCTCCGTCGCATTCGTCGACATGCTGCCGGGCACCATACCGCCCACGTCGTTCCAATGGGCGATATTGGCCGTCCAGGCGACAATCTCATCCCCGGCAAAGACCGGCATGACCAGGACTGCATCGTTCAAATGGGTTACACCGCCGTTGTACGGATCGTTGGTGATAAAGATGTCGCCAGGCTCGATGTCTCCCGGTTTATTGAACTTGGCCACGGTCCGTTTGACGGTTTTATCCAATACACCGACAAAAGCGGGAATGCCAGCTCCGGAACCGGCCAGCTCACCATCTCGGTCAGTGATCCCGGTTCCCATATCCAATACTTCGTAAATGATCGCGCTCATCGCGGTGTGGCGCAACGCCGCGAACATCTCATCCGCTGCGGCCTGCAATGAGCTTTGGATGATTTCCATCGTGATAGGGTCATACTGCTCCGTCATAATCCACCTCCTTACTGAGCGGTTTGAATACAATAATTGCCGAAATCATCTACGTGGCAGGGCAGATCCGGGGGGATCACAACTGTAGTCCCTGACTCCTCAATAATGGCTGGTCCACGAAAAGCCATTCCCGGTTCGAGGGCTTCCCCGTGATAGATGGCGGCTGGATGGATGCCGGCCTCGACAAAATCCACGTCGCGCCTTTCTTTAATCGTTGCCTCCAGATTGCGCCCGGTCCTCGCGCGCATCTCTGGTTTCAATTTGTCGACTTCTGCGATAGCGATCAGGTGGTAACAGACCAGTTCGGCTGGCGCGTTCAAGCGGTAGGTATATTCCCTTTCATAATTCGCATGGAAATGCTCCTGGATGGCCACGAGCCGGGCAGCGTCGATCCGACCGTTGGGAAGGTCGATCTCCACAGAATGCTCCTGGTTCTGGTAGCGGAAGCGACCATAGCGGAGGAAGTGGATCCGCGCGCGTGGAATATTTTCGGCAGTATATTCCTGGATGGCCTTTTCTTCCAGGCGGATGAACGCCTGATTGAGCTGCTCGGCCGCGTCCGCTCCAGATAGATCGACCACCCGGGTTTGCAAGTAATCCCGCCGAAGATCGGTCAACAGCATGCCCCAGGCCGAAAACACACCTGAAAGACTGGGGATCACAATTTTCTTAATCCCCAGCTCCCTGGCCAGGGCGCAGGCGTGCATTCCACCTCCGCCGCCAAAAGCAAATAGTGTAAAATCTCGCGGATCATGGCCACGGTTGACCGAGATCAGCTTGATCGCATTCACCATATTATTATTGGCGATGCGAATGATCCCCCGCGCAGCCTCCTGCCGACTGATGGAGAGATTGGCAGCCAGCCGGTCCAGGGCGTTTTCGACCGCTGCCATGTCGGCGACAAGAGTACCTCCGCAGAAGTAATTTGGATTGATACAGCCCAGCGCCAGGTTTGCATCGGTGGTAGTCGCTTCTGTACCGCCAATGCCGTACGAAACCGGACCCGGAACTGCGCCGGCACTCTGGGGACCCACATGAAGCCGCCGGTACTCATCCACCCAGGCGATCGATCCACCCCCGTTGCCGATTTCCACCAAATCGACTACCGGCACCATCACCGGATACCCGGCAGAGATTTCGCTTCGCTCGACCAGGTAGTTGGTATTCAGCTTGACCTCGCCTTTTGTGATCAGCCCGCACTTTGCGGTGGTCCCTCCAATATCGATGGCGATGATATTCGGCTCGCCAATCAGCCGGCCTAAAGCGGCGGCGCCCCAAATTCCAGAGGCTGGGCCCGATTCGATCATGGTGATTGGGATCTGGCGCGCGCTCTTGATCGTATCCACGCCGCAGTTGGATTGCATAATGTAGGGCGTACAGACCATCCCCGACTCAGATAACCGCTCCGTCAGACAATCCAGGTAGCGATGAGCAATCGGCTGGACGTAAGCAGAGAGAACGGCGGTATTGGTGCGCTCGTATTCGCGCCACTCCCGTGTAATCTGGGTTGAAGTCACTGCGGACACATCCGGCCAGAGCTCATTGACCCTGGCAAGCGTGGCCTCCTCATGGGCTGGATTGGCATACGAGTTGATCAGGCAGATGGCAATTGCCTCCACGCCTTCCGTGCGGAAATCCTCCAGGATCGCCGGCAGGAGAGAAAGATCCAGCGGCTTGCTCTCCACCCCTTTGTACGAGATGCGCCCGGGCAGTTCGCGGCGCAGATGACGGGGTACAAACGGTTTCGGTTTGGCGTATTCTAAATTGAAGAAGTCCGGCCGGTTTCCGCGACCAATTTCGAGAATGTCGCGGAAACCCTCGGTCGTGAGGAGCCCAACCCTGACACCTTTTCGCTCAGTGATCGCGTTGATGACAATGGTCGTGCCGTGCACAAAGGAGATAAATTCTTTGGGGCTGATCTGGCTGGCTTCGATCACATCCATCACTCCTTTTTCAAATTGCCCAGGGGTCGTATGGCTCTTTGCGGTGCCGACTTCCCCTCCTGGGGTGACATAGACCAGATCGGTAAAGGTTCCCCCGATATCGGTTGCGACTCGAAACATAGTTCCTCCTCATCGATTGCAGATTCGTATTTCGTATAGACCTCAACCTGCAGCGCTCAGGGATGTAGGTTGAGCGTAGAGGTGGCAGCGGACCTGGTGGCCTGGCCCCAATTTGACCATCGCCGGGTCGATTTGGTGGCACACGTCCATTACGAAAGGACAGCGGGTGGAAAAGCTGCACCCTTTGGGGATATTGACCGGGCTGGGGATTTCCCCGGTGGAAATGACCTTTTTTGGCTTGAAAGCTTCCTCTTCTTCGGAAATGACCGGGATGGAGGATAACAGCATTTGTGTATATGGATGGAGTGGTTTCTGAAAGAAATCCACGGTTTCCGCGATCTCGCATATTTTCCCAAGATACATGATCGCCACCCGCGAGGCGACATTCCGCATCAAGCTCAAATCATGGGTGATGAATAGATAACTCAAATGTAGCTCCTGCTGCAAACGTAAGAGCAGATTGATCATTTTGCCCTGCACCGAAACATCCAGGGCCGAGGTTGGCTCGTCGAGGAGCACCAGGGACGGATCGGTGGCAAGCGCCCTGGCGACAGCTACAATTTGTTTTTCACCGCCGGACAGCATGTGCGGGTATTTATACATATACTCAGGCGGAAGCTCCACCATATCCAGCAGGCGTACAATCTGCATCAGACTGTCCTGATTTGGCTGGTGCAGCCGGAGAGGCATCTCGAGGATATCCTTGATAGTCCGGCGAGGATTCAAGGACGATCCCGGATCCTGGAAGACGATCTGGATATTTTTCTTGAGATGAAGTGGGCGTTTCCCGTCGGATTGAAACAGCTCCTCTCCGCGGAATTTGATGCTCCCCGAGGTAGGCGAATACATACCGACCATGGTATAGGCGACCGTACTCTTTCCCGAGCCTGATTCCCCAACCAGTCCGAGAGTTTCGCCTTCAACCAGGTTAAAGGAGATGCCATCCACCGCCTTCACCGTGATGGGCTCCTGATTTGGCCAGCCAGACTGGCCAACGACGAAGTATTTCTTAAGCTCGGTGACAGTTAGAATGTCGCTCATCCTGCCCTGTTTCCTGTTCTGCCAGAATTATCCCTGGCTTCGGTTTGATACAGAAAACAAGCCACAGCATGAGCATCATCCAGGCGGTACATTGGCGGTTTCTCTTTCTTGCAGATCTCCATGGCGCGGGGGCATCGCGGGTGAAAGCGGCAGCCAGTCGGGGGCGCCAGGTAATTGGGGATGCGCCCAGGGATTCCACTGGCGATTCCACCGCCTGTCAGACGTGGGACGGTGCTGATCAGCCCTTGAGTGTACGGATGCAGCGGGCTGGCGAAAAGCATTTTGGTCGGGGCGACCTCGACAATGTCTCCTGCGTACATGACATAGACCCGATCGGTCATCTCACGGACGATCCCCAGCGTGTGGGTGATGAGGATGACCGACGTACCCTTCTCTTCCACCAGTTTGCGCAGCAGGCGCAGGACCTGGTCCTGGATGGTCACATCCAGGGAGGTGCCCGGTTCATCCGCGATGAGCAGCTCGGGCCTCGTCGCCAGCGCCATTCCGATGCAAACTCTCTGTCGCATGCCGCCGCTGAGCTGAATCGGATAGCTCTTCAGCAACCGTGCCGGGTCTGCCAACGCAACCTCTTGCAAAGCGGCAAGCGCCCGCTGGTGGATTTCCTGGCGAGAAAGCGCTTTATCTGGCTCGGTCGAGCTTTGAATCACAGATTCTAGCTGCTCGCCAACGCTGAAGACTGGGTTTAGCGCAGCAGTTGGATCCTGGAAAATCATCGAGATGCCCCGCCCGCGCACGCGCTGCAAGAGACCTGGGCTCATCTTCAGAATATCCTGGTTATTGAAGAATATCTCGCCTTCCGGGATGTGAGCCGGCGGCACAGGCAGCACGCGCAAGATCGCCTTCATCGTTGTCGTCTTTCCGCAACCTGTCTCGCCCACCAATCCCACCTTCTCTCCGGGGCGCATCTGGAAATTGACCCCTTCCAATACCTTCAACCGCCCGCCATAGACCCTGAAATGGACGTGCAAGTTTTTGATATCCAATAGGAGCGGAGCAGAGGCCATCTTAAGCCTCCTGGGCGGCGAACATGTCCCGCACGCCATCACCAAGCAGGTTGAACCCCAAAACGACGATGACGATGGCCAGGGCGGGGAAGACTGCGATCCACCATTGGTCGGGGAGGTAGCGGGCCCCATCCGCGACCATGGTACCCAGACTGGGCTCGGGCGGCTGTACTCCCAGGCCAACAAAACTGAGCATGGAGCCGATAATGATCACCCAGGCGATGTCCAGGCTCATTTTGGTCAGGACGGGGGAAACGGTGTTGGGGAGAATCTCGCGGAAAAGGATATGGGTTGTGCTCGCGCCGGTGACCTCGGCCGCTTTGACAAAATATTCATTTCGCAACGCTACCGCCAAGCCATAGACCAGCCGGGTATACCAGGGCCACCACATTAAGGAAACAGCCAGCATTCCATTCCACAGGTTCGGTTCGAGCACAGAAGCGACCGCCAGAGCCAGGATCAACGGCGGCACCGCCAGAAAGACATCGGTGACGCGCATGATAACCGTGTCGATCCAGATCCCCTGATAGTATCCGGCCAATAGACCCAAGAACACACCCGGGGGTACTACGAGCGCCAGAACCACCACGCCCATCAGCAAGGAGGAGCGCAATCCAAAAAATATCCGGCTCAGGATGTCCCGCCCGATCTGGTCCGTGCCACAAGGATGCTGCCAGGAGGGGGATTGCTTGGCATGAGCAAAATCGGTAAAGGGCCCTGCGTGCCTGGGATACGGCGAGACCCAGGGAGCCAGGACCGCCAGCAGAATTACCAGGGTCACCGTGATCACCCCGATGACAGATAAGGGGTTGCGCGAGAATTTGTACCAGGCGCGTCCCCAGTCCTGGCGCCGGGAGTCGCGCTGGAGCTTTTTAATCTGTTCCGTATTGATGGATAAGGGGACTTCTTGCCTTAGTTGAGCTTGTTCGGCCATTCTCGCTACTCACTCCTTGCTTCATTCAACCGGATCCTTGGATCTAATTGGGCCACAATCAGATCGACCAGAATATTAACAGTGATAAAGACCGCGCCTAACACCAGGATGACAGCCGAGATCGCATTCAAATCTTTGTGCAACATGGCTGTCATCCCGTAGCGGGCCAATCCAGGCCAGTTGAAAATAAGCTCTACCAGGAACGCGATGCTGAATGTGGAGGCAATATCCAGCCCCAGGATCGAGACGGTGGGGATCAGCGATGGCTTGAGCAGGTAGCGGTTCATCACGACCCGTTCGGGAATGCCCAGCGCACGCTCGGAAGCGATATAGTCCTTGCCCAGATTATCCGCCATCGTCGAGCGCGTGATGCGCGCTTCCTGGGCGATGGAACCCAGGGCCAGTGACAGGGAAGGAAGGATCAGGTGCCACAGAGCATCGACAAAAGTTTTGAACTGGCCGGTCAGGAGGGAGTCTATGGTGATCAGGCCGGTGATGGTGCGGGGTAATTGCACATTTTCGCTCACCCGTCCGATGATGGGTAACCAGTGTAGGGTAAACCCGAACAGGAGGATCGTAAGAATAGCGATCACGAATGAGGGAGTCACGATTCCGGCATAGGAGAAAAGGCGTACGCTGTTATCGATCCAGGTGTCTTTATAACGTGCAGAGACAATTCCCAGGCCAATCCCTCCCAGGGCCGAAAGTGTCCCGGAAAAAAGGACCAGTTCCAGGGAGGCCGGGAAAAACTCGCGAATATCGGTTGTAACCGGTCGCTGGGTGATCAAAGACAGGCCAAAGTCGCCTTGCACGGCGTCACTGAGCCAGTACCAATACTGCAAAATCAATGGCTGGTTGAGGTGCATCTGTTCCCGCAGTCGATCCACCACCCATTGTGGGGCGCGGGCCCCCACCGCCATGCGAGCCGGGTCTCCAGGCATGACCCGGGCGATTGCAAAGATCACAATGGAGAGACCGAGCAGAACAAACACGGAATAGATGATCCGCCGAATCAGAAATTTTACCAATGGCATGTCTGTATCACCTCTCGATCCCTGGCTTTCCCCGTTTCTAATGAGGGTTCTCGAAGGGCAATCCGATCTCCCTCCGAGAACCCCTTGGGATTACGCCAGACGTTTCTCGTGAGCTGGTCCTGGTATGGGGGTTGGAAAACTGAATCAGACTCCTGGCCAGATCTCACTGGCAATTCACGCCGATGCCGGCTGCAAACAGTTGATACCCCATGATCACGCTCGTCTCGTTACGGGACGCGGGCCAGTCCACGCAGGTGCGATATGCGTGTTTCTCGACCTGGTCGTAGATCCATAGCGACGCCGCCCGATCCACGATCTCCGCCTGGATCTTGGCGTACTTCGCGAACCGATCCTGGTCGTTCAAGGTCGAAAGCGAGTCATCGATCTCCGCATCCAGCTTGGCGTCTTTCAGCCACTCCACCTGCTGCCACGTGCCAGTGGTGCTGGAATGGTAGCGCTGCTTGAGCATCAGGCCGGCTTCCGGCAGGTCCGCCGAGACATAGATGGTGGCAATGGAGGGGCTGGTTTCCAGCTTGCTAGTGTTTTCCACCAGGCTCAGCCAGGGGACCTTATTGATGTCAACCTTGATCCCCACATCGGCCATATTGGACTGGAAAAGCAAGGCCCATTTCTCTTCGTCGGGAACTTCAGCGACCCATTGGAGCTTGATCGGGTACTTGGCGATGTCATTCCCATACTTGCATTGAGCAAGCTCTGCTTTTGCCTTATCCAGGTCTCGGTGGAAGGTGAAGACGTTCGGGTCATGCCCGGCCAGGGTAGCGGGCACAGGCCCGACCATCTGCTTGGTGCCCGGCCATTCGAGGCCCACGGCGGCGTCATAGTCGAAGGCATAATCGATTGCCCGTCGGCAGTGCACATCATCCGTGGGGGCCATCCTGTTGTTGATCATATAGTAGAACGAGGAGAAAGAAGGAAGGGCAGCAACCTTAACATCCTGGATCTTTTCCAAAGCCTGGTAGGCTTCGAAAGACTGCCATTGGTCTGTGATTTCCAGTTCCTTATTCTCCATCAGGCTGCGGACGGTGACCCCTTCAGTTGTGCCGATGAAGCGCACCTCATCCGGGGCATTGGGATTAAATTTTCCCCACCAGTTGGTATTCTTCTCCATCAGCAGGTATTGCTCGAGGGGAAATTCCTTGACCACAAAGGGACCCGAGCCTGCGTCGTGGGTTTGCAGCCACTCCTTGCCGTAGTCGCCATTGGCGCCATACGGGCCTTCTGCCTTGATATTTTTGCGAATCAAGGCTTCATTGGCGACATACAGCCGGACGAGACTGGGGAGGAATAAGGCGCTTGGTTTGCCGAGTGTAAACTCAACGGTGGAATCGTCCACGGCTTTGATGCTTTCAACCCCGGCGGTAACCAGGTAAGCATAGCCCTCGCCGATTGCCTTGAGGCGATCATAGCTGTAGACTACATCGCTGGCTTTGAGGGGAGCTCCATCATGGAATTTGACGTCTTTTCGAAGATGGAATGTCCAGGTCAGGCCGTCTTTTGTGGTATCCCAGGACTCAGCCAACCATGGGTCGACCGATCCTTTCGCATTGGGAAAGATCAATGTATCGTACAGGTTTGCCAGGGATGTAGATCCGGCGTAATCGTTGCCAACTGCTGGATCGATCCGGTTTGGCCAGGAGAATGTAATCCTGAGGACTTTCTTACCCGCGGCCTGTGCTACTGGAGCCGTCGTTGGGGGTGTCGTGGCTGCTGGGGCAGGAGCTTCCGTAGCAGGAGCGGCGGTTGGGGCGGCCGGTTGAGCGGTAGCTTCGGGTTGGGCCGGTGATTGGGGCGAAGTCGTTGCCGTGGGTGCTGCATTACACTGCGCGAGCAATAGACCGAGCAGTGTAATTAATGCCAGGATTGCGAACTTCTTGTTTTTCATGCTCATCTCTCCTTCCTCTTTGCTTTTTCATACGCGCTTGAAATCGAAATGGTTAGCTGGTAGGCGTATCCTCAATCATTATTCAGTCTTTCACCTCCTTACTCAGCAAAACCCGGGGTACGGCACCTGAAATGAGCAGAAGTCATTGTAAAGAAGGCGCGCGCCCCCAGATGATGATGCATGGTTGATCGCCATAATTACCCCACTCATGGGGTTGGTTGGCATCGTAATGAATGCTATCACCGGCACACAGGATAATTTGCTCGTTCCCGATATGAATCATCAATTCTCCGTACAAGACGAAGCTAAACTCTTCACCAGAAAACAAGTCAAGCTTTTCGGACTGGGTGTGAGGCTGAAAGACGATCCGGTATACATCCAGTCTCCAATTTCCAATCCTGGGTGTCAAAGGGAAATATTCGATCTGTTTTTGGGGGGATGACTCTTCCGGCCCTCTCTTTGCCCGCTCGATATGCACCACATTGGTTTCGATTTCGAAAAAGTAACGCGGGTCCACATTCAGGGCTTTCGCAATTTCGAGCAAGGTGGAAAGAGAAGGCGCAGTCTTCTCCCTTTCAATCTGCGATAAATGACTCGGTGAGAGCGACACGGATTCACCCAGCTCAGCCAGAGTTAACCCTTGCTCGATACGAAGTATTTTGATTCGTTCGCCAATACCCTCGGCCATAAGATGTCACCCCGGTTATTTTGAAAACCAGAAGGAAGATAAGTGGTATTCGGAAATTAAAATATTGAAGGCGTAATCATCGAAAGAGCAACGGCAGGCTGGTTGCTCATGTTTTCGAACCTGTGTTTTGTCGTGGAAGCAAAATGCGCGCTGTCCCCGGGATACAGGTCGTAGAAACCTTCTCCAATCCACAGCCGCAAGACCCCATCCAGGATGTAAACAAATTCTTCGCCCATGTGCTTGCGGAGCTCATCGGTGGGTAAGGCCTGTGCGGCAGGGTGGTAGGTCATCAGGAAAACCGCGAGCGATCCGTGGTGAAACTTGGTGGAAAGGAGTGAATACACCGTTGCAGATCCCTCAAAGTGAAAGGTCTCGCGATGGTCAGCGCGGGTCACTTTGGAAGGATCGATCATCGAAGGGAAAAAATCGGTTACCTGGACACCCAGGGCCTCGGCAATTGCATATAACGTGGTGATCGAAGGGGCGGCCTTGTTATTTTCTACCTGAGATACAAATGCAGGCGTACAGCCGCTTCGATCGGCCAGCTCCTCGAGAGTTAGCCCACGCTTAGAGCGAAGCTCCTTGATGGTTTGCCCGATGATCCCAATTGTTGTATCCAATGAATATAAATTAGCAGAAATTCATTTTTTTGTCAATAGTTAATATTTTTAATCCATAATGAACAAAAGAATAATTCTAGAGGCATGAAATTGGATTCATTTGGATTTCTCGTGATGGATCCTCCCACAGAGATTCTTAAAAAAACCGAGATTGATCATTGATATCAGAATTGATTTGCTGTATATTATAACTGGTCTGACCTCTTACCAGATTAGCGAAATAATATGGATTGGAAACCGGCCCAAAAACCTGCTGGACTGGCAGAAAGCCGCTTGATCTCCGCCATTTTGGACGGAATATTCCCGATCGACTCATACCTGCCTGCCGAACGTGAACTGGCCGAGCAGATTGGCGTCACCCGCCCAACATTGCGAGAGGCGCTGCAGCGCCTTACCCGCGATGGCTGGATCGAGATCCATCATGGCCGACCAACGCGGGTGCGAAATTATTGGGAAGAGGGCAATTTAGGCGTATTGGGCGCTATTGCCGGTCATGCCGGGCCAATCCAATCCCATTTTGTGGGAGATTTATTGTCAGTCCGTCTGGTGATGGCTCCAGCGTATACTCGCCTGGCCGTTGATCGCTCGCCCGAGCCCGTTACCGATTGCCTCGTTCAACTCTCCACGTTGGAGGATACCCCATCGGCTTTCACCTCCGCCGACTGGCGCCTGCACCATCTCCTGACCGTCGCCTCTGGGAACCCGATCTATACCCTGATTTTGAACGGTTTTCGGGATTTGTATCAAGAGGCAGGTGAGGTCTACTTTACCCCGGTTGAGGCCCGATACTTATCCCGTTCCTTCTATACAGAATTACTGGCAGCAACTCACCTCCGGGATGCCCAACGTGCAGAAGAAATTACCTCGCGAGTGATGATGGCCAGCCTGGAGATGTGGCATTCCAGGCACTTGCCTTAACAAGGAGTAGCCGATGAAACGGTGGAATGGGTGGGGAGACGTCACCAAGATTTATCCACTCCCGCAATCTGGAGCCCGTTATTTGGCCGGAGAGGTGGGGACTGGTCAGCCAACCCCGGACGCCAGAATCGAAGAGGTGATCGCTTGCGTCCCACCGTCCAGGCTGGCAGCTCATCCTCTGGTGCAGACAGAAGCTGAGGAGCGCCTGCGCCACGCCCGTGGTCAAAGCCTTCCGGATTGGATCGCCCTGCGCTCCGGGCGTATTCCAGCTTTTCCAGACGGGGTGGCTTATCCGACCTGCGATGAAGATGTCCGCTCTCTACTCCAATACGCATCCAGCACAGGTACCGGCCTGATCCCATACGGTGGGGGCAGCAGTGTGGTCGGGCACATCAATGCACTCCCCGGCCAGACACCGGTATTGACAGTGGATATGAGCCGCATGAATGCTCTCCTTGACCTGGATCGCTCTTCCCTGATCGCCAGCTTTGGCGCCGGGGTGCGCGGTCCCGATCTGGAAGCAGCGCTGAAACCATACGGATTTATCCTGGGACATTACCCACAGTCCTATGAATATTCCACCCTGGGCGGCTGGATAGCTGCAAGGTCTTCTGGCCAGCAGTCTTATCGCTACGGGCGGATCGAAGACCTTTTCGCCGGGGGCCACCTCGAAACCCCGCAAGGTGGTCTGGAACTGCCAGTAGTTCCGGCATCCGCGGCTGGTCCGGATATCAAACAGGTCATCCTAGGTTCGGAAGGCCGCTTTGGCATTTTAACCCGCGCTGCCGTCCGCATCCGGCCGCTGCCCCAATCAGAAATCTTCCTGGCTGCATTCTTTCCAGATTGGGAGAGCGGGGCGGAGGCCGTCCGGGCGATTGTCCAGGCGGATATCCAGGTCTCAATGTTGCGCCTGAGCAACGCCCAGGAGACGCGCGCGACGTTGGCCCTTTCCGGGCGCGAGCAATTGGTCGACTTGGCTGACCGGGGGCTACCCATTTTCGGTTACGGTCCCGACCGCTGTCTTTTATACTATGGCTTGACGGGCAGCTGGACCCAGGTTCGGTTTGCCCGCCGACAGACGGATGCACTCATCCGCAGCCATCGCGGAGTGCTGATCCCATTCGTCATCGGCGAACTTTGGCGGAAGACCCGTTTCACAACCCCCTATTTACGCAATACCTTATGGGAAACGGGGTATGCGCTGGACACGCTGGAAACAGCCCTGCCGTGGTCAGAAGTCTTGCCGACGGCCTTGGAGGTGCAGGATGCGCTCAGCCGGGGATTCGAGGACCAGGGCGAGCGGGTTCTGGCTTTTTCTCACCTCTCGCACATTTACCGGATGGGGGCGAGTTTTTATGTAACTTATATATTCCGCCGCGCGCCA
The DNA here is from genome assembly GCA_035542155.1 of Anaerolineaceae bacterium. GTDB lineage: Bacteria > Chloroflexota > Anaerolineae > Anaerolineales > Anaerolineaceae > DATKLX01. The sequence continues at coordinate 46,746 of DATKLX010000032.1, forward strand.
GACCCGGATGAAACATTTCGGCGTTGGCAGGTCTTGAAACAGGCGGCCAGCCAGATCATTCTCCACGCCGGGGGGACGATCAGCCACCAGCACGGTGTGGGGGTTGACCACGCGCCCTATTTGCCCGTGGAAAAAGGTGTGCTGGGGATGGAAATGCTTGAATCGCTGCGATGGTCAATAGACCCGGAGGGGATTCTCAATCCAGGAAAATTGATCGAAGCTGAAGACGGAGATTGAGTCCATGTGGAAGCCCGGGTGGCGAAATGAGGCTTGGTCTGAATTGACTCGGCTTTTTGACCTGATCGTAATTGGCGGAGGCATCACAGGGGCCGGGATCTTCCGCGAAGCCAGCCGCGCCGGCTTACGCGTGCTGCTGGTGGAAGCCAACGATTTCGCCTCCGGCTCATCCAGCCGCTCAGCGAAGTTGGTGCATGGCGGATTGCGCTATCTTGCGAACCTGGATTTCAAGTTGACCCTTGAATCGGTGCGCGAGCGGGAGCGGCTACTCAAGCAGGGCCAGGGATTGGTAATGCCAATCGGTTTCTTTTTCACCGATTATGCCGGAGACTGGCCACCTGGCTGGTTGTTTGGCGGCGGGTTGGTGGCGTATGATCTGCTCGCCTTACGTTGGAGGCATCGCCATATCCCTTTGGCCGAAGTACGCCAACGCTTTCCATACCTTCGCGTCAACCGGCTGCAGGGTGGGTACCATTACTTCGATGCCCAAACCGACGATGCCAGGCTGGTTCTGCGGGTGATCGAAGAAGGCCAGCGAGATGGCTGTATCGCTCTCAACTATGCCCGGGTGGAGACGCTGCTGAGCGATCGGGAGGGGGAGGTGTGCGGCGTGGCCATCAGTGACCGCGATCCTGGGGGAATAGGGCGAACCGCAGAGGTTCGCGCGCGGTGTATAATCAATGCGACAGGCTGTTGGACGGACGAACTGCGTTCCCAGGTCGGCGGGCGCCGGCGACTGCGCAAGTTGCGAGGGAGTCATTTGCTGTTCTCCGCCGCACGTATCCCGCTGACCGAGGTGGTCGGCTTCATTCACCCGCGCGACCACCGCCCGATGTATACTTTTCCGTGGGAAGGCGCGACGCTCCTTGGAACAACCGATATCGATCACACGTTGCAGCCCAGCGGACCGGAGACTGACCCGGCGCTTGATTTAGCCGAGGTGGATTACTTGATGGAGGCGGCCGATGATATCTTTCCCGACCTCAAGCTGGGAGAGGACGATATCCTTGCCACCTTTTCGGGTATCCGCCCGGTGATCGATACCGGGCAGATCAATCCATCGAAAGAATCACGCGATATGGTTCTCTGGAACGAGCGCGGATTGTTGACTGTCACTGGAGGTAAATTAACCACATTTCGCCTGATGGCGCATCAGGCGCTGCGGGCTGTCCGAAAGCACCTGCCAGGCAAGCCAGAGTTCAATGAGAGCACCCGTGTATTAGATTGCCAACCAGGGGAGGTAGACCTGCCGGTTGACCTGGCCGGAGAGCGCCGCCAGCGGATGATCGGCCGCTACGGCAACCGGGTGGAACTGGTCTTTTCTGGATCGAGAGCGGCAGATCTCACCAGTATTGGGGGTGCGGAGAGTTGTTGGGCTGAGCTGCGCTGGTCTGCACAAAACGAGGCGGTGATCCATCTGGATGACCTGCTGCTCCGCCGGCAAAGGATCGGTTTGACCCTCCCACGAGGCGGCCTGGATCAGATCGGGGCAGTGCGGGCGATCGCGCAATCTGCGCTGGGTTGGGACGATGTGCGCTGGGAAAACGAGCAGGCAGCGTACCGGGCGCTGATCGGCAAATCCTACTCGGTTCCCGGACGATCTTATGAAGAGGTTCATTCACCCAGGAGGTGCATATGCCCGGAAATCAGCTCCTAGCAATCGACCAAGGTACGCAGAGCGCCCGCGCGCTGGTTTTTGATCCGTGCGGGAACCAGATTGCGTGTAGTAAAATCTCCATTCAGCCGTATTTCTCGACCGCTCCTGGGTTAGCCGAACAAGATCCACTGGTCTTCTGGAGGGCGGTTTGTGAGGCATGCCAGAACCTGTGGAAATTACCAGGGGTGCGAAAAGAGGCGATTGGTGGGGTTTCTATTACCACCCAGCGCGGTACGGTCATCAACGTGGACGAGCATGGGCAGCCTCTCCGCCCGGCGATCCTATGGATGGATCAACGGCGTACGGAAGGCCTTCCGCCAATTGGCGGATTATGGGGACTGGCTTTCCGGCTGACCGGCATGTCCAGCACGGTTGCATACCTGCAGGCGGAAGCCGAGGCGAACTGGATCCGCACCTACCAACCTGAAATATACCGCGCGACATATAAATACCTGTTCCTTTCGGGTTATCTAACCTATCTGCTGACCGGCGAATTTTTGGATTCGGTGGGCTGCCAGGTCGGCTATGTGCCGTTCGATTACAAAGGCTTGAAGTGGGCCGGGAAAAAAGATTGGAAGTGGCAGGCAGTGCTTCTCGATCCGCGGGTGTTGCCGGATCTGGTGCCGCCTGCCGAACGAATGGGAACAATCACCCCCACCGCAGCGAATGAGACCGGCATCCCTGTTGGGTTACCGGTGATCGCTGCCGCGGCGGATAAGGCCACTGAAGTGATCGGCTCCGGTTGTCTGGACCCGCACCTGGGTTGCCTGAGCTACGGCACCACCGCCACGATCAACACCACCCATACCGATTATATTGAAGTCATCCCGCTCATCCCGCCATACCCGGCGGCGATCCCCGATTCATACAGCCTCGAGATCGAAATCTATCGTGGGTATTGGATGGTGAGCTGGTTCAAGCAGGAATTTGGCCAGATCGAACGGAATTTAGCGCTGGAGAAAGGCGAGGAGCCGGAAGCCTTTTTCGATGATCTGGTCGGGCAGACGCCGCCCGGGTCCCAGGGGCTAATGCTCCAACCGTATTGGTCGCCGGGGATCAAGATCCCCGGACCGGAAGCGAAAGGAGCCATCATCGGATTTGGGGATGTGCACACCCGCGCCCACCTGTATCGGTCCATCCTGGAGGGCATCGCCTATGCCCTGCGCGAAGCGTCGGAGCGCATCAATTCCCGCTGTCGGGAGAAAATCACCGAGCTGAGAGTAGCTGGCGGCGGAAGCCAGAGCGATGCGGCTATGCAAATCACGGCGGATATTTTTGGGTTGCCCGCTTCCCGGCCGCATGTGCCTGAGGCTTCCGGGCTTGGCGCAGCGATCGACGCGGCCGTCGGGTTGGGACTGCATCCTGATTTTAAGACGGCCGTGCGCGAGATGACCCGTGTACGGGATACCTTCCAGCCCAATCTGGAGGCGCACCGGCTTTATGATAGGCTGTACAGGCGGGTTTACCTGCGCGTGTATGACCGGCTGCGCCCGCTATACGAGGCTATTCAGGAGATAACCAATTATCCACCCCGTCATTGATTAAAATAATGGGCTGTCTGGGTGTTCTTCCGGACAGCCCATTGATTTTTTGATCTTCAGTTCTGGGAGTCAGAGGCTTTCCCAGTGATGGCTTTTACCCCAGCGAGGGAAAAAAAAGAGACCAGGATCAGAATCACTGAGAGAGTTAAGGCGACGTCCAGGTTCGATTCGAATCCAAGGTAGATGGCCATTGGCATCGTCTGGGTGCGTCCCAAGAAATTACCGGCAAACAAGATCGTCGCACCGAACTCGCCAAGCGCACGCGCCCAGCTCATCAGCGCCCCACTGATCAAGGCAGGATGAGCCAATGGGAATACGAGATAGCGCAAAATACTCCAGCGGCCGGCTCCATCCAGTTGCGCAGCCTGGATGTACTCCGAATCGATTGCGGCAAACCCCAATGAGGCAGCTCGAATATAGTACGGGGCAGCAATAAAGATCTGCGCCATCACAACCGCGGGCTGGGAAAAAGCGAGAACGATATGCAAGTCAGCCAGGACCGATCCCAGTGGGCCAGTGCGTCCAAAAGTCAACAATAACGCCAGACCTGCCACCGAAGGAGGTAAGACTGTAGGCATATCAATTAGGGTATCAACAATGGATTTAGAGCGAAATTGATACCGGCCGAGGAGCAAGGCGAGGGGAGTTCCGAAAATCAAGATCAGTACAAGGCTGATGAGGGTGGTTTTCAGGCTGGTCCACAGTGCGAGATAAACGATCGGATCCTGAAAACTGGCCACAATTCGGGCCGGCGTTGTTTGGAAAACCAGAACGACCAGGGGCACGAGAAAGAACGATAAGAGTGGCAAGGCCAATAACCGCCAGGCATTTTGTACCCAGCGGCCCTGGCGCGGTACGCCGGGCGAACTGACCGCCAATTCTCGCTTTCGTTTTTCCGACTGGATCGCCGGCGAAAGACCGGGAGCATTCGGTATCAAGCTGCCTTCTCGTTCTGTCAAAGGATTATTGGCTAACGGGTATGAATCCATATTTCGAGAGCACCGCCTGACCTTCATCCGAGAGGATATAATCCACAAAATCCTGAGCTAATTTTGGATTGGAGCTATCTTTCAGCACCGCGATGGGATACGCAGCGATCACGTTCAGGTTATCTGGAATTGCCAACTGTGTAGTCTTCCCTTCCCTGTCGGAGGTCGCATCGGTCGTGTACACGATTCCGGCATCCGCCTCGCCAAGCATCACTTTGGTAAGCACCGATTTGACATCTTGTTCGTAGGACGCTACATTATGTAGTACGGATTCTTTGTACGAGGCGCTGAAGTTGGTATCTTTCGCTGCATTGTCGAGAAAATTCAATGCATACTGACCGACCGGTACTGCTTTATCCGCCATGACCAGTTTTAACCCTGGCCTGGCAAGATCCTGCAAGGATTGAATTTTACCTGGATTTGCCTTTGGATAAACCACGACCAGTCGATTATTGACAAAAACTTTCGAGGCGGACGAAGCAATCCGATCGTTTTTCATTACGGCGTCCATCTGAGCCTGATTAGCGCTAGCGAATACATCCGCAGGGGCGCCGCTGTTAATCTGCTGGGCCAACTGCTGGGATCCGGCGAAATTGTAAGTGATTTTTACGCCAGGGTTTTTGGATTCAAAAGCTTTGCCAATTTCATTGAATGAAGCTGTCAGAGATGCGGCTGCAAAGACGTTCAGTGTTCCGGCAGGCTTGACCTGTGTAGTGGGAGAAGGCTGAGTGGATAGTGACCGAGGCGCACAGGCGCTGACGAGGAGCGCCACGATCACTACCAGGGCAAACGCGCGAGGTTTTAACATAATTGTCATTCCAAATGCACAATAATTGACTATTCAATTTATTAGTATAAGTAAAAGTTTATAATAAACCAGGACATCTGTCAACAAGATGATCAGATTACTCTAGTCGCGTTAGAGTGCGGTGGTAAACTGGGTCACCTGGCTGGCAAAGACGACCGCTAGGATTTCGTCCGCGGGCTTGAGGCCTTTTTTCCCACCATGGAGTTTTCCCCCGCCAATGACCAGGAGCAGGGTTGTTTTTTTTATCTTAACACTAAATTAACACCGACCGTACTATAGTAGGGAACGGTTAGGAGGTAACTATGGCTGATATTCTATATATTTTTGTGGCAATAGCGTTTTTCGCCAGTTGTGTCTGGATGGCAAACGTACTGCAACGCTTAAAGGAGAAATGACATGAATGTCATGTACGTGATCGTTGGGATCATCGCCTTGTTGTTGATGATTTATCTATTCGTCGCTTTGCTTGAACCGGAGAGATTCGGATGACTCTCTCAGGCTGGGTTCAAATTCTTATATATTTTGTCGTCCTGATTGCGCTCGCTAAACCATTAGGCCTCTTCATGACTCGCGTATATCAGGGTGAAAAAACGTTCCTCGATCCCATAGTTGGACCCATGGAGCGCTTTTTCTACCGGTTGGCGGGGATTAAAGCCGATGAGGAGATGAACTGGAAGACCTATGCCTTCGCGGTCATCGCCTTCAGCGTAGTCGGTTTTATTTTCCTCTATGCGCTGCAACGACTTCAATCCTTTCTGCCACTTAATCCACAGGGGATGGGTCCCACGACCCCCGATCTTTCATTCAATACTGCAACAAGCTTTGTCACCAATACTAACTGGCAGGCCTACGGCGGCGAGACGACGATGAGCTATCTGACCCAGATGGTTGGTCTGACCGTGCAGAACTTCGTCTCGGCCGCGTCGGGGATGGCGATACTGGTAGCATTTATCCGCGCTCTGGCGCGAAACAGTACGAAAACCATCGGCAATTTCTGGGTGGACCTGACCCGGACGACTTTATACATCCTCGTACCTCTGTCCATTATTGTAGCGCTGGTGTTGGTGTCTCAGGGAACCGTTCAAACCCTCGGTGGATATCCGAAGGCGACCCTGATCCAACCTGCAGTAGACGCCAAAGGCAATCTGGTAACTGAACAGACTATCGCCGTTGGCCCGGCAGCTTCGCAGATCGCAATCAAACAGCTCGGTACGAATGGAGGTGGCTTCTTCAATGTGAATTCGTCCCATCCCTTCGAAAACCCTACGCCGCTCTCAAATTTTGTAGAAATGCTTTCGATTCTGGTCATTTCCGGAGCACTCTGTTATACCTTCGGAATGATGGTCGGCGATACCCGCCAGGGTTGGTCGCTGCTTGGAGCCATGACGATCGTACTGGCCGCTTTCATGATTTTCGGGGTGGTTCAGGAACAAAACGGTAACCCAATCTTGACCCGATTGGGAGCTGACCAGACTGCAGGCGACCTGCAGCCAGGCGGCAATATGGAGGGCAAAGAGGTCCGGTTTGGATCGGTCAACTCTGCGATTTGGGCGGCTGCAACGACTGCGGCTTCGAATGGTTCGGTGAATTCCATGCATGACTCGTTCACCCCTCTAGGCGGCCTGGTTCCGCTGATCTTGATGCAGATGGGTGAGGTGATTTTTGGCGGTGTCGGATCTGGCTTATATGGCATGCTGGTTTTTGTCATCGTGGCAGTCTTTGTCGCCGGGCTGATGGTCGGGCGGACGCCCGAATATCTGGGCAAGAAGATTGAGATCTATGAAATGAAGATGGCTTCGCTACTAATCCTGATCATGCCTTTGATCGTACTGGGATTCACTGCCTTAGCTGTCAGCCTGGATGCTGGAAAAGCCTCTGTTTATAACACTGGCCCGCATGGTTTCAGCGAGATCCTGTACACCTTTACGTCACAGGGGAATAACAACGGCAGCGCTTTCGCGGGGATTGGGGTGAATAATCCGTATTACAACCTGACTGGTGGGATCGCGATGTTCATTTCCCGCTTCTGGCTGGTCGTGCCGACCCTGGCGTTGGCCGGGTCTCTGGCAGCGAAGAAAAAGGTGCCTGCCGGCTCGGGAACACTGCCGACTCACACTCCGTTGTTTGTGAGTTGGTTGATCGCTATCATCCTCCTGGTTGGGTTGCTGAATTTCGTTCCCGCCCTGTCCCTGGGACCCGTCGTCGAGCACCTGATATTGTTTGCGCATTAGAGAACGGATGTTTGAATATGATGGATAACGTTCGTAAACCAAAATATGATATGTCCGGGCTGTACAGGCGGGCAATCATCGAGTCATTCCTAAAGCTCGATCTCCGGGTTCAGGTACGCAATCCGGTCATGTTTGTGGTAGAAGTCGGGAGCGTGTTAGCCACCGTGCTGTGGATCCAGGCTCTCACCGGTCACGGCGAAGCACCAACCTGGTTCATCGGGTCGGTGGCTTTCTGGCTGTGGTTCACGGTAATTTTTGCCAACTTCTCAGAAGCACTGGCTGAAGGGCGGGGTAAGGCTCAAGCCGAAGCACTCCGTAAGACTCGCCAGCAGACGGAAGCCAAGAAACTTGCACGCATTCCCATAAAAGGAGAGCGACCCACCGATTTTATCCTGACTCCATCAACCGCATTACGCCAGAAGGATATCTTCTTAGTAGAGGCAGGGGATATCATCCCGGCGGATGGCGAGGTCATTGAGGGAATCGCTTCTGTCGATGAAGCGGCCGTAACCGGTGAGTCGGCCCCTGTCATCC
>DATKLX010000033.1:0-4703 GCA_035542155.1 Anaerolineaceae bacterium
AAAAAAGAGACCTGGTTAGCTGGTTTGGAGAACGCCGTGGCGGGTGCGGCCCGAATCTAAGGCGGGAACTGCCTTTCGCAAAGCAGTTCCCGCCTCGATTTTCCTGCTCGACTTTCGCTCAAAGAGCCAAAGTCCAGGGAATTTTAGCTCAGATCAACATCCAGTTATTCGACGGTCGTCTCGGATGGTTTGAGATGGTCCACGGCAATCGGCTGGTCCGCTTTGAAGACCAGGCCATTCTTTTCGTTGTCGACGTCCACCCAAACCGTATCCCCAGGCGTGAACTGACCTGCCAGGAGCTTGATTGACAGCGGGCTTTCCACGTGCTTCTGCAGCGCGCGGCGTAGTGGGCGGGCTCCGAAGTTGGAGTCGAACCCTGCCTGGGCGAGCCAGTTGCGCGCATCGTCGGTCAGGAACACTTTCAGGCCATGCTCGGCAAGGCGTCCCTGGATCTCCTTCATCTGGAGATCAACGATGGAAACCATCTGCTCGCTGGTGAGCGGCGAGAACATGATGATCTCGTCGATCCGGTTGAGGAACTCGGGCCGGAAAGTACCTTTAAGCGCCTTCTGGATCTTGTCCTGCGCCTGGCGTTCTTCGTCATCGTTGGAATTCTGCAAGAAGCCCAGGGTCCCGCCCCGGCGGACGAACTCAGTCCCCAGATTACTGGTCATGATCAGGACGGTGTTGCGGAAATCCACGGTACGGCCCTGACCATCGGTCAGGCGGCCATCATCCAGGATCTGCAACAACGCGTTCCACACCTCGGGATGGGCCTTTTCGATCTCGTCGAAGAGGATCACCCGATATGGGCGGCGGCGGACGGCTTCTGTGAGCTGCCCACCTTCCTCATAACCCACGTAGCCCGGAGGCGCTCCAAACAGACGAGAGGCGGTGTGCTGCTCGCGGTATTCGCTCATGTCGATGCGCACGAGTGATTCCTCGTCGCCGAACATGAACTCCGCCAGAGCACGGGCCAGTTCGGTCTTCCCTACACCGGAGGGACCGATGAAGATGAAGGAACCGATCGGTCGCCGAGGGTCTTTCATACCCGAGCGAGCGCGGCGAATCGCATCCGAGATCGCGTGAATAGCCTCTTCCTGCCCGATGATACGCTCGTGCAGGCGCTCTTCCATATGGAGCAGCTTTTGCGATTCAGTCTCCATCATCTGGCTGACCGGGATGCCGGTCCATTGGGCAATGACTTCGGCGATATCATTGACATCTACCACTTCGGACAGCTTGTGCTCGGCTTCCCACTGGTCGCGCTTCTCATTAAATTCGGTTTCGAGCCGTAAGCGCTCGGCCTTCTTTTTCGCGGCCCGTTCGTAGTCTCGTTCGAGACCGGCCTGTTCCTCTTCGGCCGCCAGGCGGTCGATTTCAGTCTTGGCCTCTTTCAGCTCGGGCGGCAAGGAGTAAAGGGCGACGCGCAGCTTTGCGGCGGCTTCATCGACCAGGTCGATGGCCTTATCGGGCAGGCGCCGGTCGGTCACGTAGCGGCTCGACAGGCGAGCAGCCGCGACCAGAGCCTCGTCGGAGAAGTGGACTTTGTGATGGGCCTCATAGCGATCGCGTAGACCGCGCAGCATCGAGATGGTATCGTCGACGTTAGGCTCATCGACATACACAGGCGCAAAGCGGCGCTCGAGAGCGGCGTCCTTTTCGATATGCTTGTGGTATTCGTCGAGGGTCGTCGCGCCAATACACTGCAGCTCACCGCGGGCCAGGGCCGGCTTCAACATATTGGAAGCATCCATGGCGCCCTGCGCCGCGCCTGCTCCAACGACGGTATGGAGCTCATCGATGAAGAGGATGATTTCCCCTTCCGAACGCTGGATCTCTTCGATGGCAGCCTTGAGGCGCTCCTCGAACTCACCCCGGAAGCGGGAACCGGCGATCATGCCGCCCAGGTCCAGGGAAACGACGCGCTTACCGATTAAGATCTCGGGGACATCATTGTTCGCAATCTTTTGAGCCAACCCTTCGACGATGGCAGTCTTGCCCACGCCAGCTTCACCGATCAGAACCGGGTTGTTCTTGGTTCGCCGGGAAAGGATTTGCATCACCCGGCGGATTTCGTTATCCCGGCCGATCACCGGATCGAGCTTGCCCTCGCGGGCTTTCTGGGTCAGATCGGTCGAATACTTCTCCAGGGTCCGGTAGCGGGTCTCGGCCTGGGGATCTGTGACCCGCTGGCCGCCTCGCAGAACCTGAATGGCTTCATAAACACGCTCGCGGGTTACCCCGGCTCCTTCCAGTAACCGGGCGGCAGGTGTATTTCTTTCACTCAGGATAGCCAGGAAGAGGTGCTCGGTTGAGATATATTCATCTTTCAGCTTGTTCGCTTCTTCGTTGGCGAGGTCGATGATCCGTTTTACACGCGGGGTAATAAAAATCTGACCTGCTCCTCCACCAAAAATATTGGCTTTCGGACTTGTACGTAAAATATAATCCAGGCGCTCGGTTAAGGCAGCCGAATCGACCTTGAGGTATTCCAGAATCTGGGGGATGACTCCTTGCGGTTGTTCGATGAGAGCCAGGAGGATATGTTCGGTATCAATCTGATTATGACCGTACCGTTGGATGATTTCAGCAGCGCGTTGAGCAGCTTCCTGCGCGCGTTCAGTAAATCGGTCAAATCTCATCATAATAGGTTTTTTCCTTATCTCACATGTATTGCTTGCAATGAGATTATATCATCCACTCTATTTGCAAAGTGCTTGTATCGTATAAGAATTCCATATGAAACTATCCGTTAACTCCAAAATTGATTGTAACTTGTAACTCTTACAAACCAGATTGCAAGCATTGTACCAAAGCGAGTACAATACAGATATGCTAGTGTTGGACAATCAAGCGACGGTCACTCAGGATGCTCACCTGCGCCCTCTGGACGTGACCCGCGACCTGATGGAAGTGGCCGACCTCATTGAGCAATGTTTCTCTGCCACGATGGACCCGGATGGGCAAGAATACCTGCGCCAGATGAGGCGCATGGCACGCGACGCCAGTTTCCTACGCTGGGCTTCGGGATTGGCCGAAAAAACCGGAACGCCGATGTCGGGCTTCGTCTGGGAGGATCACGGTCATGTGGTGGGAAACCTGAGCCTGATCCCGCTGACCAGGCAGGGAAAACGAGTCTACCTGATTGCCAACGTGGCCGTGTACCCGGAATACCGTAAGAACGGGATCGGCACCGCGTTAACCCAGAGGGGTATCGATCACGCGCATAAGCGAGGCGCCTGGGCTGCCTGGCTGCAGGTCCGTGCGGACAACCTGAGCGCTTATAATATTTACCGGCGGCTCGGGTTCGTCGAGCGCGCCCGGCGCTCCACCTGGCAGTTCACTCCCCGGCCCGGGTTTCAGAATCCAATCTTGCCTGAGGCAATCGTTACCCCTCGTTTTCATGGAGACTGGTCTCTCCAGGAGCGCTGGCTCTCCGAGCTGTACCCACCGCAGATTACCTGGAATCTGCCTCTTCAGCTTTCCAGGCTGAAGCCCGGATTTTTCAACGACCTTTTCCTTTTCCTCAGCAACGAAACCATCCGCCATTGGGCTGCTCGCTCGCAGGGGAAGCTGGTCGGGGTGCTTACCTGGCAGCCTTCTCATACCTATGCCGATCATCTCTGGCTGGCAACCCGTCCTGAATTTGAGGATCAGGCCATCCGCACCCTGCTCCCCCGCGCCTGCCGCGATCTGAATAGCCGCCGGCCTATCGCTTTGAACTATCCTGCGGACCAAGGTGTGGAAGCCCTGGAGGAAGTCGGCTTCGAAGATCACCAGACCCTGGTGTGGATGGAAATCCCGTTCCGGTCGCAAATCCTATCCTGATCTCCAAACATTATTTCTGAGCAGGCTGCTTACATCCTTTTCTCGTTTATTACGTAGATAGATTGTGGGTTTATTTGAGCTTTTTGAAATCACGCACGAATAAGGAGGAAATCATGACGAAGTTTATCCTGCGCTGGGCGATCAACGCGGTGGCGCTGTACGCCGCGGTCGCTCTGTTGAATGGCCACGGGATAACCCCTCAAAGCACAAACTGGCTTTCTTTTCTCTGGCTGGCCCTGATTTTTGGCCTGGTGAACGCGCTATTCCGCCCGTTGCTGACTGTTATGACCTGTCCATTGATCATCCTGACACTGGGTCTGGGCACGCTGTTGATCAATACCTTGCTGTTCTGGCTCTCCGGACTCATTGGCACGTCCTTTGGAGTAGGTTTCCGGGTAGATGGATTCTGGCCCGCTTTCCTGGGCGCGCTGATCGTCAGCGTGGTGAGCATCGTGCTCAGCGGACTGTTAAGAGACGACCCCCACCCAACCAAAGCCTGATTGGATGAAAGAACCCCGAAAAAGCTCGGGGTTCTTTTACGATAAATAGCAGAATTGAAGATTGCCCTAGATTACTGAATTACCTGGTTTTATCCTCATCCCGGATTAAGATCCGGGCCAGATCAATGAACTCAGTCCATTCTTCCTGAAAGAAATGGAGCGTGACGTTGTTCAGCTCGAGATGGTAGGTTGTTTCGCCATCCATTTCTTCCGCGCGCCAGGCCAGGTAATTATCGGTCTCAGCAATTGTTTGGGTCTTGGGATCTGTTGAGTTCGTCATGCGGAAAATCCTCCTTGAGCAAGATGGTTTCTTACTTCTGCCGCACTCATTATCTCACAAGATGCATGCTGATGGAATGCATCAATTCCGCT
>DATKLX010000034.1:0-23218 GCA_035542155.1 Anaerolineaceae bacterium
GTTGCTAAAGTGCGGTTTGAAAAGATCAAAAATTGTGCTATAGTCGGGAGGCAGAGTAAACATAAGCTGGAACCTCTTGGCGGAGTTTTTAGCTCAGTTTACTCTGTTTTTGCACCTCCTGAATGGATAAAGTCTAGCTTATTACAAAAACATTGAAGAGGCACGACTATGGAAAAAAGCCCGATGCTCATCGCTACCGGAAAACTTACACAGCAATCGCTGGCGGGAAGAGTGACCCTGGTCACCGGGGCCGGTGGGGGGATCGGCTACGAAGCGGCGCGGGCTCTGCTCTGGATGGGATCGCGGGTGATCGTGGCAGAAATCGATCCGCGAACCGGGAAGGCGGCCGCCGAAAAGCTGAACTCAGAATCTGGCAAGGGTTCGACTATCTTCGTGCAGACCGACGTGGGCGACGAACGCAGCGTGATCCGCCTGGCGGCGGAGGCGAACCGCGCCTTCGGAAAGGTCGACATCGTGATTAACAACGCCACAATCGCGCCCCTGGGCGCGGTCACCGAGCTGCCGATCACGGATTGGGACGCCAGCTACCGGGTCAACCTGCGCGGACCGGTGCTGCTGGCCCGCGCGTTCCTGCCGGGGATGATCACGCGTCGCTATGGCGTCTTTGCCTGCATTTCTTCAGTGGGGATGGGCTACATGGCGGCGTACGAGAGCGTCAAGGCCGCCCAGGTCCACCTGGCGAATACCCTGACCGCCGAGCTGGAAGGGACGGGGGTTTCGGCGTTTACGATCGGGCCGGGTTTCGTCCACACCCAGACCGCTCATTCGGCCATCCCGCGGCTGGCGAAGCTGATGGGGAAAAACCCGGAGGAGGTCTTCGCGGCGGTAAAGGGGGCCACATTATCGGTGGAGGCGGCGGGGGCAGGTTTTGCAGCGGCCGTGGTGATGGCAGAGCGCTACGTGGGTATGGAGATCTCTGCGAGCATGGCCCTGATCGACGCGGGGATCGACGTGATTGGGAAACCCATAGAGGCGGAGGAGCTATCGCCAGAGGCGCTGGCCGAGATCCAGGTCGCAGCGCAGCGTGTCTTTGCCACCCTGGCGGAGCAGTCGGCGGACTGGAAACGGCGCTCAATCTTCGAGCAGCAGTGGCTGGCGCGCTCGTTCAAACAGCACGCTGGGAGGCCGGTAGATCAATGGCTCGATCTGTTGAAGAAGATGATCGACTGCACGGCGCAGGGCGATGCGGCCGGCGTGCTGGCGTTGCGCGCCCCGCTGGGGCAGTTGGGAAAGTTTTATTTCCAGCTCGGCGAATCGGCGAAGGGGTTTATCAAGGACCCGGTCCAGCGCGAGGAGCATTTGGCGATCGTCAACGGGTGGGTAGAGGAGTGCAGGCGGCTCGAGGCGCTGATCAAAAAGTGAAATGGTCGGAATCGTTAGAGCAAGTCTGCGCTATACTTGGTTGGGTAGCGGTAGTTAGATCGACCGACGCCCAGCCTTTCGTGTTGAGGACTTACCTTTACCAAAAATCCCCCGTTGCCATCGGGCTGATCTGCATCGGCCATTCCAGCGTTAATCAATTCGTAATACTCCTGTTATTCTGCAGTAAGCCCTCCGACCTAAGATAGGAAACGTCGGGCCAACTTACTTTCAGGAGGTAAATCTCATGCGTAGTGGTACTGCTTTCTCCATCAAAGGCATGCATTTCCTCGTCGCGGCGCTGGTTCTCCTATCCTTATTTGTAGGATCGATCGGTTCCGTCCAAGCTTCTGGCGGTAATTCTGGAGCAGTGTACACGATGACCAATTCGGCGACCGGCAACGAAATCCAGGTGTATGAACGGGCCGAAGATGGCAGGCTGACGCCAGGCGGTTCCTTCGCCACCGGTGGCTTTGGCACGGGGTCTGGGCTTGGTTCGCAGGGTGCGATCGTTCTCGGCCAGGGGCTGTTGTTCGCAGTCAACGCTGGCAGCAACGAGCTCTCAGCCTTTGACATCGATGGGAACCAGCTCAATCTAGTCGATAAGGCTTCCTCGCAAGGGACGCGACCGATCAGTATCACCTATCACGACGGCCTGCTCTACGTGCTGAACGCAGGCAACGGCGGAAATATCGCCGGCTTCCGGGTTTCGAAGAATGGGCACCTGGCGTTCATTCGTGGCTCGGTCCGCCCGCTGAGTAACAACGGCGTGGGCGATGCGCCCAGCCCGGAGGAGATCGGTTTCTCCCCGAACGGCAGGCAACTGGTGGTGAGCGAGAAGGGGTCGAACCTGATTGATACCTACGACGTGGTCGGCGGCTGGGCGTTCGGTCCCATCGTTAATCCCTCCGCCGGGCCGGCTCCGTACGGGTTCGATTTTGCAAAAGGGAACATCCTAGTGATCTCCGAGGCGGCCAACAGCGCAGTATCGACCTACCGAACGACCGCTAAAGGATTAAATGTGATCAGCGCTTCGCTGGTCGACACGCAGGCTGCGGCCTGCTGGCTGGTGGTAACTTCGGATGGGCGTTACGCATATGCGGCAAATGCCGCGAGCGGAACGGTCTCCGGGTACCGGGTGCATAACAATGGTGAGCTGAGTCTGCTGCGAGCGGATGGCATCAATGCGAACACGGGCAGCGGCAGCCACCCAATCGATATGGGGTTGAGCAAAGGGAACAATTTCCTCTACGTTCTGACCTCAGGGAATAACCTGATCAACGAATTCACGGCCAACCCGGATGGAAACCTGTCGGCTATAGGCACGGTCAGTGCTCCCGCCGGAGCGACCGGCCTGGCAGCTCATTAATCAATTCAATTTCACATGGCTCGACAAAAAACCTGGTTGTCTTTGGTCAGCCAGGTTTTCATCGAATCCGCCTCCCTTACGATCCTCCCTTCAAGGCTTTAGCGAAGAAGATCAGCAGGCCGAGGGGTAGGAGGGCCGCCAGGCAGAGCGGCGAGGCTGGTGCGGGGTCCTTTGGGTCGGTTGGGGAAGTGGTGGGCTGTGGGAAAGCCGTGGGCCGGGTTGTAGCGGTCGGCTGGAACTGGTCGGTGGGGGTGGCGGTGACCGGGATGACGATTTGCGGCGCAGTACCTTCGACTACCTGGTAGGCTTTACCGTCCAGCAGGAAGATGACTTTCTCGCCGAGGGCCAGGACCGGGGCCAACTCAGGGCGGCGGTCGAGCAGCTTGAAATAATCCTCGGAAAGGAACCCAACCCTGGTGGGGGTCATCTTCTGCGGGTCGAAGGCAGTGTCGGTCCAGGCGTCGTTGTTCCAGACGAAGGTCCGCGAGCCGGCGATGCGAATGACGTTCGCGCCATTGTCCGCAGAAAGGGGCGCTGCGGGAGCCTCGGCGGCCTGCATCCCGCCCTGCCCGGCTGCGCTTTCGACCGCTGCCTTACCGCTACGCGATTGGGGTGCAGCCTGCAAGTCGTTGTACTGCTCCTGGGCGATCCTAGACTGGGCTTCCTCGCCAAGAGGCATCGGCTCGCTGACCAGGTAGGAAGTGTAGGGGGTGACGATCCCGTAGCGGATGCTCAATTTGACGATCTGCTGGATCGTTTCGGGGTCGTTGCCGCTGAGGCGGATCTGGGTAAGCAGGTAGCCGATCTTGCGCGTGGCCCAGAGGCGGGGGATGGCGGCCAGGGTCGTGTCGCCGCCCGGTCCGGACTGACTGAAAGTCTGCCCGCGGAAGGGGAAGGTCTGCGTCTGGCCGTTGACCTGCCCGCTGAGGGTCACGTCGGCGGAGCCACCGCCGCTGTACCGGCCGACCACGACGATCTGCGAACCGGCGAACAGGTCCGGAAGCGGCGAGGGGTAGAGATCGTAGGTCGAGATTCCCTGAAAATCCAGCTTGAGGTCGGTCAGCACCGGCGTACTGACCCGGGCGTAGAACGTAGATACCATTTCGTCGAGGGGATCGCCTGGGCGAACGTAGCTGCTCGCGCCGTGGTGGCCCTGGGAAAGGGTATCGAGCAGCACGGTGTCCACATCGTAGCCGACGCCGAAGGAGAACACACGCAAGTTGGAGCGCGCCGCAGCAGAGAAGTTTTTCAGGATTTGATTGCTGTCTGTCTCGCCGACCGTGGGCAGGCCGTCGGTGAGGAAGATCAGGTAGATGGGGCGTTCGGTGTCCGCCATCGCGGCGGCCTCAAGCAGGGCGCGGTTGATATCGGTGCTGCCCCGCGCGCTGAGGCCATCGACCCAAAGCAGAGCCTCAGCCGCCTCGTCCGTCGGGCGCAGGTCGGCACGGTAGGTCTCGACACTGCTGCCAAAGGTGATGATGTTAAAGCGGTCCTGGGGATTGAGGTGCTTGAGGATGTAGCGCAGCGCGTCCTGGGCCTGCTTGAACTTCTCGCCTTCCATGCTCCCCGAATGGTCGAGCACGAGGAGGATATCTTTGGGCAGAGGGACGTCATCCACTTCTTGTTTGGGGGCTAAAAGGGCGAGGAAGAAACCGTCCGGATCGAGCGGGTCGTTGGGGTCGCGGAAGGTCAGCAGGTGGAAGGCCTGGCTTTCTCCCACGGAGTAATACAGGCCGAAATCGCTGTCGGGGCGGAGATTCTTGGCCTCATAGCCGGCCTGGGCATGCTGGCTGTCCGGGCGCTGAACGTCGATGGGGTGGGTTGGAGAGTATACGGCGCGGATCGGCTCGGGAGAGTCGATCTCGACCCGGATGGCGACGTCCTCGAGCGGCAGTGCGGAGAACTTTTCGGTATTGAGCGGGTAGACGTAATGAACCAGGCCATTGTCGGCGACCAGGGCCTGAGTATATTCGAGCTCGATGCGGCGCTCGCCGTGTGGTGGGATAGGGTAGAGGCTGGCCTGCACCGCGCCGCGGCCGGAATACTCGAGGAGGGCAGGGTCGCGCAGGCTGCGGCCGATGTCCTCGTATTTCTGGCGGGCCTGTGCGGCGTCGAGGATCTCGCCCTTGACACGGTTTCCATCGATCCACAAAGAGAAGTTATCCACCGCGGCGCCGGCGGGCAGCGGGAAGAGGTAGCTGCCTTCGATGGTGTGGTCGTTGGGATTGAAAAAGACCTGGTCGACGTGGGTCACAGCGATCTGATTCTCGATGTGCACGGTGACGTGGTGGTATTTGACCGCCAGTTGCTCCATGGGGCTGGGTACGGGCGGGCAGGGATAGATCTGGCGTTGGTCGGCGAAGGGGGTGGCGCAGATTGGCGGCTGGGGAATGATCACCCCGTCGGCGTGAGCGGGAGGGACTATCATCAAGCCGGAAAACAGCAGGGCCAGAATCAAAATCAGGATGTAGCGGGCCTTCATCTCTCACCTCCAGGAACCGGTCCATCGGCGTGGACTCTAGGTTTCTTGCAGGTAAGACGGCGAGGGTGTTCAATTGGTTCCGCCCTGCAATTATTACTGGTTTATTACCGGTCTGGATAGGAGATGGTCATCGTATTTTTCTGGGCCGCGAGCATAAGAGTGAAGGAAGAGCCGGGCTGAATCAGCTCTGCAAAGGTGCCGCGCTCGATGACTTTGCCCTGAGAGAGGACGATGATTTCGTCCATGGCAGCAAGTGTGGTGAGATGGTGGGTGATGAGGAGCAGGCTTTTTCGCATAGACAAATCAAGAATGTTGCAAAGAACCGTTTGGGCGGTCAGAGGGTCGAGGGCAGCGGTTGGCTCGTCGAGGAGGAGCAGGGCCGGGTCACGAAGCAGGGCGCGGGCAAGAGCAACCCGCTGGCGCTGGCCCTGACTGAGGCGCAGACCGCGCTCCCCGACGCGGGTGTATAACCCCTCCGGCAACTCGCAAACCCAATTCTGAAGCTGCGCGGCAGCGAGCGCCGCCTGGATCTGATCTGCAGTAGCCTGGGGACAGCCAAGGCGAAGGTTTTCTTCCAGGCTGGTGTTGAAGAGATACGGGTTGGCTGTGACCAGTCCAAACTGGCAGCGCAGCTCCCCGGGCGAGATCTGGCGAATGTCTTGCCCATTCCAGGCGATCTGGCCCTGGTCGAAATCGCGATAGCGAAGGAGAATCTGGATGAGGGTCGATTTTCCGGAGCCGCTGGGGCCGACGATGGCGATTCGTTTGCCGGGGGGAAGATCGAGGTTGAGATGGTCAATCGCGATGGGCAGGTCGGAATGGTAGCGGAAGGACAAATCGTGGATGGACAGGCCAGAACGAAGGGGGGAGAGTCCTTCATCTTCGCATAGCCAATCAATGAAGACGGCTGGATTGGAAGAATATTTTTCTGACGACTGAACCGCTTCAGTGGAGTGAGGCGGTTTGCCGACCTCGAACAATCTCCTGGCGCTCTGCAAACTAGTCTCGAGGTACTGAGCGGCCTGGGGCAGGGGCTGCACCGCCTCGAAGCTCGCGATCGCGCCCAGATAGAGCATGGCCAGGAAAACACCCTCCATTTGTCCGCTGGAACCCAGAGGAATGACGATGACCAGGACTCCCCAGGCGGTGAGGTGGGCCGCCAGGGTAAATGCAGCCGCGTTGAGCCCGGCGATCCAGCTCATTCTCCTTTGAGCGGACCGGCATGCAGCGTCCAGGTCGCGGAGGCGTTGCGCATGGGAGCCAGCGGCGCCAAAAACCAGCAGATCGGGCAGCCCCTGGACCCCATCGACCAGGGCGGCGTTCAGCGCGGCGCGAGATTCGACAAGCTGCCGTGAGGGAGCCAGGCTGAGGCGGTGGGACAGCAGCGGAAGGGCGACGGCAACGAAGAGCATGCCGGATGCCAGGAGGGATGCCGCGCTCAGGGCGTACCGACCAAAGAAGAGCCAGGCGGCAAGCACACCCAGCAAGGCGACGATGGGCGGCGCTACGGCGCGAACGTAAAACGCCTCCAGAGTCTCGATATCGCCGATCGCGCGGGCGAGCAGATCGCCGCCGCGGTAGTCCTGCAGCCCGGCAGGAGCGATCGGCTCGATGCGCTCGTAGAACCAAACCCGCAGGCGGGTGAGCAGGCGAAAGTTGACCGAATGGGAGACCAGGCGCTCGAGGTAGCGGAATACGGCGCGGCTGAGGCCAAAGAAGCGAACGCCGACGATTGCCACCTGCAGGTCGGCGACCGAGGGGCGAAGCGCCGCGGCCGAGATCAGGTAGGCTGAGGTGGCGATAAGCCCGACTCCCGCGGCAACGGTGGCCAGG
The DNA here is from genome assembly GCA_035542155.1 of Anaerolineaceae bacterium. Classification (GTDB taxonomy): domain Bacteria; phylum Chloroflexota; class Anaerolineae; order Anaerolineales; family Anaerolineaceae; genus DATKLX01. Next base: position 7,065 of record DATKLX010000034.1, read on the forward strand.
CCGGAGAGGACCGACAGGCAGACCTCACCAGCAAATGGCTTGAGGAAGGTAAGCAGGCGCAGAAGGACAGACTTGCGGATCACGGCAGGCCTCCTTCGGACGTAAAAGCGCCGACCATCCGGCAGTAGAGACCGGCCTGGCTGAGCAGATTAGAAGGGGAGCCTGATTCAACGATCCGCCCGCCTTCGAGGACCAGGACCTGGTCCGCGCGGGAGACGGTGCTAAGGCGATGAGCGATGGTCAGGACGGTCCGCCCGGCAGCCAGCGCGCGGGTATCCGCTTCGAGGCTGGCTTCCAGCTCCGGGTCGAGGTTGGCGGTGGGCTCGTCAAGAATAAGGAAGGGAGCATCTTTGAGAAAGGCTCGCGCCAGAGCCAGGCGCTGCGCCTGGCCAGAGCTCAAGCGGGCGCCGTCTTCGCCGATGACTGTCTCGTAAGCGGCAGGAAGAGACCGGATCCACTCATCCAGGTGAGCCGTGCGAGCCGCTGTGCGCAGGTCATCCAGCGCTGCATCCGCCCGGGCGATGCGCAGGTTGGCGGCGATGCTCTCGTGGAAGAGGTGCGGGCGCTGCGGGACCCAGGCAATCCGCTCGCGCCAGGCTTCGATGGGCAGCTCATCCAGGGGCACGCCTGCCGCGGAAATCCAGCCGCTCGTGGGTTGGATGAAGCGGAGGAGCAGGTAAGAAAGGGTCGTCTTGCCAGCGCCGCTTGGCCCAATCAGAGCAATATTCTGGCCGGCCCGGAGGGTCAGGGAGATGTGGTCCAGGGCGGCGAGCTGGTTCCCCGGGTAAGAATATGAAACGCCGTGGAAGGTGATTGGCCAGTTCGATGGGGGGAGGGAAACATGGGCCGGCTCGCGGAGCGTAGCAGGCGCGGGTTGGTCGAGGATGGCAAATACGCGCCGGGCAGCGCTGATCCCGGCCGCGCCGGCATGGAATTTCTGGCCCAGGGCGCGCAGGGGCAGGTAAAACTCGGGGGCGAGGATCAGGATCAACAACGCCTGTTCGAAGGCGATGCCTCCATGGAGCAGGCGCAGGCCGATCTCAACAGCGAGGATGGCGGTGCTCAGGGTGGCGATCAGCTCGAGGACCAGGGCGGAGAGGAAGGTGACGCGCAGCACCTGTAATGTGGCTTCCCGGTACTGCTCCCCCATTCTGGCCAGTGAGGCAGCCTGGTCGCGGCTGCGCCCGAGCTGTTTGAGCGTCTCCAACCCCTGGAGCGTATCAAGGTAATGAGCGCTCAGCTTCCCCAAAAGAGCCCACTGCTTGTGGGTCAGCCCTTCGGCCAGGTTGCCGATGAGAACCATGAAGAAAGGGATCAGCGGGGCCGTGACAAGCATCACAAGCCCGGAGAGCAGATCGAGGGGGAAGACGGTAAACAGGATCGCCAGCGGGATCAGTGCCGCCAGGCCAAGCTGGGGGAGATACTGGCTATAAAAACCTTCAAGGGCTTCGACTCCCTCCTTCAGGGCAACGGTCAGCTCACCCGTCCGCTCGGATTGGGTATAGGCGGGGCCCAGTCGCTGCAGGTGGGCATAGACTACTTCTCGCAGGTGGGATTTGATCCGCGCCGCCATTTTGGGTGCGCTGATTTCAGCGCCCCCGACGCAGAGGGCGCGAAGGAGGATAAAGCCCAGCAGGGTCCAGGCGAGGGGAATGACTCCACTCAACCCGACCCCTTGTAAAAAGGCCAGCGTGATAATCCGGCTCGCCTGGCGCGCCTGGAGAACGGTCAGGAGGGCTCCAAAAGCGCCAAAGGCGACGGTCAGGGCAAGAGCAGCCCACACCGGACCGGCCAGGATGACCAGGCGGGTAATAAGGGAAGACGGTTTAGTAATGGAGTGTTTCTACCTTCTCGCTGACCCGCTTGCGGAAGACCCAGAAGGTCCAGATCTCGTAAGCCAGGACGATGGGGACGAAAATCACGGCGACGATGCTCATCGTGGTAAGGGTGGTGACCCCGGAGGCGCTGTTGTAGATGGTCAGGCTGTTAGCCGGGTTGGGGTTCGAGACGAGTACGCGCGGATAGAGCTGCATGAAGATTGTAGCTACCGAGAGGATGATGGTCAGCGAGGTCATGAGAAAGGCCCAGCCATCGCGCTTCTGGTGGATAAAAAACCCAGCGGTGAGGAGGGCAATCAGTGCGCCGAAGGGAATGGGCCCCGGGTTAACGCCCATCTTGGTGAGGAAATCCGTCTCGAAGTAAGACAGGATCGTATAGAGGACCATGGCGGCCACGGTTGGGATCCACAAGCGGAAAGCGAGCCGGTTGGAATGCTGCTGTAACTCGCCGGTCGTTTTGAGGGATAGGAAGACTGCACCGTGAGCGCTGAAGCCCAGGAAAGAGACCAACCCGCCGACCAGGGCGAAGGGATTGAGCAGGTTCCAGAAACCACCGGCGTAGTAGAGGCGCGAGTCGATCGGCACGCCGCGAACGAAATTGGCGAATGCGACACCCCAGAGGAGAGCGGGCAGCGCGCTGCCGATGAAAAATGCCCAATCCCAGAACGAGCGCCACTTCGGATTTGCATCGAGCGAGCGGAACTCGATCGCGATTCCACGCAGAATCAAGCCGATCAGGATGAGGAGCAGAGGAAGATAAAACCCGCTGAAAAGGGTCGAATACCAGACCGGAAAAGCGGCGAAGATGGCGCCGCCGGCAGTGATCAGCCAGACTTCATTGCCGGACCAGTGCGGTCCGATGGCGTTGAGGATGACCCGCCGGCGGGCATCGCTGGCGCCGAGGATGGGTAGAAGGATCCCCGCACCGTAGTCGAAGCCCTCGAGGATAAAATAACCGGTGAAAAGCACCGCGATCAGGATAAACCATAACGTGTTGAGATCCATGGGCCACCTCCTAGAGGGCAATCGCTTCTACGCTGGTTTCGTCCCTGCTGGGCTCTTGCGGTCCAGCCTTGGCGTATTTGACCAGAAGATAAATATCCGCAGCCATCAAGGCGCCGTAGAGCAAGGTCAGGACGATCAGGCTGGCGAGGACCATGCCGGGTGTCAGGGTAGGCGAGAAAGCCTTTTCAGTCTTCATCAAGCCAAAGACCACCCAGGGCTGGCGCCCAAGCTCGGTCATCATCCAGCCAGTGGTGTTGGCCAGGTAAGGCAGGGCGATGGTAAAGGGGAACCATTTGAGGAAACGGATCTTCTCCGGCCGGGTGTTGCGCGTGGCGTGAAAGAGGCCGTAGGCGGCGAGGAACAGCATGAGGAATCCGGCGCCAACCATCAGGCGGAAGGACAAGTAGGTCACCGCGATCGGCGGGGCATAGTTCCCCGGGCCGTAGGTCTGCTCGTATTCTTTCTGCAGATCGTTGATTCCCTTGACCTCGCCATCCAGGCGGTTATAGGCCAACAGGCTGAGCATTCTGGGGATGCGAATGGCGAAAACGTCACGGTGCTCAGGCTCATTGCCGATCGTGATCAACGAGAAGGAAGCCGGGTTTTCGGTGTTCCAGAGCGCCTCTGCGGAAGCCATTTTCATCGGTTGGGTGCGGACCATCTGTTGAGCCTGGCTGTGGCCGACGAGAATGACCAGAAAGATGGCGATGATCCCAGCGACCGCCCCGATAGTGAAGGAACGGCGGAAGAAATCCACGTTCTGCTTGCGTACCAGGTGATAGGCGCTGATGCCCATCACGAAAAACGCCCCCGTTGTGAACCCGGAGAGAGCCGTGTGTGGGAACTGGACCCAAACGTTGGGGTTAGCGAGCAGCTCGAAGAAATTGGACATCACGGCGCGCCCATTTTCTAGCCTGTAACCGACCGGTTCCTGCATGAAGGAGTTGGCGATGAGGATCCACAGGGAGGAGATATTGACCGCCAGAGCGACCAGCCAGATCGAAAGGAGGTGGACGCCTTTGGAGAGCCTGTTCCAACCAAAGATCCAAACCCCGATGAAGATGGACTCTAGGAAAAAGGCAGTGAGGGCCTCAATCGCAAGGGGGGCGCCGAAGATATCGCCCACGAATCGGGAGTATTCCGACCAGTTCATCCCGAACTCGAATTCCATGACGATCCCGGTCACCACACCCATGGCAAAGTTGATCAGGAAAAGCTTTCCCCAGAATTTCGCCATGGCTTTATAAACCGTCTGACCGCTGTTCACGTAGATGGTTTCCATGACAGCGGTCAGTAATGAGAGCCCCAGGGTGAGGGGGACGAAGAAGAAATGATACACTGCGGTGATTGCGAACTGCCATTGGGATAATGAGAGAACGGTCATAACGGCTCCTTCGCTGGCGAATTTGTGAATATTATAACTATAAAGAGAATAAAAGGCAATAAAAAAGAACGAGAACCGAGAACCGTCAGAATGAGAAAGGAGAGCCGAGAACGGTGAGGAGGGAACGGAGCGCGTCCGAGATCCAATAACCGTGACAGGCCGCCAGGCATGCCAGCAGGCAGGCAGATTTGGCGGGCACGGTTTATTTGTAAGTCTCTTTGGTATAATCTCCACTACACATCCTATCTATTGAATGGCGTCCTTATGCTGGATAAAGTTGCAGGAATTGAAGCACGTTACGAAGAGATCAACCGCGAGCTGGCCGAAGTTGGGGAGGATTACCAGCGCGCCGCAGAGCTGGCCAAGGAGCGGGCAGACATCGAGCCGATCGTGGAGAAAGCCCGCGAGTACCGCCAGACTCTCAAACAACTGGAGGAAGCCCGACAGCTCGTTTTAGAAGATGACGAAGAGATGCGCGGTCTGGCGCAGAGCGATATCGACGCGCTCGAACCGAAGCTGGAAGAACTGGAGGGGGAGATGAAGAGCATGCTCCTGCCGAAAGATCCCCGCGACGAGCGCAATGTAATCGTCGAAATTCGCGCCGGGACCGGGGGCGATGAAGCCGCACTGTTCGCCGCGGACCTATTCCGCATGTACAGCCGCTACGCCGAGCGGCAGAACTGGAAGGTGGAGATCCTGTCGCAAAACGAAACCGGGATTGGCGGATATAAAGAAATCATTTTCATGGTCAAGGGGAAAAGGGCTTACTCAAAGTTAAAGTTTGAATCCGGCGTACACCGGGTTCAGCGCGTCCCAACCACCGAAGCCCAGGGGCGAATCCATACCTCGACCGTTACCGTGGCGGTACTGGCCGAGGTTGAGGAGGTCGATGTCCAGATCCCCGAAGCGGACATCAAGATGGACGTCTACCGCTCAGCCGGGGCGGGCGGCCAAAACGTACAGAAAAACTCGACTGCGGTGCGCATCACGCACATCCCCACAGGGATAGTGGTCGCCTGCCAGGACGAGCGATCGCAACTACAAAACCGGATCCGGGCCATGGCGATCCTCCGCGCGCGGCTGTACGAGATCGAACAGGAGAAACGCCAGCAGGAGCTGGACGAGACGCGCCGTTCGCAGGTTGGGACCGGCGAGCGCTCTGAAAAAATCCGCACCTACAACTTCCCCCAGTCGCGGGTCACCGACCACCGCATCAACGTCTCTTCCTACAATCTTTCCGGGGTCCTGGATGGGGATCTGGACGTGTTCATTGACGAGCTTTCGCTGCGCGATGAAAGCGAGCGGCTGGCACTGACCGGGGTGGACGAGGGTGAAGGTTAAGGAAAATTCTCTGTCCGTTGAAACCCGCCTCTTCGTCCACGTGGGCCGCTGCCTGGCGGAGGCGCGAATCCGCCTCGCGGCGGTGAGCGAAACCGCGGGAATGGATGCGCAGGTGCTCCTTGCCCACGTGCTGAAGCGACCCAAAGCCTGGCTCCTGGCGCATCCCGAGGCGGAGATCACTTCAGAGGAGGAGGGTCTCTTCGTGGATGGCCTGGACAGGCTGGCTGCGGGAACCCCGCTGGCTCACCTGCTGGGCCATTGGGAGTTCTACGGGCTGAATTTTGTCGTTACGCCCGACGTGCTGATCCCCCGCCCGGAGACGGAACTGCTGGTCGATACAGCGCTTGGCTGGCTGCGAGCCCGGCCGGCGCGAAGGCGCGCTGCCGAGGCGGGAACGGGTTCGGGTTGCATCGCCGTGGCTCTGGCGGTGAACCAGCCAGAACTAACAGTTTTCGCCGGAGATCTTTCCCGCGCTGCCCTGGAAGTGGCGCGAACGAACCGGGAACGGCACAACGTACAGGACCGGATGCCCCTGTTCCAGGCGGATCTGTTGAGCTGCCTGAGCGGCCCCTTCGACCTGCTGGCAGCCAATCTACCCTACGTCCCCACCCGAAAGCTGGAGAGCCTACCAGTATCTCACCACGAGCCCACACTTGCCCTGGATGGAGGCGGTGATGGGCTGGCCGTGATCCGGCGCTTCCTGCAGGATGCACGGCGGTTGCTGGCGGCTGGCGGTCTGGCTCTGGCGGAGATTGAGGCCGGGCAGGGACCCGCAGCGATCCGCACGGCGCGGGCTGCGTTTCCAGCCGCCGCAATCACGATCCAAAAAGACCTGGCGGGCAACGACCGCCTTCTACGGATCGATGCTTCACCTTCTTAGAGGGCAAGATGGAAACCCAGACATTATTGATGACAGATCCTACAGCCAAGGATCGGGCTATCAAAACCATCCGGCAAGGCGGGTTGGTCGTATTCCCAACAGATACAGTCTACGGTGTGGCAGCCGACGTGCGCTCGAGCGCGGCGATCGAACGCCTGTTCGAAGCCAAGGGACGAGACGCCTCGAAAGCCATCCCGGTATTGCTCGGCGCACCCGAGCAGCTTGACCAGGTCTCTCCTGGAGCGGGAGAGATGGCATATCGCCTGGCCCGGTTCTTCTGGCCGGGTCCACTGACCCTGGTCATTCCGCGTAACGAAGACCTACCCCAGGTCCTATCCCCGGGACCGACGGTTGGGGTGCGCATGCCAGACCATGAGTTCACCTTGAGCCTGCTGCGCAGCGTGGGTCCTCTGGCGACAACCTCAGCCAACCGCTCGAGTGAGCCCAATCCACTTACCGCTCAGGACGCCTTAGAGCAGCTCAAAGGCCGCGTGGAACTGGTGATCGACGGCGGTCCCTGCCCGGGCGGCCTGCCGTCTACGGTGGTGGACTGCACCGGCGAAGAACCGGTCATTTTGCGTCCCGGCCCTATTTCACTGGAGGATCTCCTCTCCAGCCTGGGCTGACGAGGATTTTCTCATCCATCCCTTATTTTGAATTCATGCATTCCTAACGATTGGGAGATATCATAAGAATGCATTCTCCTTAAACCTCCCTGGCAGGGCTGGAGCCCCCTTCCAGGGAGGTTTTATATTAACCAGGGGAAACGATCCAACCAGCAAAGGAAAGATGGCTTTGAGGAACTGCCTGAGCCAGAGCGGTCATTTTTCCGGTTTGCCGATTTAACAGGCATATTTCCGGATTTTGAGAGCCTGCCTGTTGGACTACGATCCATGCCCGATCGGGCGACCAACCCAGAAGACTCAAATCTTCCTCTACCGGAATCGGGTCGGATTTCAGCGAGGCGATATCGAGCTGCTCGAACGTTTTGGAGGAAAATCCAGGTGGGTTGGCGATGAGAAGCTGGCTGCTGTCGCTGGACCACAGCGCAGTGAAAGAGGGTGAGCTGCCAGTGGAAGATTCGCTGAGCAGGGGCTGAAACCCGGTGCCGTCCAGGTCTACCAGGGCGAGGACCGCCTGTGCGGATTGGTTGTATTCGATGAGCAGCTTTTTGCCGTCTGGCGAGAGTGTCAGCGTGCGGATATTCTGCCCTTCAGGCAGCGCCATCTCGCGGTCGATCTTGCCGGATGTCGGATTCCATCCACGAACGGACCACTGCCCCTCCATATTTATCATCCCCAGATAAAACCGGCCATCCATGGATGCCCAGCCAAGTGGGAGAAGATCCCGTGCGCTATCCATGGCGACCATCAGCCGGGATTCTCCGTTGGAAAGGTCGGTTTGCCAGAGCTCGAAGCGCAGCGCTGCTCCGGGATTGGCAGATGCTCCGATTTCGGCCTTTTTCCCGTACACGAAAGATCGCGAATCATTTGACCAAGAACCCAGGAATGTGACGCGGGAAGCGATCGAGCGTGGCTTTGCTCCTGCCAGGTCGACCAGCCAGAGAGTGCCTTCATATTCACGTGAGGAGTCCGCGGGGATCTGAAGAACGGCAATCTGGGTGCCATCCGGGGAAACCTTGCTGGAAAGTGGCTTTCCCGTCTTATGAGCCAGAGAAATGATTTTCTGCGGTTGGGAAGGATGCCCGACTGCCAGGGCCCACAGGGTGGTTGATTTCAGAGAAGGATCTGTTTCCGCGTAGACCACATTCAAACCGGCCTGAACCGGCTTCCGGCTGTGGGCAGGCTGTTCGAAAGGATGGGATACCTGCGGCGGCGTTACCGGTGTGGCTATGGTTCGATCGGGATTTGCAAGCTTAATCCCGATCGGGATAAAAATCAGGATGACGAGGATGAGAAGCGCGGCCAAAAAACAGCCGCGAAGCGAGCTGCCTTGGGTCTTCATCCAAAAAATTATAACCTGTTTCATGGTAAGATTAGCTATCCGGATTTGAGGATGGTTGAAGTCAACGCAGCCTTCGAATTCGCAGTCTCCCCGGAACAGGGCGCCTGGATCCTGAGCGGTAATTTCGGCTGCATCCGGTCCTGCCTGGGAATCTCCGGCTCGGTGGGAGGGAGAAAATTTCAATCTTCTTCGAAGGTATGGCACCTGAAACAGACGGTCGCTGACGATCATGGACTCCCGGCAGCGATCGACGGGCCAAACCAGCAGGTTACGCTGGAAGGGCGGATGGAGGATGAGCACGATTTGCAGATCGAAATCCGCTTTATCCTCGCCCTGGAAAAGCGCTTCTTGCTCTGGATGGTGAGAATCCAAAACCAGGGCTCCGCTCCTTTATTTCTAGACGAGATTGAAATGCTCAACGCAGGGGCTTTTCCGGGTAGTCGGATCGAGATCCCCGGTCCGCCGGAAGAGGCAGCTTTTTTCTCTAACGGCTGGCAATCCTGGTCAGGTACCCGCACATACGGCGCGGGAGAACGAGCACGAATTTCGCGCCTGGGTTGGCTGGAAGGAGCGATGTGGTTCAATCCGACGACGCCGCGACCGCGCGACCGGGGGCATTTCGGGGGAGACTTTTTCGGGGTGGTCGGGAACCGGGGGTCCCACCGAGGATTGCTGCTGGGGTTTCTCTCCCAAAAGCGGCATTTTGGATCTCTCGAAGCCCGCCTTCAGAAGGAGCTGGTGGTGCAGATGTGGGCCAGCGGAGATGGAGCGCGCGTGGACCCGGGAGCGGTGGTCGAGACCGATTGGGCAGTTTGCGCCCCGCTTCAACTGGATAGTCCGGATCCGCTGGGGGTCTATCTCGAGGCGGTAGCACGCGAACATGGGATCGTTGCGGCCGGGCCGGCCCCGGTAGGCTGGTGTTCCTGGTACCAGTTTTACACGAAGGTGACCGCTGCACGGATCCTGAACAATGTAGCGAGCATGAAAGCCGTCGAACCGTTCCTGCCGCTGGACCTGGTCCAGATTGACGATGGGTTTGAGAGTCAGGTCGGGGACTGGTTCTCCTTCCGGGAGACCTTTCCAGAAGGCGTCACGCCGCTGGCCAGGGCGATCCGTGAGGCAGGGAAAACGCCCGGGCTGTGGCTGGCGCCATTCATCGTCCATCCGCAGGCCAGAATCGTCCAGGAGCACCCGGACTGGCTGCTGCGCAACCCGCGAGGACAGCCCGTGCATGCCGGATTTAACTGGGACGCCTTCACAACCGCGCTCGACCTGACTCATCCTGCTGCGATGGAACACGTCTGCCGGGTAGTGTCTACTGCCGCCCACCGGTGGGGTTTCCCCTATCTCAAGCTCGATTTTCTGTACGCGGCCGCCCTGCCGGGCCGGCGCCACGATCCAACCCGTAACCGCGCGCAGACGCTCCGCGCTGCCCTGGAGAATATCCGGGAAGCAGCGGGGCCCAAGACGACCTTGTTGGGTTGTGGAGTTCCCCTGGGCCCGGCCCTGGGCCTGTTTGAGGCGATGCGCATCAGTACGGACGTCAGCGGGGAATGGACGCCGCCGTACCGCCACGTCAGGTCATTCTTTTCCACCGAACCTAACATGCCCTGCGCGAGAAACGCGCTGCAGAACACCATTACCCGGGCGGCGCTTCACCGGCGGTGGTGGATCAACGACCCGGACTGCCTGCTCGTCCGGCCGGACTGCGAGTTGAGTTTGGCCGAGATCCAGACGATGGCGACCGTGATGGCGCTGACCGGCGGATCGCTGCTGCTCTCGGACAACCTGCCGGGTGTTCCAGCGGAACGCCTGCACCTGGCGGCGAACTTGCTGCCGTTGATCGACCGCAGGGCAATGGTCCTGGATTGGTTTGACTCGGGCCAACCGCATTGTTTACGCCTGGACCTGACGGGACCGGCAGGGGATTGGACGCTGATTGCCTGGATCAACTGGGAGGATGGGCCAAGGACAGTGTTTTTGGATCTCGGCGATTACCACCTGGGAAAAGGCGCCTATTATGCCCGTTCATACTGGGGCCGGGAGACTTTTCTGGTCTCGGAAGGGAAAACGCCGGCACTGGATGTGGCCGCTCACGGGGTGATCTTATTGGCAGTCCGAAAAGCTTACCCGAACCAGGCGCAGTACCTGGGGAGCGATCTGCACATTTCCCAGGGATTGGAGCTGGCTGCATGGGTTCGGGAGGGGGACTGCCAACGGGTCAGGTGGGTTTTGCCGCGAACGATTCATGGAGAAGCAATGTTCAGCCTGCCCAGGCCGCCCAGTTCGGCGTGGCTGGATGGAAAGCCGGTGGAGTGCTTACCGGTTAGCCAGGGGGTTTTCCGATGCGAGGTGGCGTTCGATCGCTCGGCGGAGATGGAAATCTGGTTCGAAAAAAGATAATATCGGCCTTCCCGATCCATTCGAAAGAAGATCCTGAGGGTTTCTAAAACCCTCAGGGTCCAGATTTTCAGACGGACCGTTCGTCAGCTTGAGGCAGGCGGGTTGGAGGAGGCCGGGGGAACGGCCATTTCTTTGTTTTTACGGCTGTTGCGCCAGCGGCGAACGCCAAGCCAGATGAGCCGGAGCGGGATGTAGATGATGATGGCAACGGGCAGGACGAGGAGAACCAGATAGATCGCCACTCCAACGAGGAATTTCAAGGTAGCGATCAGCGCCTGAACCGCGTCGCGGGCAACCCCTACAGGCTGCCAGGAGCCAATGGAGACCGGGGCGACCGATTCCTCCGCTTTCAACTGGACGGTGATCGCCGACATGGCGGCTGATTCCTCGTAGTATTTGATCTGGCCCTGGAGGACTTCAATCTGCTCGCGGACCTGGGTGAGCTGGTTGAAGATATTCATCACATCTTCAGGTCGTGTGGCGGAGGCCATGATCTCGCGCAACTGGGCCTCGGCAGCCTGCTGGTTCTTCAGGCGTGATTGCAGGTCGGTGTACTGTTGGGTGACATCCTCTCCGGTGACGCTCTCGATGAGCACATCGGTGCGAGCATCTTTGACCTGACGCTTGATCTCGCTCAGCGCGTCATTCAGCTTCGCGGCGGGAACGCGCATGGTGATGCTGGCCTCAGGGATTTCGCGGCCGTCATCGGTGCGGGTTTTGTAAGAATTGGAGGTGACTACGTACCCCTCCAGGCGATTCGCCATCTGGGAAATCGCGTCGAGCGACGCTGGAGGGTCGGGGACGACGATGGTGAGGTTGGCGGTCTTGACCACCAGGCGCTCGATCGCAGCAGCGTTGGCGCCGGACCCGGACTTCGACGGGGCGCCGGGTGCGGCTTCCTGCGGGAGGTTGGAATCAACAGATTTTCCAAGAGACTGGCTTAAAGGGGGCGGGGCAGCGGGCGCCCCGGGAGCCGGGGTCGCCTGTGCGGCCGAGCAAGCCGATAGTACCAGGGCGAGCAAAATGACAATACCATTCCAGGCTTTCTTCATTTTCTACCTTCTTTCTACTGCGATGTCGGCTCTGTTTTCTACAACCTGGACGTTCAATTCAACAAAAAGTTCCGCTCCGTGGCGGAACTCGTGGTTTACCAGCCCTCGGCAAGGCGAATGGCATGCCGAGCGGGAAGACCCGCGGCCAGGATCCGCTTCTGGACCTGGGCGACATCGTAATTGACCCGTCGGTAGCTCCAGGTGTTCGTCTCGGGATCGAAAATGGCATACGAGGCGCGTGGATCGCGGTCCCGCGGCTGGCCCACCGACCCGGGATTAATGATCGCGCGCGGGGTAAGCTGGATCCGGGTTTCGGATTTGGGGATGGCCAGGTGAACGCTGGCCGGGCTGTGGGCGTCGGTGTAGACCACGGGCAGGTGGGTGTGGCCGACAAAGCAAAAATCGGTGTCGAAATGGGAAAAATTATAGCGAGCGACGCGGGTATCGAGGATGTACTCCCAGACCGGGTTACGCGGACTGCCGTGGGTTAAAGTGACCTGCCCGACGACGATCCGCTCGGGCAGGTCACGTAAAAAGGCCATACTTTCGGCAGTCAGCTCGGTCTGCATCCACTTTACGGAGAGCTTGGCCTCAGTGTTGAAGGTTTCCACGTCGATCTCACCCAAGGCGGCGGCGTCGTGGTTGCCGACCAGGCAGATGAGGTTTCTCAACCCGCGCACGCGGGCAATACATTCGTTTGGATCCGGACCGTATCCCACCAGATCACCCAGGCACCAGACAGCATCAACAGGTCCAGCATCTTCGAGGACAGCGTCTAGAGCGGTCAGGTTAGCGTGGATGTCAGAAATCACCATTACAGGCATGCGGGGCTGCCTCATCGAAAAAATTTTGATCAATTATACTCAATAAAAGGCTGGCGTCTCTAGGGCAGGAAGAACTGCACCTGCCAGTTGGAAGTGTCCTGCTTCACAGTGGAGTTGGTGCCCATCACGTGGATCCAGCTATTCCCCGGCTTAAGCTCGAACGGTTTACCATTGCTGGTGAAAAACTGCATCGGCTTATTGGCCCCAACCGATTTCCAGATGCCTTCGTAAGCCTGGCCATCCCGGAAGAATATGGCCTTCTGCCCGGCCTGGTTATTGGTGATCATGATGTCGTGAAGAGTGGGGGCGTATTCGACATACATGGCAAAAATCATAATTACGTTGGAAAAGGCCAGTTGCTTATCCGTGTTGCGGTCGGTCAGCGCGATCATGGGACTGTTGGCGTTCGTGTCGCCGGGGTCCGTCCAGCGCAGGTACGTAGCAGTCGAGGGATCATAACGCCATTCCTCGCGAGTAAAGCTACTGAAGAGGACCATCACGTCGTTAGCTGATTTGCCTCCCTGGGGTGGAACTGAATTGAAGCTCATCCCTTCCAGGTGAGGGCGCTGATTGCCTATGGCACGGCTGGCAGCCAACTCGGTAAACTTGGCAGTATTGGCAAAGACGCTGATCACCGTGTTATGACCATCGTCGCAGATAGCAGCGCAGTTAATTCCCCCAGGGACGAAGGCGCGGTTGCCAAGCGTGCCGATGATTTTGTTGTACACTTTTATATCAGCGTAAGCAAACCCTAACAAACCCTGGTACATGGGAACCAGTTGGGCGTCCACGTAACGACCGGAGCGGATTGGTCCGACCTTGTCCGAATTCTGACCGTAATACAAAGCCAGGAAACGGTTTTCTCCAACACCCATGAAGTAATCAAAAACGATGTCCGCGGCCGAGAGACCGGCATGAGGTCGCCCGGTCGCAGGGAAGTTGGATACTTTGATCATCAGGGGGCTGCGGTCGAGCAGTTTCGGATCGGACACGACCAGGCCGGTCAGCGGATCGACATTCGCGGGATAATTTCCCGGGCCGAAGGCGAACGGCGTGGTGGTTGGGATCACCGTAGCAGTCGATGTGGCGGTTGGACTTGGTACCGGCGTATCGGTGGCAGGCGGGAAGGGAGTGTTAGTCGGCATGGCGGTGATGGTCTCACCCGCCGATATGGCGATCTGGGTTTGTTGATTAGGGGCTGGAGAGGCCGCGGGTTGGCAGGCAACCAGGCCGATACAAACGGCCAGCAAGGAGGTTAACAAGCGGAAAGAAACGCCTTTGGTCATGGATGGTATCCTTATCGAAATATGGACCCACAGATTTCCGTGGTCAGTCAGAGAGAAGTATCAATTGGCAAGGTTGGAGAGCAGATTGGATCCCCCTCTGATTATAAACCGAGAAGTGAGGATAGTAAAAACCCCAGATAGGAAAGGGGTAAGTATTATCATTGGTCCGCAGTGTGGATTGACACGCAGGCCGACCCCTACTCCTGAATAAGGCCCAGAATGATTGATTTAGGGGCTTAGGGGCGAAACCTTCGGTTGGTTTGCTGATTTTTAAGAAGACCGATGCATATTCGAAGGCTTCGCCCTACGTTGGGTTTAACATGTGGACCAGGCGGTCGATGACGGCTTCCGCAACTTCGGCTTTGGTGGCCAGGGGGAGCTGTTCCCGACTTCCGTCCGGGTAGAGGAGGGTTACCCGGTTGGTATCCACGGAGAACCCGGCGTCAGCGGCGGAGACGTCGTTGGCGACGATCAGGTCCAGCATCTTGGCCCGCAGCTTGACGGCGGCGTTCTCGAGAAGGTTCTGGGTTTCGGCAGCAAAACCGATCACCACCCGTGGGCAGGATTCGGCGCCAACCCGCCGGGCAACGAGGGTGGCAAGGATATCTGGGGTGGGCTCGAGGGTGATCTGGGAGAGTCCCTGCTCTTTTTTGATTTTTTGGTGAGCGGGATTCACCGGGCGAAAATCGGCCACGGCGGCGGCCATGACCAGCGCATCCGCGTCCTGGGTTTCGACCAGTACGGCGTCCAGCATCTCCTGGGCGGTGCGAACATTCACGATACGCGCGCCGGCCGGCGCCGGCAGGGAAACCGGGGCAGAGATCAACACAGTTTCCGCGCCGGAAGCGAGGGCAGCGTCGACCAGGGCATAGCCTTGTTTCCCCGAGGAGCGGTTGGTTATCGCGCGGACGGGATCGATGGGCTCCTGGGTTCCACCAGCGGTAATCACAATCTTACGCCCTGCCAGCGGGCCGTCTCTGGCCAGGATCAGGCGAATGTGGGCAACGATCTCAGCCGGCTCGACCATACGACCGACGCCAACCAGCCCGGAAGCGAGGTGGCCGGAAGCCGGCCCGACGATCGTCGCGCCGCGCTGGCGAAGGATCTCCACGTTGGCCTGGGTGGCCGGGTGCCCGAACATCCCCGCGTCCATGGCCGGGGCGACCAACAGCGGGCAGCGGGCGGCGAGCGCGGCCACACTCAAGAGATTATCGGCGATGCCGTGAGCCAGCCTGGCGATGGTGTTGGCCGAAGCGGGGGCGATCACCAGCAGATCGCCGGCGCGGCCCAGGCCGATGTGAGTGACGTGGCCTTCCCCGCCCCACAGATCCGCGTCAATGTAGGCCTTACGCCCCGTCACAGACTGGAAGGTCAGGGGGGTGACGAACTCCAGCGCTGACTGGGTGAGAATGACGTCGACCTGGGCACCGGCCTGGGTGAGCTTCGAGGCGAGCTCGGCCGCCTTATAGGCCGCGATGGAGCCGGTGACGCCCAGCAATATGGTTTTTCCCTGGATTGGGTCAGTCATGGTCCCGGTTTAGCTCCCAGATAATGCGCAATCCTTCGAGGGTTAGCCACGGCGCGTGGATCTGGATTTGATCGGTTTGAGGAGCGATGACCTCGGCCAGGCCGCCGGTTGCGATTACTTTCATCTCGGGTCCAAGCTCGCGACGGAAGCGGGCAATCATCCCTTCCGTCATGGCTACATAGCCGTTGACCAGGCCGGACTGCATGGCGTGGACGGTGTTCCGTCCGATCACCGAGGGAGGGACCTGCAGGTCAACGCGGGGGAGCTTCGAGGTGCGGTGAAAGAGTGCGTCCGCGGCGATTCCCAGCCCAGCGGCGATGGCCCCGCCCAGGTAATCTCCGTTTTTGTTGATCGCGTTGAACGTGGTGGCGGTGCCAAAATCGACGATGCAGGCCGGCCCGCCGTAGAGGCGTTGGACCGCGGCCGCGTCGCAGATGCGATCCGCGCCGACCGCGCTGGGATCGTCATACAGAATGGTGACACCGGTCTTGATATCACAGCAGACGAGGAAGGGCGGCTGGTTCAGGTACGATTGGCAGGCCTGGATGATGCGGCGGGTGATCGGCGGAACGACCGAGGCCAGGGAAACGCCGGTTAGATCCTGGGGCGAGCAGCCGACGTGCTCCAGCAGCCCGAGAAACTGCAAGC
>DATKLX010000035.1:0-11795 GCA_035542155.1 Anaerolineaceae bacterium
GTCGACGAGCCAGCCGCGGATGGCTTCGTCGCCGATTGGGGCCGGATCAACTATCTCCGCGCCCATCTCCTCGCCGCCCGGGACGCACTCCAGGCTGGCGCCGACCTGCGCGGCTATTTCGTCTGGTCGTTGATGGATAACTTCGAGTGGGCTCACGGCTACCGCCCGCGCTTTGGCCTCGTCCGCGTGGATTTCGCCACGCAGCAGCGCATCCCCAAACAGAGCGCACACTGGTACCGCGAGGTGATTCAGGCCAATGGATTGAATGAGTAACACAGGCTTTCGCTCGTGGCCCAAGGCGCAAACCCGGTCTATTTCTATGAAATTCCCCATAATTGACACTTCAATAGCACTTTGGATGCATGACATCTGATCTCCCTATTGGTATGCTTGAATTGAAGTTAATCTATTTCGACGTTATTAGTGAAAAATGGAACATAGTAAGGTGATTCTCAGGACAACCTTCACATGACAAGCCGGGAAAAACAACGTATAACCATTAATTGGTTCAGTAGGTCGATCTTTTTTCTAAGGAAGGATAACTTCATCCATGTGGCACATCTTGATAATCGCCGGTGCGATCGGTTGTGCAATCGGCGCAATTGTAGCGCGGCGCTTGCTGGTCTCAGCTTTGTGGCTGGCCGGCACGAGCGCGCTCGTGGCGTTGGAGATCTACCTGTTGGGCGCGCCTGAAATCGCGGTGATCGAGCTGAGCGTTGGTGCAGGGTTGGTCACCGTGCTGTTTGTCTTCGCGATCAGCATCGCCGGTGAAGAAGACCTGAACACACACTCGATCTTCCCGCTGCCCGCGGCGTGGGGTCTGGTGGCTCTCTCCCTCGTCCTTCTGGCCATACTGGTCCTCCCACGCGCAGGCCTGCAAGTGCCCATCCCTGGGATCGAACAATTCTCCACCATGCTCTGGGATAAGCGCGGCCTGGATGTGCTCCTCCAGATCATCATCATCTTCACCGGGGTGCTTGGAGTGCTGGGTATCCTGGCCGAATCCAGACGCACTGCCCACGTCGAATCCGCGAAAAAACTTCAGGAGGTACGTGAGGAGGTACAGGTATGAACCTGCTGAGCGTAGTCATCATTGGGGTTCTGGGACTGTTGGGCGTTGGCCTGTATGCACTGCTGATCACCCGCAACCTGATCAAGATCGTGGTGGCTCTGCAAATTCTGGTGAAGGCAATCCTCCTGGCGATCATCATGGCGGGGAAAGTCCAGGGTAATATGGCCCTGGCACAGAGCATGGCCCTGACGGTCATTGTCGCCGACACGATCGTCGCTGTGCTGGGGCTGGCCCTCGCCGTGCAGATCCGCAGGCAACTGGGCACGCTCGACGTCCAGGCGCTGTCCACTCTCCGGAGGTAATGCATGCCAGCCATATTGATCTATCTTATCATCGGACTTCCCTGGCTCGGCGCGCTGCTGGTCTGGATCGTCGGCGACGATCGCCCGCGTCTGCAGAACACACTGGCAGTGACTTTCTCCGTCGCGGCCGGCGTGTCTGCCCTGGCCCTCCTCCCGCAGACCTCCTCCCAGGTGGTGATCCGCGTACCGGCGGGCGGGATCTTTGGCGATTTTACATTCCTCGCCGACGGATTGGGCGCTTTCCTGGCCGCGGTCGCCACGGTCATCGGCTCTCTGGCGGTGATTTTCTCGATCGACTACATGAAGGGGGAAGCCCAGCTCGGCCGTTACTACGCCTTTATTCTCTTCTTTATCGGCGCGATGGCGGGCCTGGTCCTCACCAACAGCCTGCTACTCATGTTCATCTTCTGGGAGATCACCGCGGTGTGCTCCTATGGCTTGATCGCCTTCCATAACGACGATCCCAAGGCAGTTGCGGCGGGGATCAAAGCCCTGATCATTACCCAGGTCGGCGGCATCGGGCTACTGGCTGGAGCGCTGCTCGTCTACACCCAATTCGGAACCTACGAAATCAGCACCTTCCTTGAAAAAGCCGGGACGCTGCCCGGCGCGATCCTCTCCGTCGCCGGATACGGCTTCCTCATCGCCGCGGCGGCCAAATCGGCCCAGTTCCCCTTCCAGACCTGGCTCCCCGACGCAATGGAAGCCCCCACGCCGGTCAGCGCGCTGATCCATGCAGCCACGATGGTCAACGCGGGCGTTTACCTGCTGGCCCGCTTCTACCCGGCCTTTGAAGGCGTGCCGGGCTGGAGGATCGCTGTAATTGCCGTCGGGATGGTAACTGCCCTGATGGCCGCCGTGATGGCCCTGGTCTCCAACGACCTGAAACGCGTCCTGGCTTATTCGACAGTAAGCCAACTGGGCTATATGTTCTATTCGATAGGGGCAGGCGGCATCTTCGCCAGTCAGTTCCACCTGCTCAGCCACTCGGTCTTCAAGGCGCTGCTCTTCCTCGGCGCCGGCGCGGTGATCCACGCCGTAGGCACCCGGGATATGCGCCAGATGGGCGGCCTGGGGAGCAAGATGCCCCTCGTTCGCACTGTGTTCGTGATCGGGGCCATGGCGCTGGCCGGCCTGCCAATCCTCAACGGGTTCTGGAGCAAAGAGCTGATCCTCGAATCCGGATTGAGTGGAGGTCCGCTGTGGGCCTGGATCATCATGCTCCTCTGCGCGGGGCTGACCGCCCTGTACACCTTCCGCTGCGTCTGGATGGTCTTCTATGGGGAGCCGCGCAAACACGTCCACGCTCATGATGCCGGGCCAGCGATGAGGGTGGCCCTGATCCCCCTGGCATTTGGCACATTGACCACCTGGCTGCTTTGCGGCCCCTTCGCGGAGACGCTCCATAAAACCCTTCCCTTCCACAAGATCGAACCCCTGTCGACCCTGGCTATGGTTGAAGAAGTAGTCACGGCACCGACGACCTGGATTGCCCTGTTCATCATCGCCCTCGGCCTGGCAGCCTGGTGGCAGCGCGAGCGGCTGGCCGGGATGAGAGCAGCCCTGCAGGGCGTCGGGAAAGCCGCCGCCAACAGTTTTGGCTTCGAAACCTTCAACCAGGGGGTGGTCCAGTTCACCCGTGAAAGCGCGGAGGGACTGCGCAACACGCAGACCGGTTACCTGAGCTGGAACGTCGCTGGAATTATCGCCGGACTGGCTCTGGTCCTGGCGCTCCTGATCTGGGGAGCCTGATCCACATGGATACTGCATTCGTCTGGTTAATCGCAATTCCCCTGGCCGCTTCGCCGGTCAACTACCTGGCCGGGCGGCTGGGACCGGCTGGGCGCGTAGAGCGCGCCACCAGTCCAGTTCGCTGGGTCGCCCTCCTGGCCCTGCTCGCCGCCTGGATCCCCTTCGGCCTGGCAGCCCAATACCTGGCGGCGCACGGCCCGGCTGTTTATACCTACGGCGCGATCTCCCTGCGCCTGGACGGGCTCAGCCTGGTCCTCTCGGGGGTCGCCCTGGCACTGGGTACGCTGGTGATGCTCTTCTCCGGCCAGTACATCGCAGGGGAAGACGGCGAAAATAAATACTACGCCCTGCTGACTGCCATGATCGGTGCAATAATCGGCCTGAGCTGCGCTACCGACCTGTTCAACCTGTGGGTCTGGTTCGAGACCATGGCCATCTCCTCGTACATGCTGGTTGCTTTTTACCACAAGCAAGCCGGCGCCCTCGAGGCCGGGATCAAATACCTGGTTCAAAGCACGGTGGGTTCGGTATTTGTCCTCCTTGGGATCGGGTTGGTCTTTGGGACGAGCGGCACGCTCGACCTGTCAGCCCACCTGCAGAAAACCGCCCAATTGGCCCCCGCCCTCCTCGCCGCCGGCGCCCTGTTCGTGATCGGTTTTGGAGTCAAAACAGCCCTGGTGCCCATGCACACCTGGCTTCCCGATGCTCACTCCCAGGCCCCCAGCGGGATCAGCGCCATGCTGTCTGGCGTGGTGATTGAAGCCGGCCTGGTCGCCATGCTGCGCGCCCTGGCCCCCCTGGCGAACCTCACTTCCTTGTGGGGACCCATCTTGCTCGGCTTCTCCGCGGTCAATATGCTGTTCGGCAACCTGATGGCCCTCCGCCAGACCCAGGTTAAGCGCATGCTGGCTTACTCTAGCCTCAGTCACATCGGCTACATGCTCCTCGGCATTGGCATCACGGTGACCTTTCACCAGGTCGAAGGGGCGCAAGGTGGGCTTTTCCACCTGATCAACCATGGGATCATGAAGGGATTGGCCTTTCTCGCGGCCGGCGCACTGCTCTATGCGCTGCACATTGCCCACGGGGACCATAGTCCGCTGACTGTCGGCGATCTCTCCGGCGCGTCCCGCCGCTATCCTTTGGTTGCGATTGCCTTCTCGGTCGCCGTCCTCGGGTTGGGCGGTCTGCCCCCGCTCGCCGGGTTTATGTCCAAGTGGCAGATCTTCGTCGCTGGCTTCCAAACCCAGGTCCCCTGGGTACAGGCCCTGGTCATTTTTGCCGCCCTGAACAGCGTCCTCTCCCTGGCATACTACGCCCCGCTGGTCAACGCCATCTACCGCCGCGAGATGTCTTCGACCGTCAAGCAGGGCCTGGCGATTCCCGCCACAATGAATATTCCGCTGGTCCTGATGGCCCTGGCCGTGATCGTCCTGGGCATCTGGCCAGATCTGGTCAGTTGGCTGACCGGGCCAGGCGCAAAAGCCATCCTGGCCGCTTTTGGAGGTTAACCTGTGAATATCTTGCTTTCTCCCCCAGTTGCATTTTTGCTCTATATTCCCCTGGTGCTAGTGATCGTCGGCCTGGGCCGCCTGCTGGCCGGTCCCGCCAAAGAGAACGCGATGAAGACCAGCCTGTACAGCTCGGGCGAATCTGCACCGACCAGGGCGGCAGTCCCAGGGTATAAACCGTTCTTCGTCATCGCCCTCTTCTTCGCCATCCTCCACCTGGGCATTCTCGTCGTGGGGACAGGCTCACTCTCCCCCATGGTTGGGGTTTATGTGGTGGGCCTTCTTCTCGCTTTGTTTGCGCTGCTGCTGGGATAGGAGCGAAAATGGCCGATCATACACCCATTTTTGTCGATAAAGTGCTCGATGGGATCCGCAGTTGGGCGCGGATCAATTCCCCCTGGGCCATCCATTACAACAGCGGCTCCTGCAACGGCTGCGACATCGAAATCCTGGCCACGCTGACCCCACGGTACGACGTGGAGCGCTTCGGGATCAAGCTGCAGGGCAGCCCGCGGCATGCCGACGTAATGATCTGCACCGGCCCGGTGACTCTGCAGTCCCGCGACCGGCTACTGCGCATCTACGAGCAGATGCCTGAACCCAAGTTCGTCATCGCCGTCGGGTCCTGCGGGATCTCGGGCGGGGCCTTCCGCGGCTGTTACGGCATCGTCGGGAATATCTCCGACGTCATCCCGGTGCACGCGTACGTCCCCGGCTGCCCCCCGCGCCCCGAGGCGATTATCTACGGCGTCGTCCAACTGCTGGAGAGCCTCAAACAGGGGAAGAAACCGGAACCGATCACCCTGCCTGCCGAGACTGTGCAGGAGTAGGAGCTGAGTATGGATACCCAGACTGCCTTTCAAGAGGTTACCGATCTGCTCCAACCCTGGGCGCGCTGGACCAAACAGGTCCAACCCAACCTCCTCACCGTCTCGATTTCGCGCGCCCACCTGCTGCCCGCGGTCAAAGCGCTGATCGACGCCCGGTGGGGCTATCTCTCCGCGATAACCGGCCTACATCTTCCCCTGGCGGCAGCGCTCGCACCGGCTTATGACGGCCCGGAGCCCGATCCGCTGATAACCGGCGGGTCCTTCGTCGTCCTGTACCATTTCTGCAACGGCGATGCGGTGCTCAACCTGCGCGTCCATCCGCCGAGTATAAAGGATACCCGCGTCCCAAGCATCTGCGGACTGATCCCTTCAGCGACCCTCTACGAGCGCGAGCTGATGGAGATGTTCGGGATTGAAGTTGAAGGCACACCCGATACCAGCCACCTGCTTCTACCGGATGAATGGCCGGATGGCGTTTACCCGCTGCGGAAAGACTACCATGGTCCGGCTGCGCCTGCCCAGTTATAGGTGGAGAGGAGAGAATATGGCAAACCAAACCAAAACGGAAAAATTCATCATCCCCATCGGCCCGCAGCACCCCGCCCTCAAGGAGCCTGGCCATTTTGAGTTTACCGTGGACGGCGAGATCGTCACTGGCGCAACGGCCCGCCTGGGTTACGTCCACCGCGGGATCGAAAAAGGCTGCGAGGAACGCAACTACATCCAGGACCTGTACCTGCTCGAGCGCATCTGCGGGATTTGCTCCCACGTGCATGCGACAGCTTACGCCCTGGGGGTGGAAAAGCTGGCCAACGTCACCGTAACCCCCCGCGCCCAGGCCATTCGCCAGGTCGTGGCTGAGCTTGAGCGCATCCACAGCCACATGCTCTGGCTGGGGGTAGCAGCCCACGAGGCGGGCTTCGAAACCCTGTTCATGTACAGTTGGCGCGACCGTGAGACGGTGATGGATCTCCTCGAAGGCCTGACTGGCAACCGGGTCCACTATTCAGCGAACGTGCTGGGCGGGGTCAAGTGCGACATCACCCCGGAGCAGCGCGACGCGATCCTGCGCGGCCTGGATTATCTCGACGAGCGCATGCAGTACTATATGAATGTAGTCACCTCTGACGAGACCTTCCTCGGCCGAACCCGCGGTGTCGGCGTGCTGACCTACGAGCAGGCTGAAACGCTCGGCTCGGTCGGCCCCACGGCACGCGCCTCCGGCGTCACGCGCGATATCCGGCTCGAATCACCCTACCTGGTCTACAGCGAGTTTCCCGTCAAAGTCATCCTGGACGACGGCTGTGACCTGCTCGCCCGCTTCGTGGTGCGCATCAAGGAGCTGTTCGAAAGCTCGCGGGTCATCCGGCTGATCGTCGATAACCTTCCCGCCGGCGAGCTCACCGTCAGGATGCCTCGCCGCATCCCGGAGAATGAGGCCGTCAGCCGCGTCGAAGCGCCGCGTGGAGAGCTCTTCTACTATCTCAAAAGCAACGGCACCGACATGCCCGAGCGGATCAAAGTGCGCACCCCGAGCATTTGCAACTGGTCCTCGGTGGTGGTCACCGCCATCGGCCACAAGCTGGCGGATATCCCCATGATTCTCGCCGG
Source organism: Anaerolineaceae bacterium (assembly GCA_035542155.1). Taxonomy (GTDB): domain Bacteria; phylum Chloroflexota; class Anaerolineae; order Anaerolineales; family Anaerolineaceae; genus DATKLX01. The sequence goes on from DATKLX010000035.1 coordinate 7,079, forward strand.
CATCGATCCCTGCTTCTCTTGCAGCGACCGGTCTGTTCAGATCTGTTCCGCTTCGGGTGGAGTCTCAAAAATCTGGACCTGGGAGCAGTTACGCCAATACGGAATCGAGTATTACCGATGAACCTATCTATCTCTCCCCTCCTCGCTCTCCTGATCTTCCCCGGGGGCCTGTTCATTCTCTTTGTAGGCCTGGCTTACGAATGGGTGGACCGCAAGCTTATCGCTCAGTTACAGAACCGGATTGGGCCGCGCTGGTTCCAGCCCCTGGCGGATATCGTCAAAATCCTGGCCAAAGAGGAGATCACTCCGGACGGCGTCAGTCCGGCGCTCTTCAACGCCCTGCCGGTGGCCGCCCTTGCCGCCGTCCTCACCGCCGCATTGTACGTCCCGATGGCAGGCATGCAGCCTTCCTTCAGCTTCCGCGGCGACCTGATCGTTACCCTCTACCTGCTCAGCATGATCACCATCTGCATCGGCCTGGCGGGTGTAAATACCATCGACCGCTTTTCGGTCCTCGGCGCGACCCGCACCCTGACCCAGCTCTTCTCCTATGAAGCTCCCTTCCTCCTCGCCCTGTTGGGTCCGGCCATCGTTGCCGGGAGCTGGCAGATCAGCGATATCTCCGCCTACGCTCGCGGTCACTGGGGGCTGATCCTGCTTACCCAGCCAATCAGCTTCATCGTGGCTCTGATCGGGCTGATGGGAAAGCTTGAGCTGCCGCCCTTCGACGCACCCGAGGCTGAAACCGAGATCGTCTCCGGCGCGATGACCGAGTACAGCGGCCGTGGCCTGGCCCTCTTCCACGTCGCCAGAGACGCCGAGTTGCTTATCGGCCTGACCCTGATAGCCACCTTCTTCCTGGGCGGCATCGCCAACCCGATCGAATTTCTGCTCAAGACCCTCGGCCTGCTGCTGGTTATGGCCATCCTTCAGGCGCTCTTTGCCCGTCTGCGCATCGACCAGACCGTTGGGATGTGGTGGCGCTTCGGGTCGATCCTCGCCCTGGTCCAGATTCTGGTCCTCGTTATTTTGAAATCGATAGGTGTGCTATGAAAATCGGATCGATGTTTGGCAACGTTATCCAATCGCTGTTCAAGAAACCGGTCACGGAGATGTATCCGTTCGTCAAGAAGTCCTCTCCCGAACGCTATCGTGGGCAGCTCTTTTTCGATCCCTCGAGATGTACCGCCTGCCAACTGTGCGTGAAAGACTGCCCTGCCGAAGCCCTCGAGCTGATCGTGATCGACCGGGCAGCCAAGAAGATCGTCATGCACTACCAGGCAGACCGCTGCACCTTTTGCGGGCAGTGCGTCGTGGACTGCAAGTTCGACTGCCTGAACATGGACAGCCAGCGATGGGAACTGGCCGCTACGCGGAAGGAGCCGTTTACGTTCTTTTATGGGAATGAAGCCGATGTCCAGTCCATCCTGGCGAGCGCAGCTCAAGGCGGCGCTCAACCGCCTGCGCAGGGCTGAAAGCACTCCCCGGATCACCATCCTGGGGATAGGAAATGATTTGCGTGGGGACGATGCGGCAGGGGTGCGCATCGTCCGCCAGTTAAGCGCACGTATTGCGGAAAAAGAGCAACCGGGTTTGCTGCTCCTCGAAGCAGGCATCGCCCCCGAGAACTTCAGTGGGCCGCTGCGCAAATTTTCGCCGCACCTGGTGCTGCTGGTTGACGCGGCCCGGATGGGCCTGCAGCCGGGGGAAATCCGCTGGCTGGACTGGCGTGATACCGGGGGGATCAGCTCGTCGACCCATACCCTGCCGCCCTCGGTCCTGGCCCAATACCTGGTCAACGAGCTGGGCTGTGCAGTCTATTTATTAGGCATCCAGCCCGAAACCATGGATTTCGACGAGCCGGTCACGCCGGCGGTGGGGGCTGCGATCAATGCAGTGGCCGAGGAGCTGGCGAAGAACCTGTCCTAAAGAGTTTCCTCCCTCAAAAATTAACGCTTTTTCAATTTTAGGGGATGCAGGAGGGGGTATATAATCAATCCGAATTGAACAGCCTCGTTAGGCGAGGCGTCTGCGCGAGACACAGGCCGCTGCCCCGAAATGTCGAGAGACGCCAAGGGGTAGACCAGGTGGACGACGCCATCCACATCCTCGAGGCGCTTCGCTCCCCTGACCAGGCCGAAGTCTTCTCGGAGCTGGATGACGAAGATCAGGAAAACCTGCTGCCCCGCCTGAACGTCTCCGACTCGGCGGTCATCCTCGAAGAGCTCGATGAAGAAGAAGCGGCTCGCCTAGCCTCCAACCTGCCGCAAGAAACGGTCGCGCGCATCCTCGATGAAATGCAGCCCGACGAAGCGGCTGACTTGCTGGAGGATCTGCCCGACCACCAGGCGCAGGCCCTCCTCGCCCGGCTGGAGGATCCTGAAGAGATCCGCCCGCTGCTGTTCCACCCGGATGACAGCGCAGGAGGTCTGATGACCTCTGAATTCCTCGCCCTGCGCCCCAAGATGACGGCCCGCGAGGTTATCGTCGCCCTGCGCCAGTGGAAGCCCGAGAGCGAGACGATCTACTAGCTATTCGTTGTGGACCAGTCCAAGAAGCTGGTAGGCGTGGTTGGCTTCAGAAACCTGATCGTGGCCCCCCAGAGACCGTAATCGAGGAGATCATGATCCGCAACCTCATCTCGGTCAAAGCCGGCACCGACCAGGAAGAGTACGCCCGCCTGCTGTCAAAATACAACCTGCTGGCGCTGCCGGTGGTGAACGATGACAGCGTTCTGCTGGGGGTCATCACGGTCGACGACCTGGTGGATGTGATCCAGGACGAGGCGACCGAGGATATCCAGCGCATGGGAGCTACCGTCCCCCTGGAGACGCCCTACCTGGCCACAGGAGTGATCAAGATCGCCCAGAAGCGGATCGGCTGGCTATTCCTGCTCTTCGTCACCGAGATGCTGACCGGCACGGTCCTGCGCCACTTTCAAGACGAGGTACAGGCCGTGGTAGCGCTCTCCTTCTTCGTCCCTCTGCTGATCGGCACGGGCGGGAACGCCGGCTCGCAGACCACCAGCACCATCATCCGCGCGCTGTCTCCGGCCCGGTAATGAGCACCCTGGTCGACGCAACCGGCCTTTTTATCTATTTCACCATCGCCCGTGTTCTTTTGAAATTGTGAGTTTAATGTCCTTTTTATTGATATAATTCCATTATCACTCCATAAAAAATCTGGACACGGGATAAAACAGATCTTACGGATTTCCACGGATTTTTTTATCCATTTTGATCCGTTGAATCCGAAAAATCCGTGTCCAAAACTCCCTTCGATAAATTTAAGAAACAATGGCAGCATCAACCTCTATCCAAGCCGAACAGGAAAAATCCCGGGCCGCTCTCAACTCGGTGATCGCCGCGATCGGCCTGACCACCATGAAGATTATCGTTGGGGTGCTGACCGGCAGCCTGGGCATCCTGGCAGAGGCCGCTCACTCCGCGCTCGACCTGGTCGCCGCGCTGGTCACTTACTTTGCGGTGCGCGCCGCCGATAAACCGGCCGACAGCGAGCACCTTTACGGCCACGGCAAGATCGAAAACCTTTCCGCGCTTTTCGAAACTCTGCTGCTCCTGGTTACCTGTGTTTGGATCATTATCGAGGCGATCCAGCGCCTCTTCTTCAAATCCGTTCACGTTGAAGCCTCGGTCTGGTCTTTCCTCGTTATGGGAATCTCGATCGTCGTCGACTACACCCGTTCGCGAATGCTGTACCGCACAGCCAAAAAGTACAACAGCCAGGCCCTCGAGGCCGATGCGCTACACTTCAGTACCGACATCTGGAGCTCGACCGTCGTCATCCTGGGTCTGGTCGGCGTCCTGCTCTCTGAGAAGATCCCTGCCCTGAAGTACCTCGATAAGGCTGATTCCGTTGCCGCCCTGGGAGTCGCCATCATCGTCATGATCGTCAGCATCCAGCTCGGCCAGCGTACCATCCAGGCCCTGCTCGATTCGGCGCCCGGTGGCATGGCGGAAAAAATCGAGAAAGCCGTCGAAGCGCTGCCGGGGGTGATGGACTGCCACCAGGTGCGCGTGCGCTCTTCCGGCGCGCACATCTTCGTCGACGTGCATGTTCTCGTGGATGGAAGCCAGCCGCTCAGTGAGGTGCACGCCCTGACGGAGACTATCGAGCAGACCATCCAGCTCATCGCTCCCGGCGCCGACGTCACCGTCCACCCCGAGCCGGTCGACCCGCCAGACGATTATTCGATTTAGTTATCTCCCGTTTATGATCCGCTCCGTCGTCAACTTTGCCGAGAGCAGCACCATCGGCAGGCCGGTGCCGGGATGGGTACTCCCCCCGACGAAATACAGGTTCTTATAACGCGCGTGGCGATTGTGCGGGCGGAAATAGCCCACCTGCCAGAAGTTATGGCTGAGACCAAACGCTGAACCCCTGGCACAGTGGAAGCGCCGCTCCCAATCGTGCGGAGTATAAGCAATCTCGAACTTCAAATGGCGGTCGAAATCGACCACCCCTTCTTTTTCCAGGCGTTGGAGGATAAACGCCCGCGACCGGGCCTTCATAGCCTCCCAATCCTGGGGGACGGCGCTGTCCAGGTGCCCGCAGGGCACCAGCCCGAGCAGGGTATCGTGCCCGGTTGGCGCCGCCGCCGGATCGGTGCGGGCAGGGGCGTGGATGTAGAAGCTGGGCTCGTCGGGGAGCAAATGGTCGCGGAAAATTCGGTCGAAGCTGGGCCGGTAATCGTCGG
>DATKLX010000036.1:0-16408 GCA_035542155.1 Anaerolineaceae bacterium
TGTGGCTTAGCCCACCATCCTCTTTCATGGAGAAAAACTGCCTGGCCGATTTTTCCCAATTCGCCTACCAATCTTGGGACAAACACGAAAAAAGATAAGCATTGACAAAACAGTCCCCACCCGGTACACTATACCCAATGACAGCCCTGATTTGCGTTCTCCATCACCATACCAACCTCCCCCCCATCTGACCGGAGGTCTGGTTCGGTATACCTGTCAAAAACCAAAAAGCCCCCCGGCAGCGGGGGGCTTTTCTATATCCAGACCAGGAGCGAGCGATGCCGCAACCCGACGAGCGAAGAATCCGCATTTCTCTACCATCCAAAGGCCGTCTTTCTGAAGACAGCCTGGCCTTTCTCTCGGCCTGCGGGTTGAGCGTTTACAAGCCCAACCCGCGCCAGTACGAAGCCGTGATCCCGGCGCTTCCCGGGCTCCACGTACTCTTTCAGCGCCCGGCGGACATCGTGGTCAGCGTGCGCGAAGGCAGCGTCGACTTCGGCATCACCGGCCTGGACGTGGTCGCCGAGCGGCGCGGCGAGAACGGGGACGTGCTCGTCCTCCACGATGCGCTGGGGTTTGGGGACTGCACGCTCAGCCTGGCCATCCCCGAGACCTGGGAAACCATCACCCGCGTGGAGCACCTGGCTGGCCGCAGCGCGTCGCTTGGCCGTCCGCTGCGGGTGGCGACCAAATACCCTTATCTGACCGGGCGCTTCCTCGACGGCTGCGGCTTGGCCTACACCTTAATCGCCGCGGATGGGACGCTCGAGACCGCCCCGGCGATCGGCTACGCCGACCTGATTTGCGACATCGTTTCCTCCGGTCAGACGCTGCGTGACAACCGCCTGCGCCCGCTCGAGGACGGTATTCTGCTGATCTCTCAGGCAGCCCTGATCGCCAATTTCCAATCGCTCAAGTCCAATCCCGAGGCGCTGCGCATCGCCCGCACTCTGCTCGAATTCTTCGAAGCCCACCTGCGCGCCAGTGAAAACCTGGCCATTTTTGCCAACATGCGCGGCCGCTCCCCCGAGGAGATCGCCGGGCGCATCTTGGACCGTAGCACCTTGCGCGGGCTGCAAGGGCCGACCATCTCGCGGGTGCTCGTCCAGGGTGAGGAGCAGAACTGGTACGCGGTCAACCTGATCGTCCGCCGGGACCAGATCTTCCAGGCCATCACCGAGCTGCGCGAGATCGGCGGGAGCGGCGTGGTCGTCCTCCCGGTGACCTACATCTTCGACGAAGAGCCGACCCGCTACACTGCCATGCTCAAAGCTTTGGAAGCATAGGAGGGGCGATGTTCAACATCTACGACCTGGAGACCGCCCAGAAAACGATCCTGCGCCGGACCGGCCTGGAAGATGCGGCCATCCCTGAGGCGCTGGCCCGGAGCATCGCTGCCCGTTTTGGCGAGCCGCTCTCCCCGGCCCAGGCGGTCGAGCACATCCTCCGCGATGTGCGCCAGGAAGGCGACCCGGCCCTCGCCCGCTGGACCCGGATCCTCGACGGTGCGGTCCCCGCCGCCTTCCGCGTCCCCTCTGCCGAGCTGCGCCAGGGGCTGGAGGAGCTGCCCCCCGCCCTGCGCTCTGCCCTGGAGCAAGCCGCGGACCGTATCCGCCGTTTCTACGACCGCCAGCCGCGAACCTCCTGGGTGACGCAAGAGCTGGGTGGCACGCTGGGACAGTTGGTTCGCCCCATCCATCGCGTGGGGTTGTACGTCCCCGCCGGGACCGCGCCGCTCCCCTCCAGCGTGCTGATGACGGCGATCCCCGCTCAGGTGGCCGGCGTGCCCGAGATCGCCCTGGTCGCCCCGCCCCGGCAGGGTACGGGTAAGATCGCCCCGGTGATCCTGGCCGCGGCAGCGCTTATTGGGCTGGACGAGGTTTATGCCGTGGGTGGGGCCCAGGCCATCGCCGCCCTGGCCTATGGCACGCAATCCATCCCGGTCGTGGACAAGATCTACGGCCCGGGCAACCTTTTCGTCACCCTGGCCAAGCGCCAGGTCTTTGGAACAGTCGGCATCGACGGGATCGCCGGCCCAACCGAGACCGTAGTCATCGCCGATGGCGCAGCGCGGCCGGCCTGGGTCGCCGCAGACCTGCTCGCCCAAGCCGAACACGATGTGCTGGCTTCGGCGATCCTGCTCACCCCCTCGCGCAAGCTGGCCGAGGCCGTCCAGGTCGAAGTGGCCCAACAGGTGGAAAACCTCAGCCGGGCAAGCGTCATCGCCGCCTCGCTCCCCGCTCGCGGCGGAGCGGTGATCACCCGCGACCTGGAGCAGTCCGTCGAGCTCGCCAACCGCTACGCTCCCGAGCACCTTTGCCTGGCGGTCCAGGACCCCTGGCGCTGGACGGAGAAGGTCAGCGCGGCAGGCGGGGTCTTTCTCGGCGAACACTCCGGCGAGGTTCTCGGTGATTACGTCGCCGGTCCCAGCCACGTCATGCCCACTGGCGGCTCGGCCCGCTTTGCCTCAGCGCTCAACGTGTGGGACTTCGTGCGCGTGGTCAGCCTGATCGCCCTCGATCCCCGGACCGCCGCCGAGATTTCCCCCGCCGCGGCGGCCATTGCGGCCGCTGAAGGCCTCGATGCCCACGCCAGCGCCGCGGAGAAACGCCTGTGAAAATCCCCGAACGCTTTCACGCCTTCCCGCCCTATACCCCTATCGAGCCGTTCGAGGTCCTATCTTTCCGCCTGGGGCGGGCCCCGAACGAAATCGTCAAGCTGGACGCCAACGAGAACCCTTACGGTCCCTCTCCCCTTGCCCTCCAGGCCCTGGCCCGGCTGAGCTTCGCGCACATCTACCCGGACCCGGAGAGCCGCGCCCTGCGCGCCGCCCTGGCCGGGTTCACTGGCATCCCCATGGAAAACCTTCTCGCCGGCTCCGGCGCCGACGAGCTCATCGACCTGATCCTGCGCGCCCTGCTCGAACCGGGTGACAGAGTCGTCATCTGCCCGCCAACCTTTGGCATGTACGCCTTCGACGCGCGCCTCAACGCCGGCCAGGTGATCGAGGTCAACCGGCGCGCCGATTTTTCCCTCGACGTCGACGCGATTTGCGCGGCAGTCCGCCGTGAGCAGCCCAGGGTGCTGTTCCTCGCCGTGCCCAATAACCCGGACGGCAGCCTGCCTCTCCCGGAAGAAATTGAGGCGCTGCTCGGCCTCCCGGACGTGCTCGTCGTCCTGGATGAAGCCTACATCGAGTTTTCTGCCGCAGGCGGACGCCTGGGCGAGCGGCTGACCCGCATCGGGCAGGTCAGCCAGCGCGACAACCTGATCGTCCTGCGAACCTTCAGCAAGTGGGCCGGCCTGGCCGGGCTGCGCGTGGGCTACGGAGCTTTTCCCGCCTGGCTGACCCCGGTCCTCTGGAAGATCAAGCAGCCCTACAACGTCAGTGTCGCCGCCAGCGCCGCGGCGATCGCCTCTCTGGACGATCTCGACGTGCTGGCCGGCCGGGTGGAGCTGTTGAAGCAGGAACGCTCCCGCCTGTTCCAGAAGCTTAGCGCAATCCCGTACCTGCAACCAGTCCCATCCCAGGCCAACTTTATCCTCAACCGGGTAGCCGGTGTGGCGGCCCCGGATCTGAAAAACGACCTGGCCGGGCAGGGTATCCTCGTCCGTTATTACCACACTCCCCTGCTCGCCGACGCGGTGCGCGTCAGCGTGGGCCGCCCACTGGATACCGATGCTCTGATCGCTGCCCTGGAGGCAGTGGAGGTGAACCCGTGAGAATCGCGCTGGTCCTTTACCCCGCCTGCGATCCGGCCGACCTGGCCGGACTGGTCGAGCCGCTGGCCCGCCTGGACGACCGCTACCCGGCCCAGATCGAATACTGCGCCCCACTTGGAAGCGATCCGCCCAGCGAGCCCATCCGCCCCACCCACATCGGTGAGCCGCTGGAAGGGTACGATGCCCTGGTCGTCCCCGGCGGGCCTGGCGCCGAACGCATGGCCGCCGATCCCGCTTTTCTCGGCTGGCTGGGTACCGCCAGAGAGATCCCCCTGCGCGCCGCGGTGGGCGGCGGAGCTGCGCTCCTCGCTTCCGCGGGGCTGCTGGTCCGTCCGGTGGGACAGCGCTCCTACCGCGAACCGCTCGATCCTACCGACGGCTATCCCCGGCACGAGCGCTTTCTCCTCGCCCCGGGTATCTTGCTTGCTCAGGATCGGTCCACAGCGCTCGACCTGGGCGTCCAGCTTTGCGAGCAGTTGTTTGGCCCGCAAGCGCGCGACGCGGTTCTCTCACGGATGAGTGGGCCGGTTTCCAGCGCGGGGGGCAGTGTGGAGATCGCGCCCGCGCCCGGCGCCCGAAAAGCCGCCGTAGAACGAATCACCAGCGAGACCCGGGTGCGCGTCGCCCTCGACCTGGACGGCAGTGGCCGGCGCGAGGTCGACACCGGCCTGGGCTTCCTCGATCACATGCTCGACCAGTTGGCCCTCCACGGCCTGTTCGACCTGGAAGTCCAGGCGAAAGGGGACATGCACGTCGACCCGCACCACACCATGGAAGACGTCGCCCTGGCGCTTGGAGCGGCTTTCCAGCAGGCGCTAGGCGAGCGCAGGGGTATCGTCCGCATGGGCTCGGGGCTGGTGCCCATGGACGAAAGCCTGGCCCAGGTGGTCGTCGATCTCTCGGGGCGGCCTTACGCCATGATCCAGGTGGACTGGCAGGCTCCGCTCCTCGGTGCGATCCCCACCAGCCTCTTCACCCATTTCCTCGAATCCTTCGCCGTTCAGGCGCGCTGCAATCTGCACGTCAGGGTGCTCTCCGGCCGCGACGACCACCACATGGCCGAGGCGATCTTCAAAGCCCTGGGCCGCGCCCTGGAAGCCGCGGTCCGCATCGACCCCCGCCGGAGCGGGCAGGTTCCATCTACTAAGGGGATACTTTATTGATGTCACAGGTATTGCTCGTCGATGCCGGCACCGGCAATCTCCATTCCGTCCACCACGCGCTGCTCCACCTGGGCTGCCAGGTCATGCTGACCGCCGACCCCGAGCTGGTCCGCCGGGGCGGGCGGATTCTGCTCCCCGGCGTGGGCGCGTTTGGCGCTTTCATGGACGGGCTGCGCCAGCGCGGGCTCGACCTGGCCCTGCAGGAAGCCATTCAGCGCGGGAATCCACTCCTGGGCATCTGCGTGGGAATGCAGGCCCTGCTCGAAACCGGCGAAGAGATGGGCGAGCGCCCCGGGCTGGGCATCCTCCCCGGACGGGTGACCCGTTTCCCCGAACGGCCGGGCCTGAAAATCCCCCACACCGGCTGGAACCAGTTCTGGCCCCAGGCGCCTTCTCCCCTCTTCGCCGGGATGCCGGATGGCCCTTACGCCTATTTCAACCACTCGTATTACTGCGCGCTGGCCCACCCGCAGGACGCCATCGCCTGCACCGGGTATGGGATCCAGTTTGCCAGCGTCCTGCAGCGCGAAAACGTCTGCGGGATCCAGTTCCACCCGGAAAAGAGCCAGAAAATCGGCCTGCGACTCCTGGCCAACTTTATCGGCGAAGCAGAGCTGCCATGAGCGTCGCCTTCACCATTTTCCCCGCGATCGACCTGCGCCGCGGACAGGTGGTCCGCCTGCAGATGGGCGACCCGGTCCGCCAGACCACGTACAGCTCCGACCCGGCCGCCGCAGCCCGCCGTTGGATCGCGAGCGGCGCGCGCTGGCTGCACCTGGTCAACCTGGACGGCGCTTTCGGCGAAGGCGACCGGGCGAATCTGCTGGCCCTCGAAGGCGTGGTCCACGAAGCCGCTGCAGGTGGAGCCCGGGTCCAGTTTGGCGGCGGCTTGCGTTCCCGAGAGGGCTTGCGGCGCGCCATCGACCTGGGAATTGCCCGGGTAGTCCTGGGCACGGCCGCCATCGAGCAGCCGGACCTGCTCGCCTGGGCCCTGGACACATGGGGGCCGGAGCGGGTAGCGGTCAGCATCGACGCCCAGGATGGCTGGGTCAGGGTCCACGGTTGGGCGGAAAGCAGCGGGCTGCGCGACCTGGACCTGGCCCTCACTCTCGCCGGGCAGGGCCTGGAATGGCTGGTCTTCACCGATATCGCCCGCGACGGCCTCGGGCGCGGCCTCAATCTGGTGCGCACCGCCGACCTGGCCCAGGCTTCGAGATTGAACGTGATTGCCTCCGGCGGGGTTCACTCCCTGGCGGACGTGGACGGCGCCCGCGCCGCAGGTCTCTCCGGCGTCATCGTCGGCCGGGCCCTGTACGATGGAAGCATTGACCCAAAGCAACTATTTTCACCAAAGAAATCCCAGAGAACGGAGAACAGAGAGCAGGGAGCAGTCCAAGAATAGCTGGCTGCCTTATCTATCAGATAACCCATTGACTTAGATACGGTTCTCGGCCGAAGGTCGGTTCTCGTTTTTTCTCAGTGGTCTCTGTGTGCTCTGTGGTAAAGGTTTTTTATGCTGGCAAAACGTATCATTCCCTGTCTGGATATCCGCGATGGGCGCGTAGTGAAGGGCGTCCATTTCGTCAACCTGCGCGACGCAGGCGACCCGGTCGAGCAGGCCCGCACGTACGACGCCGCCGGGGCGGATGAGCTGGTCTTCCTGGACATCTCCGCCACCCCCGAAGGCCGCGCCACCGGCGTCGATGTGGTGCGCAGCGTCGCCGATCAGGTCTACATGCCTCTGGCCGTCGGCGGCGGCGTGACCGAATTGAAAGATATCCGCCGCCTGCTCCTCGCCGGCGCCGACAAGGTCAGCCTCAACTCGGCCGCGGTGCGCACCCCCGGGTTGCTGACCGAGAGCGCGCTGCAATTCGGCAGCCAGTGCATCGTCCTGGCGATCGATGCGCGCCGGGTGGAGGGTGAGGATCGCTGGGAGGTGTTCGTCAGCGGCGGGCGGGTCCCCACCGGCCTGGACGCGGTCGAATGGGCGGTCCGCGGCGTCGCCCTGGGAGCCGGGGAGATCCTGCTCACCAGTATGGACCGCGACGGGACCCTTGCCGGCTACGATATCGAGCTGACCCGCCGTGTGGCTGAAGCGGTCAATGTGCCGCTGATCGCATCTGGAGGGGCCGGCAGGCCAGAGCACTTCATTGAAGTGCTCACCGCTGGCAAAGCCGACGCCGCCCTCGCCGCCTCTCTATTTCATGACGGATTGCTGTCTATCCCTGATCTCAAACGCGAGCTGGCTGCAAATGGCATTCCGGTTCGATTGGTGGAAAAAGATCTCACCACAGAGCCCACAGAGGAAAATTGAACCACACTGAATCGAAAACCCAATCTCTCGAACCGGCGTATGATGACCGCGGATTGGTGCCGGTGATCGTGCAGGACGCTGAGACCGGCGAGGTGCTGATGCTGGCCTGGGCCAACGCGGAGGCGCTGGCGCTCACCCGCCAAACCGGCCAGGCGCATTTCTGGTCGCGCAGGCGCGCCGAGATCTGGCGCAAGGGAGCCTCTTCCGGGAATACGCTTCAAATCGTCGAAATCCGTATCGACTGCGATCAGGACGCGCTGCTGTACCGCGTCCACCCCGCCGGCCCCGCCTGCCACACCGGCGAACGATCATGCTTTTACCGTGAACTATCGCGGTAAGGGCGCAGCGGATCGTCTCAGACCCTGATTGCCGGAATGTGCCCGCTGCGCCTTTACATTCCCGGATATAATTCGCCATCGAGGAGACGCCATGCTGGAGGAACTGTACGCCACCCTGGTCGAGCGCCGCGACCACCCCACCCCCAATTCCTACACCGCCCGCCTGCTGGCCGCCGGCGAAGACGAGATCGTCAAGAAAATCGGCGAAGAAGCCGTCGAAGTGATCCTGGCCGCCAAATCCCAGGGAGACCAGCGCCTGGTCGAGGAGATCTCCGACCTGGCCTACCACGTGCTGGTCCTGATGGTCTCGCGCGGCCTGACCCTGGCAGACATCGACCGCGAGCTGGAGAAACGCCGCCGATGAGCCGCCGCACGGTTTTCCTCTTCGACCTGGACGGCGTCCTGGTCGAGCCGCATGGCTACCGGCTCAGCACGAAAGCCACCCTGGACTATTTCACCACGCGTATGGGTTTGTGCAGCCTCTACCCGGGCGAAGATGGGATCGCTCTCCTCGAATCGATCTCGATGACCAGCGAGTGGGACATGGTTGCCGTCATACTCGCCGCCATCTTCGACGCGCTTCAGGCTCAGGATCCCGGCCTGGTTCTCCCCGGCGATCTGCTCGCCGCCTGTGAAGCCGTGCGCGCCCGCGGCCTCCACCCGCCCGAGATCGATTACCACAGGCTGACCGGCATCCTTTCCCCCGCCTTTCAGCCCGGCCGCATTTACGCCAGCCTGGCCCTGGAGCTGTGCCAGCCGGATTCGGCGGAGAAGCCCTTCCCCCACCTGGCGGGAAGCCTCTTCCTGGCGAATGTATTAGGCCACACCCGCGATCTGAGCGCGGCGACGACGCGCATTTTCCAGCATTTCGCCCTCGGCAGCCAGGCATTCACTCAGAGCTATCAACTGCCGGCTGAATTTGAGATCCCCTCGTATCTGCAGAATTACGATCGGCCGCTCCTCGATCCTATCCTGCGCGAGCGGCTCCTCGAGCGCTGGCGGGCCGGGAACATCGACCTGGCGATCTACACCCTGCGCGCCAACTCCCCTCGCCAGCCGGACGGCCTGCCGCGCCTGGCCTTCGGGCGCGAAGCCGATCTGGTGATCGAGCCCGTTGGCTTCCAGGAGCTGCCCCTGATCGGCTATGGCGAGATCGGCGCGGCGGCATTCCAGATCGGCCGTCTCCCCGATGAGCTGTGTAAACCTTCCCCCGTCCACGCTCTCGGCGCGGTTCTCGCTGCGCTGACCCGCGAGGAGCGCCGGTCGATCCTCGCCGCCGAGCGCCTCGTCCGCCTCGGCGAGCTGGATGGAGTGAGCGATCTGTCTCTCGATCTGGAAATCCAAGTCTTCGAAGACTCTCCCGGCAGCGTCAACGCAGTGCGCCAGGTTGGGGAATTGCTCAACCGGCATGGGGGAAATGTTCGCGTGCACGCCTGGGGAATCGCCGCCAACCCGGCCAAGATTGCCGCCCTGCGGGAAGCCGGGGCGAAAATCTGCCCGGACGTGAACCAGGCGCTGCTGAAGGCATTGGAAGTTGAGTAACGGAAACTTCGGTTCGCGACCGGATCCGCAAGCGAAAGCTTGCGCTATGAAACATACCACCGGAGGACAGAGTCGACCTCTCCACCGTAGCTCTCGCCAAACAGGTTGAGGTGATTGAGCAGGTGATAGAGGTTGTACAGGTCGCGCCGCTCGCGGTAGCCCGGCTCGAGCGGCCAGACCGCCTGGTAGGCCTGGTAAAAGCGGCTTGAAAATCCCCCAAACAGCTCGGTAAACGCCAGGTCGGCCTCGCGATCGCCGTAATAGACAGCCGGGTCGATCAAAGCGCCGCCCCGCGGCCCGGCGATCACGTTCCCACCCCACAGGTCCCCGTGGAGCAGGGACGGCCGGCGTTCCACGCCGCCCAGCCACCGGTCGAGGCGCTCCATGAGCAGTTCCAGCCTTTGCCGGCGCCCCGTGGGTAAGCGCCCGTTGCGCCGCGCCAGCTCCGCCTGCGGCCGCAAACGCCGCTCGCAATAAAAGGTGATCCAATCCTCCTCCCAGCCGTTGCGCTGCGGCGTGCTGCCGATGTAGTTATCCTGGTCCAGGCCGTAGGCCGGCGGAGTCCGTGGAGAAAAGCCCAGCCGGTGCATTTCCGCGACCTGCTCGCCCAGGGCGGCTTGGTCCGGCTGTGGGCCATCCAGCCACTCGAGCAAAATGAAGGCCGGGCGCTGAAAGGGCGCATCATCCAGGCCCAGCACCGCCGGGACGCGCACGGTGTGGGTCTGGGCCAGCAGGGAAAGGCCATAGGCCTCGGCCGGGAACATCCCCGGCAGCGAGTCGGAATTCCACTTCAGAAAGTAGGTCTCATTTTGGGTCTGCAGGCGCATCCCGTTGTTGATGCAGCCTCCCCCCACCGGGCGCGCCGATTGGATGGGGCTCGCGTCTCCCAGGCTTTCGAGCAGGCCTTCCAGCTCGACGCGCAGAGTCTCTGGTAGACCGCTCACAGGCCTTGTTCCTTGCGAAGGTGCTCGAGCAGGCCTTTCGCCCCAGCCTGGATCAGGTCGTAGACGTAGTCGAAATTGTGCGTGTAATAGGGGTCCGGGACGCTCTCGGGCTTTCCCGGGGCGAATTCCATCAGCAGGTGGACTTTCTCGGCGGGGAAGCGGGCCATATCCGACAGGTTTTCCTGGTCCATAGCCAGGATATAGTCGTAATAATAGAAATCCGCCGCGCTGATCTGCTCGGCCCGTTTGAGCGGGTCGAGTGGGATGGCGTGCCGGCGCAGCACCGCCTGGGTCCCCGGGTGGGGTGGGTCGCCCAGGTCCCACCGCGAGGTGGCTCCCGAAGCGATCTCGAAGCGATCTTCCAGCCCTGCCTCCACGATCATCTGGCGAAATACCGCCTCCGCCATCGGCGAGCGGCAGATGTTCCCGGTGCAGACGAATAAGATGCGGACGATTTTCACTCGGTGTACCCGACAATCCCCAGGGCGCGGGGACCGACATGGACGCCGAGGACCGGTGTAGCCAGGGTGGAGACCATTTCTACCGGATGGTACAGCGTCCGGAAACGCTCGAAGAGTGCCTGCGCCTCGACATATGCCCCGGTATGTTGGACGGCGACGCGCAGCGGCCGGGTGACGTCGATTCTTTTCAGAAAACCCTGGAAGAGACTATCGACCGCCTTGGCGCGCGAGCGGGTGCGCTCCCCGGCTTCCACCGTACCGGTCTCGTGGTTTAACAAAACCTGCGGTTTGAGGTCGAGCATACTACCGATAAAATAAGCGGCCCGTCCGATTCGCCCGCCTTTGTGCAGATATTCCAGAGTATCCAGGCTGACGATCAGGACCATTTTCCGGCGAGCCGCATCCGCCGCAGCGATAGCTTCCGCCGCGGTGCCGCCTGCTTCCAGAACGCGGACCGCAGCGAGCACCTGCCAGCCCAGCCCCATGGTCGTGTCTTTTGAATCGTACACATGGATCGGCGCTTTGACCATCTCGCTGGCCTTTTTTGCCGATTGGATCGTTCCGCTCAATCCGCTGCTGATCGTCATCACGATGATCTCTTCCGCTCCCTCGTCAAGGGCCCGCTGGTAAGCGCGGGCGAAGTCCTGCGGGGTGGGTTGGGATGTGCCCGGCAGGACCTCGTCTCGCTGCAGGCGCTGGTAAAACGCATCGGAGGTCATTTCGACGCCGTCAACGTACTGCTGCGAACCCCAGGCAATGTACAGCGGGACGGTGCGGATTCCATATCTCTGGCGGAGGTCGGGTGGGAGGTCATTGGTGCTGTCCGTGATGAGGGAAATCTTAGATACGTTCATTCCAAGTATTCCTGCCTGGCATGGATGGTGACGATCAGTCGAATGTGGAAGAATTATAATCCCAACCATCTTTTTTCCGAATTGCCCGGTTCCTCCAGGCGACCCATTGACGAAGTAACGGCCGAAGGTCGGATCTCGGTTCACAAATCCCGGTTCTCGGTTCGTGATTTTGGGGCTATAATACCCCCAATTCGTTTTTCTCCAGATGGGCAAACCACTATTTTTCAGGAGTGTACCATGATCGTCACGACCAAAAAACTATTCGAAGCCGCCTATGGCAAGTATGCAATTGGGGCGTATAACATTAATAACCTCGAGCAAACGATGGGCCTGTTCCGGGGAAACCTGGACAGCAAGGCTCCTTTTATCATCCAGATCAGCAAGGGCGCGCGCTCGTATACCCACAAGCTGATGCTCGAAGGGCTGATCCGCAGCGCGGACCAGGTCTTCCCCGAAGCGATCTTCGCCGTCCACCTCGACCATGGCGACGAGGAAACCTGCTACGACTGCATCAACAGCGGTTTCTACAGCTCGGTGATGATCGACGCCAGCAGTGAAAGCTTCGAGAATAACGTTGCGACTACCCGCCGGGTGGTCGAGGCCGCCCATGCCAAAGGCATCGTGGTCGAAGCCGAGCTGGGTCAACTGGGCGGTGTGGAAGAGCACGTCGCCGTCAGCGAAGCCAACGCCAAGCTGACCGACCCCGACCAGGCCAGGCAGTTCGTCGACCTCACCCACTGCGACTCGCTGGCCTGCGCGATCGGCACCAGCCACGGCGCTTTCAAGTTCAGCGGCACCCAGGGCCTGCGTTTCGACGTGCTGGCCGAGATCCAGAAGCGTCTCCCCG
Organism: Anaerolineaceae bacterium; assembly: GCA_035542155.1. Lineage (GTDB taxonomy): Bacteria > Chloroflexota > Anaerolineae > Anaerolineales > Anaerolineaceae > DATKLX01. Next base: position 12,187 of record DATKLX010000036.1, read on the forward strand.
GCTTCCCGCTGGTGATGCACGGCTCCAGCTCGGTCCCCCAGGACGAGGTCGCGCGGATCAACGCCGCCGGCGGCAAGATCCAGGGAGCAAAAGGGGTGGACGATAGCCAGTTCAAGCACGCTGCGGAGCTCGGCGTGACCAAGATCAACATCGACACCGACGGCCGCCTGGTCTGGACCCGCGTCCACCGCGAATACTTCCGCGACCACCCCGAGAACTTCGACCTGCGCCCGGTCGGCAAAGTCTTCATGTCCGAATACGCCAGGTTCATCGCCGACAAGAACACCAAGTTGGGCAGCGCCGGCCAGCTCGACGCCCTGCGCGCCATGCTTACCGTCGCGGCGTAAGTTCCCCCAATTCTCTCCACGACCAAATAGACCCTGAGGGTTTTGAAAGCCCTCAGGGTCTTGAGTACAACCAGTAGAACGATCTATTGATTCTCAATCCTCCTTACGCGGCTTCTCCATCCCCTTCCGAACCTCCTCCAGATAGGCCTCGAAATTCTCTCCGAGCGGCAGAGCCGCTTCTCCCAGGGACGGCTTGAACTCCGCGGCCGGTTTTGCGCTGGAGCGCATGATTTCTTCCGCCACGTACAGCGGGCTGCCCGTGCGCACGGCCAGGGCGATGACGTCGCTTGGTCGGGCGTCGACCTCTTTCTCTCCCTGGCTGCTCTTCAGCCGGGCGATGCCGTAGAAGACCTCGTCCTTGAGGCTTTCCACCCGCGCCTCGATCAAGCTCGCGTCGAGGGCTTCGAGCAAGCTGGCGATGAAATTGAAGGTCATCGGGCGCGGGGTGGGAAAAGCGCGCAGACCGGTGGCAATGGCGGAAGCCTCGAAAGGCCCGACCCAGATCGGCAGCAGCCGGTTGCCGCCCTTTTCCAGCAGCACGACCATGTTCTTTTCGTCCATCCTGACGATATCCGCGACAGAAACCTCGACCATTTGACCCTTCCTCTCTTCGGTAATCCGTAAATTGGTAATTGGTAAATTCGGAGAAGCCGTCATCTCTACAGGCTCCCGCGAAGCAGGCTGTCCTTCTGAAAAATAGTCCGAAAGCGGGTACTCGCGCAACTGCAGGCGGGCGCGGTGCAGGCGGACCTTAACCAGGTTGACCGACACCCCGGAGATGGCGGCGATCTCGGCCACGCTCAGCGAGTCGTAGTAGAAGAGCAGCACCGCGTCGCGCTGGGCCCGCGGAAGCTCCTCGACCGCCGCCAGCACGCGCTGGTGGAGCTCGCGCTCGATAGCAACATCCAGCGGGTTGCCTGCCTCGGGATCCGGGATCGAATCATCATCCACTCCGCCCAGGGGCCAACCGGCCCGGCGTCTTTGCCGCTCGCGCAGGAAACTTTTGCACAGATTGAGCAGGATGCCGACCAGCCAGCTCCGGAAGCGACCGGGATCGCGCAGGTTCCGAATGGAAAGGTAAGCCTGCAGCCAGGTTTCCTGAAGAATATCGCCCGTCGCGTCCGAAGCAGGCAGCATGCGCCCCGCCATGTGCTCCGCCATCCCCTGGTAGCGCTCGATCAGCAGGTTGAAGGCGGCCTGATCCCCGGCACGAGCCCGCCGGACGAGATCCTCGTCGGATGATGCGATCACAGGTTCTTTATAACTCCGTTTCTGTTCTATAGTGGGCGATTGGCAGCGAAAGGTTACAAACTTCGCATGGTGATCCTGGAAATGGTTTCTATGGGTCGGATGGTTGGGCTTTTTCGAAGATACCGGTTCTCGATTCCCGGTTCTCGCCCTTCCGGTAGTACAATACCCGCACATAGAAAGGCAGGTATTCGTATGGGATTTTATGGAGCCCACTGGTTCCGCTACCTGGGCGCGCCGGAGGAGAAGCCCAGGATCACCTGGACGCTGCTGCGCCGGGTGATGACGTACTCAAAACCATACCGCTGGCAGATCGTCGGCATGCTGCTGATGATCCTGGCGACCACCGGCATCGCCCTGATCACCCCGCTCATCCTGCGCGATCTGATCGACCGCACGATCCCTTCGCGGGACGTCAACCGCCTGATCCGCCTGGCGCTGGCCCTGCTGGCCATCCCGGCGATCAGCGGGTTGGTCAACGTCTGGCAGCGGCGGCTCAACGCTTATGTCGGCGAGGGGGTGATCTTCGATTTGCGTACCGCGCTCTTCAGCCACCTCCAGCGCATGTCGCTGCGCTTCTTCACGCACACCAAAGTCGGCGAGCTGATGAGCCGCCTCAACAACGACGTGATCGGGGCGCAGAACGCGATCAGCAATACCATCGTCAACATCGTCACCAACATCATCCAGGCGGTCGCCTTTTTTGGGATCATGCTCTCCCTCGAGTGGCGACTGACCCTGATCAGCATCGCCATCCTGCCGTTCTTCATCCTCGCCGCACGGCTGCTGGGCGAGCGCCTGCGCCAGATCGCCCGGAAACAGCTTGAGGCCAACGCGCAAATGAACGCCATGGCCAACGAGACCCTCAACATCGGTGGGGCGCTGCTGGTCAAGCTGTTCGGGCGCACAAGCGTCGAGGTGGATCGCTTTCGCGGGCAGGCCAGCTCCGTGCGCGACGCCGGCGTCCAGCGTGCGGTGGTCGGCACGACTTTCTTCGTGATCATCGGCCTGCTCAGCGCGGTCGGCTCCGCCCTGGTCTACGGGCTGGGCGGTTATTTCGTCATCCAGGGTGCTTTTACCATCGGGACCATCGTCGCCTTTGGGGCGTACCTGGGCAATCTCTATGCCGCGCTGCAAGGCCTGGCCACCGCCCCGGTTGACTTTGCCACCTCGATCGTCAGCTTCGAGCGAGTCTTCGAGGTGATCGACCTGCCCCTCGACATCCAGGACCGCCCGGACGCCCGCCCCCTGCGCGACGTGGAAGGCCGGCTGGCCTTCGATGACGTCAGCTTCCGCTACGAGGTCAAGGAGGATTTCCTGCTCAGCCAGGTCGAGCGCCTGGGAGCTATGGACAACGTCCGCACGGCCCTGTCGGGCTCCCAGCCGGCCAGACCGGCGGCGAAAAACAACGGAGACGCAGATCAAGAAGAAACCGCAGAGGACGAAGAGACCCGCACGCACAGCCAGGCCCGCGTGGAGGCCCTCGACCACATCTCCTTCCAGGTCGAGCCAGGGCAACTGGTCGCCCTGGTCGGGCCGAGCGGAGCAGGCAAGACGACCATGACCTACCTGATCCCCCGCCTGTACGACCCCACCGGCGGGCGCGTCCTGATCGACGGGCAGGACCTGCGTGACGTGACCCTCGACTCGCTCAGCGAGCAGATCGGAATGGTCACCCAGGAGACCCACCTTTTCCACGACACCATCCGCACCAACCTGCTCTACGCCCGCCTGGATGCGACTCGGGCTGAGATCGAATCGGCGGCAAAGGCAGCCAACATCCACGACTTTATCCTCGACCTGCCCGACGGGTACGACACCGTGGTCGGCGAGCGCGGCTACCGCCTGAGCGGCGGGGAGAAGCAGCGCATCGCGCTGGCGCGGGTGATTCTCAAGAACCCGCGCATCCTCGTCCTCGACGAGGCTACCAGCAGCCTGGACAGCCAGTCTGAGGCGCTGATCCAGGAGGCGCTGAAGCGGGTGATGGCCGGGCGGACGAGCGTCGTCATCGCTCACCGCCTGAGCACCATTCTCGCCGCCGACCTGATCCTGGTCCTCGACCGTGGGCGGATCATCGAGCGCGGCGCCCACGCCGATCTGCTCCGGCAGGGCGGCCTCTACGCGCATCTGTATACCACCCAGTTCAAGCCCGAGCGGCTGGTGGAAGGATAAAAAAGATTCACCACAGAGAAAAAGAGACGGAGAACAGAGAGTAGAGAACAGTGGTAAGAGGTTCTTCCTATGTCAACAAGAACAACTCCTGAAGAAAATACGCTGAACACGGAGCTGGCGGTGCAGGTGCTGGTGAGGCCGGTAGGGGAAGCTGAATGGCAGGAGTTCGACCGCGGGCCGGGATTCATCCGCGTCCCACCCGATCAGGAGGTCGGTATCCGCCTGCGCAATATCACCGACCAGGATCTGCTGGAGATCTCCCCCCAACTGGCGATGCTCCGCGGGCTGGTCGCGCTCAACCTCTCGGAGAACCGCAACGTCACCGACCGCGGGCTGGGGTACCTGACCGCCCTGCCGCAGCTAAGGGAGCTCAACCTGAGCTCGTGTAGCCTGACCAACGCCGGGCTGGAGCACCTCAAGGCTTTCACCCACCTCTCTCGATTGGACATCAGCTA
>DATKLX010000037.1:0-6180 GCA_035542155.1 Anaerolineaceae bacterium
TCTTGATCCAGTTTCTGACCTTGCTGCTGATTTGGAAGCCAGCCGGGTTGTTTTCTTCCATCCAAGAACATAGTACAATTGCATCCGGGCTCCGCCAACATCCAACCGAAAAAACCAGCCTGTAGAATATTGCCCGCTGTAACCATCCCTCGGCCGGAGAGGCAGTCGAAATACCTCCATGCTTCAGATCTTATTTGCTTTGTTCCCTCTCGCTGCGTACCTGGGCATTTTCCTTTATTTTAAGAACTGCTATCCCTCCGCAGATGTCCGCCTCGCCATCCTGCGCGCGGCGGTAGCCTGGACCCTCTACCTGGTGCTGATCCTGGAGCTGCTCAGCCTGTTCAAAGCCATCACCCAACCTGCACTGGTGATCGCCTGGCTGCTGCCCTGCCTGGCCGCAGCGGGGTGGATGCTCGGCAAGCGTAGCCGGGGAGAGCTCCTGGCACTGCCCCGCTTCCAAATCCCAACCGGTTGGGACGTGCGCATCCTGGCGCTAATTACCCTGGCAGTCCTGGCTATCACCCTGGTGGTCGCCTGGACCACCCCCCCGCAAACCTGGGATACGCTCAGCTATCATTACAGCCGGATTGCCCACTGGGCCCAGAACCGCTCGATCGCAATCTATGCCAGCGGGATCGAACGCCAGAACAGTATGACCCCCGGCGCAGAGCTGATCGGACTCAACTACTACGTCCTGACGCACGGAGACCGGCTGGCGAATTTCCCCCAATGGATCTCCATGCTCGGTAGCCTGATCGGGGTTTCGTTTATCGCCATGCGCCTTGGAGCTCGCCCTTATGCCCAATGGCTGGCGGTCGTATTCGCGGCGACGTTTCCGATCGGTATCTCTGAATCCACCAGCACGATCACCGATTATGTGGCTGCCTTTTGGGCGGTATGCGCGGCGGCCGAAGCGCTGGCTTTCCTGGAAAACAAGGAACAGCCATGCCTGCTCTTCGCCACTGCTGCAGCGGGCCTAGGCTGCATCACCAAGCCGACCATTCTCCCCTACCTGGCCTGCACCGCTTTGGGGTTGGGATGGGTGATGCTTAAGTCAAAGGGATGGATTTTTTCCCTGCGCTGGGGAGCAATCGCCCTGGCAGGGATTCTGCTGATCAACTCCGGATATCTCACCCGCAACCTGATCACTTTTGGCAGTCCGCTGAACCCGGTCGACGTTACGACACAGGGGAATGCCATCCACACCGTCCCGGCCCTGGTTTCGAACGTCCTCAAGCACGTGGGCCAGAATATTGGCCTGCCGTACGCGCGAGCGTGGAACGAAACAGCCGATGGCCTGATCCGAAACATTCACGAGCGGATCGGGATCGACGTTCAGGACACGCGGCTCGTCGCCGAAGGCCGCTTCCAGGTCAGCCCGCCGAGCACAAACGAGGATATCGCCACCAATCCATTCCATACACTGCTGGTTTTGGCGGCATTCCCGCTGGCCGGGATCCTTCTGGCGCTGAAGAAGCTGCGCCCTCTGCCGTTGATCTATGCCTGCCTGGTCACGCTCGCCTTTCTGCTCTACTGTTTTGTCTATCGCTGGCATATCTTCAGCCCAAGATATGAAGTGGTCTTTTACGCGCTCAGCGCTCCGGTGGTCGGGATTGTCCTGGGGATCATCGAGCGGGTGAAGATTGGTGTCCTGGTGGCGGCTGGACTGGCCATCACATCCTTCCCCTGGTTATTCAAAATCGATTCGCGGCCTTTGATCCCCACCGCATTTAACCCGGATGTCCAGAGCATCCTCACCACCCCACGAGAACGTTTGTACTTTGGGGTGTCGGCGTCCGCTTATCCGGTGATCAACCAGATCACCACCCACATCCAGGAGCGAGGTTGCTCCAAAGTGGGCCTGATGATGGGCGGTGATGACCCCGAGTATCTGTTCTGGGTCTTTCTCGGCGCACCGCGCCGCGACTTGCAGATCGAGTGGATCGTCAGCGGGACCCCCTCGGCAAAATACGAAGTGCCTGATTACCGACCCTGCGCGATCATCTGCGATACCTGTTCGGAAGAGCAGCGCCAGATCCGCGGACTGGATCTTTACCAGGAAATCCAGGGTTACAAGTTGTATCTTGACCCGGTGAAATGACAACCTTGGAAAAACGGCCCAAACTCAGACCGGCTTTCCCCGTTTTCGAGGGAATGACCCTGACTAACCTCAGCCTGGGAATTCTGGAAGGCATCTTCTTCTTCATTTACCTGCTGGCGATGGCCCGAGACCTTAAGAACAGCCGCTTTCTCGGGTTTTCGACCTTCCGGCTGATCCTGCTCGCCGCGGTCCTGGCGATTACCCTAGGCCTGGCTGCGCTGTTGGTCTACCTTCGCCGCCGCCCGCAGACCACCGCAAAGATCGATGCCTGGCTGCTGGACCAGGAGAACCGCATCCCACACCTGCTGGTCGCCTACTTCGTCGCCTGGCTGGCCCTGTTCGTCGGCTTCGGGCTCTACAAGCAGAACCTGCTGCTCACCCTGAACCCGTATTACTTCCAACGCCTGCTCCCCTTCTGGGGGTGGGCCCTTCTGCTCCCACTGCAATTCTTTCTCTTTTGGTTCTTCCGGTGGAAATTCCGGACTCTGACCCTGCCCGCGAACACCTGGGACATTCTGGCGGTGATCCTGCTGCTGGCCTTCTCATTCTACGGCCGGTTGAGCCTGATCCATTTCGCGGCGCCTTACCAGGGCGTTTGGGACGAGGTGGTCACCTATCCCCAGGCGCTGAACATGCTGACGACCCCCGGACTAAAACCGGGGCTGGATGTGCCAGGGTACGGGGTCGTCTCCTATGGAGATTTGCTGGTCTATCTTACGGCCGCCGGGGAAACCGCAGGCCTGATCGATGGCTTCCGCACCCAGCAGGTGACCAGCATCCAGGGGTACGTATCGCCGCCCGCCGGCGCGAGGACCATCTTTGATGCGGTCCACCCTTCGGGGATCCCGCTCATCTACCCGCGCATGATCTTTTCGATCTTGAACAGCCTCGCGCCGTTGGGAATCTACTTTGTCTTGCGAAAATACCTGAAGACGGGCCCGGCGCCCGCCTTTGGGGCCGCGTTCGTCTATGCTTTTTTGAGCCGCGAAGTGCTCTATTATTCGGCATATATCCTCCCCGACGCGCTGGTCGCGACCCTGTTCGTATTCATGCTGGCCGCGGTATTCACCGGCATGGAGGACTCCCGAAACCGCGTTGGTCCTTATCTGATCGCCGGGATCCTGGCCGGCTTGATGGTAAACCTGACCATCCGCGCCACCGCGGTGCTCGTGGTTCCGGTCCTGGGCTTCATTTTTTCCCGCTACCGCAGCCGGCCGCTGCAACGGTTATTTGCCTATCTTGGCGGCGCCGCAGGCGCATTTTTACTCACCGCCCCATATTTCCTCATCGACCTTCCGGGATGGTTGAACCGGGTCACCGGTTTCTCCTGGTACCACATCCTGGATAGCAATCACCGCTTCGAGAGTGTGTTCTTTTATTTGCGGGGCATGTTCCGGCCCGACTTTAATTCCACCTATGTCAATGCTGCTTCGAACGAAGTCGGTTTGGGCCTCCTGACCGGGGTTCTGGCGTTGCTGGGGCTGTGGAAATTGTTCACCCGCTATCCTCACCAGGGGACCCTGCTGCTCGGTTTTATCGTCCTTCACCTGTATTCCATTTCCCCGATCGTCCAGCGCTATACCCGCCACGCCCTGGTTCTCTACCCGCTGATCTGCATCATCGCCGGCATGGGTCTGGATCTCTTGAGCGACTGGCTCCGCTCGGCCTGGCCGCTCCTGGCGGCTCGCCTGAGCCACCTCGGGGACCGGTTGGAGGGATATCATTCGCTGTGGCAACGCGCTGCACCGGCATTGGTCCTGGCCATTTTTCTCCTCGCCTCGCTCAGCCGGGTGGCCACCACGCTGCGCTACGTCCGTCGCGTGGAGAATTACAAAGTGCCTCAGGTCCAGGTGGCAGAATACCTCTCGGCTCACCAGGGACCCGCGGATAAGACGGCGATCCTGGATATTATCCCCTGGGTAGAATCAGACCTGGAGGCTCGCAAAATCTCCTTCGAGCGCGTCCCCATCTCGATCACGCTGCCCGAATTGAAAGCCAGAGGGTTTACCTATCTGGTCGGGAGCGACGAAATCCAGGATACGTACGCCCTTTCGGATGGCACGATCTGGGAAAAGGACGTGCACAGCCCGTGGACAAAGCTCGCTGAATTTGGCCACCAGCCCCTGGTCTACAGCGGCTATCCGGCCAGCGATTTATATCTTTTTATCGCTCGAATTCCTTGATTCACCATTTGGGTCATTTACCTGCGATAGGAAATCTCTCTTGGAACAGTTAACCAAAAAAGAAACCGAATCCGTGGATCTTTCCGCCGCCCGGTATACCCGAGAACGGATGGACTATTGGGACCAGGACGCGATCCGGGAAGACCGCTCTGTGAATTGGGGGCGTTACTACCACCAGCGTTTATTGGAGATCTACCGGGCGCTGGTTCCGGCCGGGTCAAGGGTGGTCGAGCTCGGCTGCGGACAGGGTGACCTGCTGGCCGGGCTGGAGCCCGCGGTAGGGATCGGGATCGATTTTTCCTCCAACAAAATCGCGCGGGCGCGCCAAAAATACCATCAGCTCGTCTTTCTCCAGGCGGATGCCCATGAAATCCACCTGGAAGAAACCTTCGACTATATTATCCTCTCTGATCTGTTGAGCGACCTGTGGGATATCCAGCGAGCGTTCGAACAGGTCCGGCGGCTGTGCCAACCCACTACGCGAGTGATCGTCAATACCTACAGCCGCCTGTGGGAAATGCCCCTGCTGCTTGGCCAGAAGCTGGGTGTGGCCCGGCCGGTCTTACAGCGCAACTGGCTGACCGTCGAAGACATCGCCAGCCTGGAGAACCTGGCCGGCCTGGAAGTGATCCGTTCCTGGCATGAGATTCTTTTCCCGTTTCGCGTACCCCTTCTGGCGGACCTGTTCAACCGCTACCTGGTCAAACTCTGGCCGTTCCAATCCCTGGCGCTGACCAACCTGATCGTCTCCAGGCCCTACCCGGTTCCCTCCGCAGAGGTAGAGCAGCCCCTGATCTCAGTGATCGTCCCCGCGCGGAACGAAGCGGGCAATATTCCCCACATCTTTGATCGGGCGCCGCAGATGGGACGCGGGACCGAACTGGTCTTTGTGGAAGGCCATTCGAAAGATAACACCTTCGCAGTCATCCAGGAGGAAATGGCGAAGCATCCTGGAATATTGTCCCAGGCGGTCCAGCAGAGCGGGATTGGGAAAGGGGACGCAGTCAGGCTGGGGTTTGCCAGGGCGCGTGGGGAGGTGCTGATGATCCTCGATGCGGACCTGACCGTACCGCCCGAAGACCTGCCGCGGTTTTACAACGCTCTGGTCGGCGGGAAGGGCGATCTGATCAACGGGGTGCGCCTGGTCTATCCCATGGAAAAACAGGCTATGCGCTTTTTCAACTTCCTGGGGAACAAGTTCTTCACCCTGGCCTTTTCCTACCTGATCGGCCAGCCGGTCAAAGATACCCTGTGCGGGACCAAGGTGCTCTGGAAAAAGGATTACGAGCGCATCGCCGCGAATCGCGCGTATTTTGGCGATTTCGATCCCTTCGGAGATTTTGATCTGATCTTTGGAGCCGCCCGGCTCAACTTGAAGATCCTCGATCTGCCCATCCGCTACCGCGAGCGCAAATACGGCACGACTCAGATCCAGCGCTGGAAGCACGGCTGGCTGTTGATCCGCATGGTCGGGTTTGCCGCGCGGCGGATTAAATTTATTTGAAGGAGGTCAGGATCAGGTGCCGGAAGACACACCGCGGTTAATCCTGCTGCCGCTGTCGGAATACCTGGGGGTGGACCGGAAAGATCCCATCCGTTTCTACAGGCTGCCGGTGATCGGGCGGATGTACCAGCGGCGGATCGAGCTTTGCCTGGGTGAGCTGCGCGGGGGTGAGCGGGTGCTTGAGATCGGCTTTGGCTCGGGTGTCTCGTTTTTCAATCTCAACCGCCTTTACCACGAGATCTACGGCCTGGATTTGACCGCCGAGGTAGAGCTGATATCCACTTTCTTCAGAGAGAAGGGCATCCAGACCAGGCTCTCCAATGGAACCATTTTGGATATGCCTTATCCGGACGAAACGTTCGATGCGGTCCTGTTGGTGAGCATTCTGGAGC
>DATKLX010000038.1:0-46014 GCA_035542155.1 Anaerolineaceae bacterium
ATCGGTAACTTGGCAAGGCTGGTTTCTAGTGCTATATTCATTCTGGCTCTGCTCCTAACGATAAATTTGGTTTCGCAACCTCAATTTACCACGTTCGAGCAGAGCTTTCTATTCCCTTCCTATTTGTGGGTAATCACCGACATTTCCCCATTGAAAGCCCCTGCCAACCTGGGTACAATATCAATGATCAATAATTGATAATCTTGATGGAGATTAGTATATTTGATCGCCTCGCTGCCCGACCAGATTTATACCCGCCTGTTGAACCAGATCCTGAGCGAAGATCTCAAGCCGGGGCAGCGCATCGTGGAGCTGGAGATCGCCGCCAGGATGGGTACCAGCCAGGGTCCGGTGCGCGAGGCGCTCCAGCGCCTGGAAAAAGAAGGTCTGGTTGAAAAGCGGCCGCGCAGCGGCACGTTCATCAGTGAGATCCCGGAGGAAGACATCCGCGATTTATTCCTGATCCGCAGCCTGGTCGAAAAGCGGGCCATCACCCGCACCGCCCGGCTCATCCAGCCCGCACAACTGGCTGAGCTGCAGCGCCTGGTGGAGCGCATGCACGCCGCGGCCCGCCAGGATGACCTGCTGACTCTGGCGGAGCTGGACATGGATTTCCATTTCCGCATCTGCGCCTGGTCGGGCAGCAGCTCGCTGGTTCGCGCCTGGTTGCCCCTATACCTGCCGATCCGGCGCTACGTCACACAGAACCACCGGCGGCACTTCCAGAACCTGGCGGATATCGCCAGCCTGCACGAGCCGATTATCGCCAGCCTGCGGGAGGGGAACCCGGAAAAAGCTGCCCAGGGCATTGAAGACCACATTCTATTGATCATCCGCCAGAACCAGCAAAACTGAGGAGGGAAAAACCACATGTTGTTGGAGAATAAAATCAGCATCATCACCGGAGCGGCGAATGGGATTGGGAGGGGGATCGCGCTGCGCTTTGCCCGTGAAGGGTCCAGGGTGGGTATCCTGGACCTGTCGGCGGAAGCCTGCGAGGCCGTGGCCGAGGAAATCCGCTCCTGCGGGGGCCAGGCCGCAGCTCTGCCGGCCAACGTCGCCGACGCCGGGCAGGTGCACGCCGCCTTTCAGAAGACGATGGAGACCTTTGGCATCCCGACCGTGCTCGTTCACAACGCGGCGGTGATGCCCAACGGGACGGTCGCCGAATGCAGCGAAAAAGAATGGGACCTGACTTTTTCGGTGGTCGCACGCGGGGCCTATCTGACATCGCACCAGGCCATTCCGCTGATGCGCCAGGCGGGAGGCGGCGTGATCCTCTTCATGGCTTCGATCACCGGGGTGGTGGGGCTTCCGGGGCTGGCAGCCTACTCGGCCTCGAAAGGCGCACTCATCTCCCTGGCGCGGGCGATGGCGATCGACCACGCAAGAGAAGGGATCCGGGTCAACACGGTCTCCCCCGGCACGATCGACTCGCCCATGCTGCACCGCTTCGTCGCCTCCCAAAAAGATCCCGAGGCCACCCTGCAGGCCTTCCACGAGATGTTCCCGCGCGGAAAACTAGGCACGATCGAGGAAGTGGCGTCCGTGTTCGCCTTCCTGGCGTCGGACGAGGCCAGCTTTGTGAGCGGCACCAACGTCATGGTGGACGGCGCGATGAGCGTGAAGAGCGAGCAGCCCAGGTTATAGCCATGCGGATCACCCGGCTCGAAACGTTACAGTTCAAAGCCTACCCGCGCCTGTTGTTTGTACGCCTGCACACCGACAGCGGGCTGACCGGCACGGGCGAGACGGTGGATAAGATCCCCGGGACGCTTGGAGCCCTCCATGGTACAATCGCCCCACTGCTGCTGGGCCAGGAAGCGCTGGAGATCGAAGGCAACTGGCGCTTCATCTTCGACAACCTGATGTACCACGGTTACAGCGGCGCGGAGTTGCGCGCGCTCTCCGCGGTGGAGCTGGCGATGTGGGATCTGCTCGGTAAGGCCTACCAGGCGCCGCTCTACCACCTGCTGGGCGGGAGGAGCCGCGGGCGGGTGCCGACCTACAACACTTGCATTGGTACCCCCGAGGTGGATGACTACCGCCCCTGGCACGACCCAGATGGGGATGCAGGGGCGCTGGCGCGAAATCTGCTGCAGGACGGCATCCGGGCGATGAAGATCTGGCCCTTCGACCCCTTTTCGGAGGAATCCAACGGGCAGTATATCTCCCTTCGGCAAATCGAGCAGGGGCTGCGGCCGGTCCGCCAGATCCGCGACGCGGTGGGCGATGACATGGAAATCGGGATCGAATGCCATTTTCGCTGGAACCGGGCCAGCGCGGAGCGAATTGCGAAAGGGCTGGAGCCGTACCACGTGCTGTTTATCGAGGACTCCCAGCCAGCGGTCAACGTGGACGAGCTGCGCCTGTTCGCGGCGCGCACGGCGATCCCGGTCGTTGGCTCCGAGCTGCTGATGACGCGCTGGCAGGTCCGAGAATGGCTGGAAAAACACGTCAGCCATTACCTGATGACCGATCCGGTGTGGAACGGCGGGATCGCGGAGACGCGCAAGATCGCCAGCATGGCCGAAGCTTTTGGCATCCCTGTTATTTTGCACAACGTCGCCGGACCCTTCTGCCAGGCGGCCTGCCTGCATCTGGGAGCGCACCTGCCCAACCTGGCCTTCGTCGAGTCGGTGCGCGCTTTTTACCGGACCTATTTCCCGATCCTGTCGGACTACGCGCCAGCGGTCGAGGACGGGCATTTCAGGCTGCTCGATGGGCCAGGCCTGGGCGTGGGCCTGCGCGAGGACGTCTACCAACGCGACGATCTAAGTCGCCAGGTCAGCGAAGGCCCGGGGCTGGCGGCCGGCCGCCGGGCGATGGGCGACCACTGGGAACGCGAAGAAATCCGTTAGAGATTTTCAAGGAGGAAGGATGGAAATCAGCGAGGGAATTCACCGGATTGCCTGTCCCTTTGGGGACCGGGTGGTCTACTGTCATTTGATCCTTGGAGAAGAAAAAAAGGTCCTGGTCGATACCGGTGTGGCATACTCCCCCGAGCAGGATATTTTCCCGTACATGCAGTCGATCGGGATGGGTCCGGAAGAGCTGGACCTGGTGCTGATCACCCATTCCGACTCGGACCACCAGGGCGGGAACGACATCGTGCGCCGGGCCGCGCCGAAAGCAGCGTTCGCCGCCCACCGCCTGGACGCGCCGTGGATCGAGAGCGCCGAAGCGCTGATCCGCGGCCGCTACAGCCAGTTCGAGGGCAAGCACGGGATCGGGTATGGGGAGGAAGGCAAGGCGGGGATCCGTAAGGACTGCCAGAGCAACACGCCGATGGACTGGCACCTGGCAGGCGGAGAACGCTACCGGATCGGTCCGGACCATTTAATCTCCTTCATCCATACCCCGGGCCATACCTGGGGGCACACAGTGGCCTTCGACGAAAAAACGGGCACGCTGATCGCCGGCGAGGCGGCTCTGCACAAGGCGATCCTGGGGCTGAGCGGAAAGCCCGCGTTGCCACCGACCTACTGCTACATCGCGACCTATGAGGCGACCCTGGAGCGCCTGCTGGCGATGGAGATCGGCACCTATTCCCCGGCCCACTGGCCGGTGATGCGCGGCAACCAGATCCAGACTTTTTTGTCCGAAAGCCTGGCCTACTGCCGTGAGACCGAGCAAAAGGTGCTCGAGTTGCTGCAAGACTCGCCGGCCCCCCTGACGCTCCAGCAGATCATCGCCACTCTGAACGATTCCCTGGGGACGTGGCCAAAATCAGCCTCCCAGGACCTGGCCTACGGCCTGGCTGGCCACCTGGCCTGGATGCTCAGCCGGGACCTGATCGTGGAGGGCAGCCAGGGGGACACAGCCGTATATTCGGTGAATTAAAATGGGTGAACAGATGTACCCCCCTCGAAGGGGGGTGTACCTGACCAGGCACTGGAATGAAAACGCCGCCCGGTGGGCCGCCGACGGGAAATTCCTGCCCCGGGATTTTCAACTCGGTTTGCTGCTGCAAGCCGGGGCGAGCTCTATCCCAGGTTTGCTGGCGGCGATGACTACCCACGAAGATGCCCGGGGGGACCTGCTCGCGCCGATCGAGCCGGAACACGAAACCTGGGCGGCGGGAGTCACCTACCTGCGCAGCCGGGACGCGCGGGTGGCTGAGTCGAACACGGGCGACATCTACCAGAAAGTCTACCAGGCAGAGCGGCCGGAGCTGTTTTTCAAGGGGAGCGGAGAGCGGACGCGCGGCAACGGGCAGCCGATCCGGGTGCGGCGGGATTCGGCCTGGAACGTGCCCGAGCCGGAGCTGGTGCTGGCGATCAACCAGGGGGGCGAGATCGTGGGTTATACTGCCGGGGACGATGTTTCCTCCCGCTCGATCGAAGCCGAAAACCCGCTCTACCTGCCGCAGGCCAAGCTGTTCAACGGCTCCTCGGCGCTGGGCGGCGGGATCGTCCTCTGCCCGGTGGAGGATCTGATCGAGCTTCCCATCCGGCTGCGGATCGAGCGTGGCGGGGCGGAATTATTCTACGGGACCACCTCGACCGGCCAGATGAAGCGCACCTTTCAAGATCTGGTTCACTACTTATTTCAGGAACTGGACTTTTCCCGTGGGGTCTTCCTGTTTACCGGGACGGGGATCATCCCCCCGGACGACCTGAGCCTCCAGCCGGGGGACCGGGTGGAGATCCAGGTGGGGCAGGTGACGCTCGAAAATCCGGTCGAATGAAAATCAGCCTAAAGGAAAAAAGATGCTCGATCATCAGAACTTAATTCAAGGCAAATGGGTGGAATCCGGCGCCGGGGAGCGGATGGAAAGCCACAACCCGGCCAATCCGAAAGAAATCCTGTGGACCTTCCCCGCGGCGACCCTGGAGGACGCACATGCCGCAGTCGAGGCGGCGCGGACGGCTTTTCCGGGCTGGGCCAGGGTGTTGCCCTCCGAGCGGGGCGCCATCCTGGAGCGGGCCAGCCGCATCCTCGAGGACCGCGCCCGGGAGATTGCCACCATCCTGACCCAGGAAGAGGGCAAAACGCTGCCCGAATCGCTGGGAGAGGTGAACCGGGCCCGGGATATCTTCCGCTATTTTGCCGGGGAAGGCTGGCGGAACGCGGGGAGCGTCTACCCGGGCAGCGCTTCGGGCGAGCTGCTCTACTCGCAGCGCGAGCCGCTGGGGGTGGTGACGCTGATCACGCCCTGGAATTTTCCGATCGCGATCCCAGCCTGGAAGATCGCCCCGGCCCTGGTCTATGGCAACACGGTGGTGTTCAAGCCCGCTCACCACGGCGAAGGCACCGCGCTGGCGCTGGTCAACGCCCTGGTGGAGGCTGGGCTGCCGCCCGGCGTGTTGAACTTCATCACCGGCGCGGGGAGCACGCTGAGCGCGGAGCTGACCGCGACCTCGGCGGTGAACGGGATCAGCTTTACCGGCTCGGTGGCGGTGGGAACAAGAATCTACCAGCAGGCGGTCCCGCACCTGATCCGCGTTCAGTTGGAAATGGGCGGGAAGAACCCGCTGGTCATCCTGGAAGACGCCAACCTGGACCTGGCGGTGAGCCTGACCGTGCGCGGCGGGTTCGGGCTGACCGGACAGGCCTGCACCGCGACGAGCCGGGTGATCGTGGAGGAGGGAATCGCGGATGAATTTGCCCGGAGGATCTGCGAGGCGGCAGAAAAGCTCAAGATCGGGAACGGCCTGGAAAAAGGCGTGCAGATGGGCCCGGCGGTCAGCCAGGACCAGATGGAGACGGACCTGAAATACGTCCAGATCGGGCAGGACGAAGGCGCAAGGCTGGCTGTGGGTGGGGGACCGGCCGGCGATGGAGGATTTTTCGTCCAGCCGACGGTGTTCGATCACGTCCGGGAGAGCATGCGCATCGCCAAGGAAGAGATCTTCGGCCCGGTGGTCAGCCTGATCCGCGCGCGGAATTTCGAGGACGCTTTAGAAAAGGCCAACGCGGCCGGGTTTGGCCTGGCCGCCGGGGTGGTCACCCGCGACCTGAAGAAGGCGTTCACCTTTGCCAACCGGATCGAAGCCGGGGTGGTGAAGATCAACGAGCCGACCACCGGCCTGGCCCTGCAGGCGCCTTTTGGAGGGTTCAAGCAGTCCAGCGCGAATACGTTTAAGGAACAGGGACCCGCGGCGATTGAGTTTTATACGCGGACCAAGACCATTTATGTGGGGCATGGGGGGTAAAAACAGGCACACCGCGAAGAAGTTTACTTTGCGGTGTGCCTGTTCAGAGCACGATTAACGCTTTATGGACCCATCCCTTCTCCACCCGTTCGGGCACAGTTGAAATCTCAAACATCCATCTGGGGCGAGGGCAGGGGGATGGGTTCAGATGAGCTAATGTTCGAAAAATAAAACACGCCCTAAATAACTTAAATTTGGGGCGTGTTTTCTGTTACTGATGTAAAACGAAAGCGCTTCAGGTGTGGTACGCCCCGCACTCTTGGAGGGTTTCCCACATGGCCACAATGTTCTCGGGCGGGACGTTGCCCTGGATATTGTGGACGGTGGCGAAGACGAAGCCGCCGCCGGGAGCCAGGTCGGCGATGCGCTTGCGGGTGTCGGCGCGCACCTCATCGGGGGTGCCTTCGCCGAGGACGCGCTGGGTATCGACCCCGCCGCCCCAGAAGATGATATCGCGGCCGAACTCCTTTTTCAGCTCGGCCGAATCCATGCCGGTCGCGCTGACCTGGATCGGGTTGAGGATATCCACGCCGATTTCGATCAGGTCCTTAATCACCGGCCGGATCGCGCCGCAGGAGTGAAAGAAGATTTTCGCTTTGGTGCGAGCGTGGATGAAATCGAACAACTGGCGGTGGAGCGGCTTGACGATGCGCCGGTACATGGCGGGGGAGACGAGCATACGGAACTGGCCGGCGAAATCATCCGCCTCGCCGATGGCGGTGGCGTAGTCGCCCACCTCTTTCAAGGCGATGTCCCAGTACTGCATCTTCATCTCCATGACCCTAGTCATCAGCCCTACCAGGAGGGTTTCGTTGCTGCCAAAGTCGGAGAAATAATTATCGAACCCGCGCATCCAGGCGGCCATTTCCATAATCCCCGCGCTCAGCCCGCCCAGGAAAACGGCCTGCTGTTCTTCCTCGGCGGCCTTGCGGGCGCGATCACGCAGGCCCGCGAAGCGGGCCGGATCGGTCGGATCCGGCCAGGGGTATTTATCGAGGTCAGCCAGGGATTGGGCATTTTTCAGCGGGTGATCAAACATGTCGTAATACAGCCCGCCGTCGATGGGCTTCTTCCAGCCGATGCCCCACTCGTCGTAGAAGTACGTATAGCCCGGCATCTCTTTGACATCGATGTGAAAAGTAGCCGAAGAGCGGGGCGCCACGTCGCGCACGTCGACTTTCAACCGCTCGCGGACATCGTCGTCCACGGTGACGATTTGCTGGAAGATGTCCACGACGCGTGGCTCGATCCTGGGGAGACCCAGATAATCGCGCAGCTTGCGATATGAGTTCACGTGGATGCTGGTCAGCACCGTCGCGCCCAGGTCGAATGGGACGCGGTCCGCTTCTTGATGGTCTAAGGCGAGTTGTACTCGTTCCCTGGAATTCATCTGTTACCCTCCTGGATTAACCCCTATTGTAGGCTAAAACGCGGCCAGCGCGTCGAAAGATGGCTTCAACGCCGGGTATAGTGCGCGGTATTCGGCGTACAGGCGCTCGTACACCCCGGCCGCGTTCCCCTCCGGCTGGGTGCATTCCACGGTGTGGATGGTGGCCTCGCAGGCCTGGGGGATGGTTTCCCATGCGCCGGCTCCCACCCCGGCCAGCAGGGCCGCGCCGTAGGCGGCGCCCTCGGTGGTGTTGACGGTCACCATCTCGGTGTTCATCACGTCGGCCAGGATCTGGCGCCAGAGCGGGCTGCGCGCGCCGCCGCCCGAGACGCGCACCTGGCGGATCTCACCCAGCCCGGCGCCCCGGATCAGCTCCATGCTGTCGCGCAGGCCAAAGGCGACCCCTTCGAGGACCGCGCGGGTCAGGTGAGGCATGGCGTGGCGGACGGTCAACCCGACGAAGGCGCCGCGCGCCAGAGGGTCTGGATAGGGTGTGCGCTCACCGGTGAGATAGGGCAGGAAGAGCAGCCCTTCGCACCCGGCGGGGATGCTCTCGGCGGGGGTCAGCAGCGCGTCGTATCCCATGCCGGGGGAGAAGGTGTCCCGGTACCAGCGCAGCGAGCCGGCAGCGGAGAGCATCACGCCCATCAGGTGCCAGGTGGCGGGGACGGAGTGGCAGAAGGCGTGCAGGCGGCCCTCAGGCTCGATGAAGGGCTGGGGTGTGGCGGCAAAAACGACGCCGGAGGTCCCCAGGGTCAGGGCGATGATCCCCGGGGAGACCGCCCCGACGCCAACCGCCTGGGCAGCCTGGTCGCCGCCGCCGCCGACCACGGGCGTGCCGGCTTTCAACCCGGTTTGACCGGCAACCTGGGCAGTGATGCGGCCGGTGATCTCGGGGCCTTCGAAGGTCGGCGGGAGCCATCCGCTGGGGATCTCGAGCGCATCCAGCACCTCGGGCGACCAGTCGCGGCGCTTCAGATCGAAAAGGATCGTCCCCGACCCGTCCGCCTTGTCCATGGCGTAATCGCCCGTCAGGCGATAGCGCACGTAATCTTTGGGCAGCAGGATGTGAGCGGCGCAGGCATACACGCCCGGCTCGTTTTTCTTGACCCACAGGATCTTGGGCGCAGTGAAACCAGTGAGGGCCTTGTTGCCAGTGATGGCCAGCAGGCGGTCAAAGCCGATGCGTTCGGTCATCTCCTGGCATTCTTCCGCGGTGCGCTGGTCGTTCCAGAGGATCGCCGGGCGCAAAACCTGGCCAGCGGCGTCCAGCAGGACCAGACCGTGCATCTGGCCGGTCAGTCCCACCGCGTGGATGGCTTCGCCGCTCACGCCCGCCGCGTCCAGCGCCTGGCGGATGGCGGCCTGGGAGGATTCCCACCAATCGTGGGGATTTTGCTCGGACCAGAGCGGCCGGGGGGTGGAAATGGGGTGCTCCTGCGAGCCGCTGGCAACCACACCGCCCTGCTCGTCGACGAGCAGGGCCTTGGAGCCGGTGGTGGATACATCGAGGCCGAGGAAAAGTCGTTTCATGAACGCTCCTTCTCTTTGAACGGGCCGCTCGCCGGGTTGGCAGGCGGTCTTTCGTCTGGATGGCTCAGCGAATGCCCATCAACAGGTCGGTCACCAACTGGTCGAGGCGCTCGATTTTCAGGCCGCGCTGGCCGAGGTCGATGCGGTCAAACTCGCAGGCTTTGAGCGCGGCGGCTTTCTCACGGGTATACTTGCCCTGGAATACAGCCACGGAACCGTCGTCAGCGTTGAGCCCGGCCAGCAGTCCCTGGATCTCAGGATCTTCGTTGAAGCAGCGGGCTTTTTCCTTGAAGATCAGGTAGGTGCGCATGCAGCCGCGGGCAAAATCTTTGACGCCTTCGGCGTCCTCGGTGCGGAAGGCATGGGCGTCGAAATGGCGGCTTCCCTGGTAGCCCACTTCCTCGAGGAACTTGACCAGGAAGAAGCTCTGCTTCCAGTTCTGGGCGCCAAAGCGCCAGTCCTGGTCGAAGCGCACGTAATTCTGATCGTTCAGGTCGATGTGAAAGAGCTTGCCGGCTTCCCAGGCTTGGGCCACCGCGTGGAGGAAGTTCAGGCCGGCCATGTGCTCGTGAGCCATCTCGGGGTTCACGCCAACCATCTCAGGGTGCTCGAGGGTGGCGATAAAAGCGAGCATAGCGCCGGTGGTGGGGAGATATAGGTCGCCGCGGGGCTCGTTGGGTTTCGCTTCGAGGGCAAACTTATAGCCGTAACCCATATCCAGGTTGTATTCGCAGAGAAAATCCAGCGCCTCGCGGAAACGCTTGAGGCCGTCGACCGGGTTTTTGGCCGCGTCTGACTCAATCCCTTCCCGCCCGCCCCAAAACACGTACACCTTGGCGCCCAGCTCGGCAGCCAGGTCCATCGAGCGCATCACTTTCTGGCAGGCAAACACGCGAACTTTGGGGTTGGTGGAGGTAAAGGCGCCATCTTTAAAAGCAGGATCGCTGAACAGGTTGGTGGTCGCCATGGGTACTACCAGGCCGGTCTCGGCCAGGGCGCGCTTGAATTCTTTGAGGATCCGGTCGCGCTCTGCGGGGGTAGCATCGATGGGGATCAGGTCGTTATCGTGAAAATTTACTCCGTATGCACCGACTTCTGCGAGCAGGCGGACAATCTCTTGCGGTTGCATTGGGCTGCGAACCGCCTCGCCGAAGGGATCCCGACCGGTATTGCCCACCGTCCAGAGACCAAAGGTAAACTTATGCTCCGGTTTGGGACTGAACTGATCAGACATGGCTTTCCTCCAAATGAGACAATGTGAATGGGTTGAACAGAAATAAAGGATCGGTTAGCGCAGCTCGGCGAGCGCCTGCTTGACCTGGGCCACGATCTGGCGCACGGCTTTTTCGGCCGTCTGGCGGCCCTGGTCCGGGTTGGCCAGGCGGGGGTCATCGTCCGCGTGGATGGTGCGCTCGGGGGTTGGATCGCCCCCAAAAGTCTGCCAATCCACCACGGCGAAATCGGCGTTCTTGAGCGGCTCGGGAGGTGCGGGAAGGCGGTCCACAGCCACCAAATCCGGGTAGAGAGACTGCATGATGGCCGTCTCCACCCGGGAGGCATGGCCGACGACCAGGACTCCCTCCTCGTTCTTCGCGAAGGGGATCGCGACCAACACGCGCAGCGGGGTTTCGGCGCTATATTCGGCAGCGAGGCGGTGGAGCACCTCGAGGTGGTTGGTTGCGCCGTGCCCGGAGATGAGCATGGCGAGCCGAAAGCCCAACCGCACCAAAAGGCGAAGCTGCTCGCGAATTAGGAGAGCAAAAACTTCCTCCGAACAGTATGCACTGGGCAGGCTGTTGGCGGGAAAATCCATCCCGACGATGTATTTCTGGTCGGAAAGGCCGAGCCAATCCAGCACCTCGGGAGTGCGCTCGCGCTCGGTGCCAAAGTAGAGGGTGGGGAAGACCAGGCCGCCGGTCTGGGCTGCGGCGCGCAGGGCGGCCGATTCGGCGTTGAGCGGATCGGTCCCATAAGGGAGATGCGGGCCGTGCCATTCCAGAGGTCCGACGGGCAGGTAAGCAAGCGGCACCTTTTGCATCTCTTCCCGGATCTGTTCCGGCCGCAGGTATTTGATTTCGTGGCTGTTCATTTTTCCACCTCGTTAAAGGCTGGCGCTGGCCAGGGGAGCAGTGCTTTTGGAGGAAGCCGCTTTCACGTCCAACCAGATCGCTGTCGCGCCTGGAGGAGCCTGGACCTGAGCGGCCGCATCCAGGAGGACGGGATGGAGCGGGTCGACAGGACCCAGCGAAGAAGACTCCACGGTGCCTCCAGCGGCATCTTTCCACGACAGCCAGAGCTCGCCGCGATCGAAGACGCCAAAGGAGCCACGCAGACGGATTTTCCCACCAACGACAGGCTCGACCCGCAGCGGCTCGGCCACACAGCCGGCAGGGGTGACGTCGCTGACCATCCCGGTGCAGGCGCAGGCGCCCCATTCGATGGAAGTGGTGCGGGTCTCCCCCGGTTCGAAGGGATAAAAAGGCGAGAGGACCTCGGTCTCCATCAGGTAAATATCGCTGCCCTCATAATCCAGGTTGGCGACCCTGCCCTTTCCGACCGTCCAGAACTCGACCGTGGCGCCCTGGTCGGGGTACCCGGCGGAAGGGTCGTAGGAAAAGCGCTCGCTGAAGGCAAAGCCAGCCGAAGGATTGCTGAAGGCTACCCATCCGCCCGGAGAATCCAGCCCGACCTTGCCGATTTCCCAGAGGTTCTTGCCGATGAACAGGCTGCATTCGGGATCGGTGGTCCACTGGGGGTTGTTCTCCTCTCCGAACATCACAGTGAATCCCCGGGGGAAGCGGCTGTGCGGGTTGAGGCGGGCCGTCACCACGCAGGAAGGATCGGCTTCCAGCCGGCCCTCAGGCCGCCTGCGGCTGGAATCGAGCTGGACCACGTCCCAGATACTCCAGCGCACCCGGCGATGGGAAATATTGGTGAAGGAGAGGCCGGCCTGAACGCGGGTGGAAGCCGGGAGCAGGGTGAGCTGGCGGGTGATCTGAATGCCGGTGGAGGAGCCGGCCGGGCTGACCATGCGCACCCAGGCGCAGCCGGCTTCCATCCCGGCTTCATAAGAATACCGGCCGCTATCGAGGATGGGATCGGGCGGCCCGGGCCATTGATCCTCGTTTTCCCAACCCTGGGGGGAGGGCCAGGTCTTATCCCCGCCGTAATTCTTCCAGGCCGCCAGGGAGCCATCTCCCTGGTTCTCTTCGGGAGTAAACAATTTCCCCGCCAGGGTTGGATCGTTATATAGAAAAGAATACGGCCCGAGCTGGTAAGCCATCAACCGGCCGCCGATATCCGGCACCGCGGCCAGGGATACGCAATCATTTTTTAGCTCCAGAGCATCCCAGCCCCTGTAGTTCACCTGCCTGACGGTGCATGCCATGGACGCAATCCTCCTGGATCAGGCGCTGCCGGTCGCAAGAGACATGATCCGCGATTCGGTTGCCTCTTCATTCGAGAGGATGCCGGTCAGGCATCCTTCGTGCATGACCGCGATGCGGTCAGACATGGTCATGATCTCGGGCAGCTCGGAAGAAATCAGAATAATGGCGATCCCCTCGCGAGCCAGGTTGCGCATCAACCCGTAAATCTCGGCCTTGGCGCCCACGTCGACGCCATGGGTCGGCTCGTCCATGATCAGGACTTTTGGGTTGGTCGAGAGCCAGCGGGCGAGCACCGTTTTCTGCTGGTTGCCGCCGCTCAGGCTGCGGACCGGCGCGTCAAGGTGGGAAAGCCGGATGTTCAGGCTCTGGACAAAGCTTTCCGCGGTCTGGCGTTCCTCGCCAACGCGAACGAAGCCATTGGTGGCCATGCGGGGCAGCCTGGCCATGGATATGTTAAATAGAATCGGCCGTTCCATAAACAGCGAAAGAACCTTGCGGTCTTCCTGGATCATGCCGATGCCATAACGGATCGCCTCTTTGGGGATGTTGAACTCGACCGGCTTGCCCTCGATCTGGATCTGCCCCGAGCGGGGCTTGCAATCCCCAAAAATCGTGCGGGCCATCTCGCTGCGACCGGCCCCCACGAGCCCGGCAAAGCCCAGGATCTCGCCCGGGTAGAGATCGAAGGAAACGTCCTCAAAACCCTCCCCAGACAGGTTTTTTACCTGCAGGATGGGCTGCTCCGTCCGCGGAGCAGATCCAGCCTGGCGCCGGGTATCCACCTTGCGGCCAACCATCATTTCGATGATCTTCTCCACCGAGGCGTCGGCTTTGGGTACGGTGCCGATGAAGTTGCCATCGCGAAGCACGCTGATGCGATCCGAAATCTGCAGCACTTCATTGATCTTGTGGGAGACGTAGATGATCGAAACATTGCGCTGTTGGAGAGCGCGGATCACTTCGAAGAGACGCTCCGTTTCAGCCTCTGAAAGAGAGGAATTGGGTTCATCCATGATGATCAGGCTGGCATCCATGGAAACAGCCTTGGCAACCTCAATCAACTGCCGCTGGGAGGTGGTCAGGTCTTTGACGATCGCACGCGGGTTCAGCGTCAGGCCAACCACCTCCAGGTATTCCCGAGTCCTGGCTTCCATTTCTCGCCAGTGGATAAACCCGTTGTGAGATTTCATGCGCCCCATAAACATGTTGTCGATCACGTTCAGAGTGGGCAGCATCGCCGGTTCCTGGTGGATGATGGCGATGCCGGCCTGGATGGCTTGATTGGGGTCGGTGAAATCGACCGGGCGGCCCTTGAAAATGACTTCGCCGCTGTCGCGCTGGATGATGCCGCACAGAATATTCATGAGCGTCGATTTTCCCGCTCCGTTCTCACCAACCAGCGCGTGCACTTCGCCGTACCGCACGTCCAGGGAAACGCTATTCAAGGCCTGGATGCCGCCGAAATGCTTGGAAACGTTCTTGACCGCCAGGATCGAACCACTGTTGATCTCTTCGCTCATCCTCTGCTCTCCAGAAAAGCACTTCTTTTCCCGGTCCCCTGTCCCGGTTGGACAGGACAGGGGATCCGGAAGACGATTAAATCAGCCCCAAGGTTACTTGGGTTTCCAATACTGGTCGATGTTTTCTTTGGTGACCACATCCGCTTTGGTGACCATGCGCCCGCACTCAGGAGCGACGCCGCCGACCAGGTAGTTGAAGAGGCGGACGGCGGGGTCGTGGCCCTGGGCGAAGGGGTCCTGGCCGATGGTGCCGTAGATGACGCCCTTCTGGACGTACTGCATGGTCTCGTCGACGAAGTCGAAGGAGACCACCTGGACCTTGCCGGTCTTGCCGGCCTTGTCGACGGCCTCGGCAGCGCCGAAGGGGCCGCCGGCGGTGACGTAGATGCCGGCCAGGTCAGGGTTGGCGTTCATGAAGTCGTTGGCCTGGGTGAAGGCCACATCGCCCTTGTCCTGGTTCTCGACGGTGGCGACGATCTGGACGTCGGGGTTGTTCTTGGCCAGGTAGTCGACGAAGCCCTTGCGGCGCAGCTCGTGCGCTTCTACAGCCAGGAAGCCGGTGATGATGGCCACCTTGCCCTTGCCGCCGATGGCCTTGGCCATCGCTTCGCCTGCCGTCTGGCCTTGCTTGTACAGGTCAGCGCCGACGAAGAACAGCCGGCCGTTCTTGGTCGCCGTTTCGGAGTTGAAGGTAGCCACGGGGATGCCGGCGGCCACGGCCTTGTCGATGAAGGGAGCCACGCCGGGATCACCGGCGATGGTGGCGATGGCGTCGTACTTCTGGGCCATGGCGGCTTCGATGCCGGGGCCAAACACGTCGCCGGTGTGCTGCTCGCCGGGGACGATCCAGTCGACGGTGACGTTGTAGGGCTTGAGCTCTTCAGCGGCCTTCTGGGTGCCTTCCTTGACCGGGATCCAGAAGGGGTTGTTTTCCAGGCCCAACACGGCGATCTTGAGGGGCTTGTCGGATTTCTTGTCTACCGGCTTGACCGTACCTTCGTCGGCTGGCGTGCAGGCCGAGTCAAAGGCCGGCACGGCCGGCATCTGGGCGGCAGCGGGCTGCTGGGGAGCCTGGGTAGGCGCCGCCTGGGGGGCGCTGGTCGCGGGAGCAGCCGGCGCCGTGGTGGGGGTAGCGGCGGGCGTGCACGCCGCGAGGATCATCGAGACCAGCACGATGATAGACAGGACAGACATGACACGGGACCTTGACATTTCTCTTTCTCCTTTGTGAAGCAGGAACATGTGCGAGGATCAATTTTCGAGATTTGCCTATCGATCAGCAGCAAAAGGAGCAGAATGGGCAGTCGCTCTGGGTATGGGGATCGTTTTCACCTCCTCCCGGTTGGAACGCGAAGCGAAGAACGGAACAGCAGCAGGCCAGCCGGGCCGGACCAGGGCACAGCTCAGCTGCGCTTGCGCAGGCGGTCGCTGGCGACCGCCAGAATGACCACGACGCCAATGGTGACGGTCTGCCAGTGGATGGGGAAGTGCAGCAGGACGAAGGCATTACGCAGGATCGCCATGATGGCGGCCCCGATGACCGCGCCATAAATGGTGCCTTCTCCGCCCGAAAGACTGGCGCCGCCGATGATCACCGCCGCGATCACGTCCATCTCATTTCCAAGGCCGAGGTTGGTGGCGGCGGTAGAGAGCAGGCCGGCGTTCATGATGCCGGCATATGCAGCGAGGACGCCGGTGATGGTATAGACCATCAGGCGGACCAGGTTGACGTTGACGCCGGAGAGCCGGGCAGCCTGTTCGTTGCTGCCGATGGCGTAGATCTGACGCCCGAATACGGTCGAGTGCATGACGACCGAGGCGATGACCACCAGCACGACCATCTCGATCAGGGCGAAAGGCACCGGGCCGATATATCCGCCCCCCAGGAAGTTGACGCTGGGATCGCGCATGGGAATGTTGCTGGCGACGGCGCCTTGCAGCCCGGTCGCAAGGAGGTAGGCAATGCCGCGGGCGATCGACATCATCCCCAGGGTGGTGATAAAGGGGCTGACCTTTACCCTGGTGATGATCAATCCATTGATGCCGCCCAATATGAGGCCCACGCCGAGGCCGCCCAGGACCGCCACCCAGGGGTTGACGCCGTCATAGGTCATCAGACGGGCGGTAAACATCGCGCCGGCCGCCAGGACCGAGCCGATCGAAAGATCGATGCCCCCGGAGGCGATGATCATGGTCATGCCAATCGCCATGATGCCGATCGTGGAGATGCTGCGCAGCACGTTGAATAAATTCTGGGAGGTCAGAAAATACGGGCTCAAGATGGTCATAAAGATGCAGAGGAGGATCAACACCCCCAATACTGCCATCTCCCGGCTGACCGTAAACCTGCGTTCCTGTAAACTGGCTTTGGTTGGATTATTCAGTGCTTTTTGCATACGTAGATCTCCTCATTATGAGTTGGCGCTAAAAGATCGATTGAAGACCATCGTCACTGGGACATCAAGTATAACGGCTCCCGCAGGATATCGTCCAGTACCAGGGCGACCGCGCCCATGATGCAGGAATCGACCCCGAGCTGAGAAGGGACCACGCTGACCGTTTCGACCAGGGGAGCGAGTGCATTTTCATGGATCGATTCTTGAATGATCGGAATGAGCCAGGGGCTGGCTGGGCTGAGCACGCCGCCGACGATGACCAGCTCCGGGTCGAAAATGTTGATCAGGTTGGAAACGCCCACCCCGAGATGCTGCCCGACCTCTCGCAGCGCGGAGAGGGCAATCTGATCGCCCACGAGAGCGGCTTCGACGACCGTGTCGACCGTCAGACTGTTGAGATCGCCGGTGACCAGGTCGCGGATCATGCTGGGTCTGCCCTGTTCCAGGGTCTGGCGGATGCGCTGGATCATATAGCGTGGGCCAACATACGTTTCCCAACAACCGCGGCTGCCGCAACCACATTCGTCTCCACCCTGGTAAATCTTGGTGTGTCCAATTTCTCCACCGTAGCCATGGCTGCCTTTGAAGAGCTTTCCCCCGATCATGATGCCGCCGCCCAGGCCAATGCCGGTGCTCAGATAAATGAAATCTTCTTTGCCGTGTCCGGCGCCGTAGAAATGTTCCCCCATCGCGCCGCTGTTGGCTTCGTTTTCCACGAACACCGGCAGACTGAAGCGCTCCGAAAGCATCGCGCGAATGGGGAGATCTCTCAGATGGAGGTTGGGCGCAAAAACCAGCTTCCCGTGGTCCGTATCCACCAGTCCCGGGATGCCCAACCCGATGCCCAAGGGACGGAGACCCAGCTCCCGGCTGTGCGACAGGGATTCCTGGATCAGCCTTTCCACTTCTTCCAGCAGATTTTCCTGGAGATCCTTTTCGAGGTAAGGGACCCGCTTGCGCCACAAAACCTGAGCGGTGAAATTGGTCAGGACGATCGAGAGGTAATCCACGCCGATTTCAAAGCCAACCGCACAGCCTCCATCTGGATTGAGGGTGAGCAACATTCCTGGACGGCCAATGCGGGTATCCTGCAAGGTGGTTTCCTGGATAAAGCCGCTTTCAATCAGGTCGCTGATGATGCTCGAGACGGTGCTCGGGTTCAACCCGGTACGCGCAGACAGGTCAGCGCGGGAAAGTGGGGCAAAAAGCCGTAGAACTTCCATGACGCTGACCGTGTTTAGCTTCCGAACGAGAAGTTGATTTGCGGTCGTGATCTTCTTGTTCATCGATGTAGAAGGGACAGTTAATTTATTGGGACAATAAACTAAGTCTATTATAGGGAGTCAAAATCGGTATGTCAAGGATTATTTTTTTCGTTCAGGCGGGAATGCAGGCAGCCCGGTAATCCTCCAGGACGCGACGAATGCGGCGGTAGATCAGGTCGTCGGGGGCGGGAGGATCACCGCTGAGGTCCACCTCGTCTGGAAAGAACTGGTTTGCCAGGCCAGGCGGGATGGCGGCCTGGCTCAAGTTGGCGAGGAGGCGCTCCTGGGCGGCCTGGACGGCGGGCCGCGGCCAGTAGTACCGGATGCGGTCACTCAGGCTGAAGCGGCGCATCAGGCGCTGTTCCGCGGGGGCGCCGGGATAGTAGCGCTGCCAGTGTTCCGGATGGGTAAGCATTTCCGCTTCGATTGTATCCTGAAGGTGGGAGCGTTGATCCGCCGTTGAGCCGGTAAACAGCTCGATCTCGATGTTTTCCAGGGCGAACATGGCCTCACGAAAAGCGAAGGTCAACGCCGGGCCTACCTTCAGAATCGCGAAGTGGTCGCGGACGAGCTCGCGCAGCGCTCTGGGTGACTGGTAATCCGTCGAATGGGCCTCATAGATTATCCCAGGGACGCGCTCGATAAACCAGGCAAGATCTGCCGCTCTTGCGTGCTGATAAGGATGGATGGTCCGGTCGCCAAATTCCACGCCGGGCTGGACGACCAGGCCGATGACGCGCTCCCAGGCCGCGTCGAGGCCAACCTTGTGGAAAGCGGCCCGGGTCAATTCGAGCGTCTGCCGGGCGCTGCTCACGCTGGTTGCCTGGACCCTGGCGGCGACGCCCACTTCTCCACCGGGCGGAGGGACTTCGGTCCCGATGATATAGCGGGGAGCGGGGGAGCGACCGCCGAGTTTCTGCCAGGTGGATTCGGAGGCCTGGCAGAGCGCCGCAGCCCGCCCGGCGGATACCTCCCCCGCCGGGCTATCCGGTGGGTCGCCGCCCAGGCTCATGCTGGCGTCCAGGTGGATCTTCAGATACCCGGCGCGCACGCAATCCGCGACCAGTTTCCTGGCTTTGACCATGGCGGCTTCGGCGGGTTCTTTTTGCCAGGGGTTCGGTCCCAGGTGGTCGCCGCCCAGGATCAGCCGGTTTGAAGGCAGGCCTGCCCGCTCCGCCATCTCGACCACCGTGCGGGAAAACTGGGTGGGGACCTGTCCCGTGTATCCCCCAAACTGGTTGACCTGGTTGGAGGTGGACTCGATCAGCAGGGGGATCGCGTGCTCCAGGGCATGCCGGACTGCTGCGCGGAGAACGGTTGGGTTCGCCGAGCAGATCGAACAGATCCCTGATGCAGCGCCCTGTTTCTGGGCGGAGACCATTTCATCCAGGAAATATGCACCGGCCAGGGGGGCTCTCTCTTTCATGAACTTACCTCAAGGCCCGGTAATAACGGTCTAAGAATATCGTTTGGACACGGATTTTGTGGATGATGATGCAGCCCTTTCCCAAAGAATTGCTCTTGATTGACTTTCGATCACAAACATTATATACTCTTATCAGAAAGTTTGAAATAATCGATCGAAAAAAGCATAGAAATTGATCATTTGGTCAAACTGTGAACAGTATTGCCAGGCGCTCTGAACGTCAGGATGAAATCGTCCGGGTCTTGCGCGAAAGTGGATCTTCCTCGGTCGAGGATCTGGCCAACAGCCTGGGGACCAGCCAGGTGACGCTGCGCCGGGATCTGCGCGTTCTGGCGGAGGCAGGCCTGCTCGAGCGGCGGGTCGGCCGGGTGGCGCTGGTTTCCAACGGCGCCAATGAACTGCCCTTCTTCCTGCGCACCAAAGAAAACCGCGAGGAAAAACAACGCATCGCGCAGGCTGCCCTCGGCCTGATCAAAAATGGAGAGACGATCATGATCTCCGGCGGGACGACTACCCTGGAGCTGGCGCGGCTGCTGCCGGGGCAGCGCCGCCTGACCGTGATCACCAACGCGCTGCAGGTGGCGGACCTGCTGGCGGATAAAGCGGGGATCGACCTGGTCGTCCTGGGCGGCATCCTCCGCCCGTGGGAGCGCACCCTGCACGGGCACGTCACGGAAGTGGCGGTGCGCGAGCTGCGGGCGGAAAAATTCTTTTACGGTATCCATGCCATCAATATTCAGCACGGGCTGACCCACAACCATCTTCAGGAAGTCAGCACCGACCGGTCATTGATCCAGGCCAGCGTGCAGACCATCGTCCTGGTCGACCACACCAAGTTTGGCAAAGTGGCGTCGGCGATCGTCGTGCCGGTCGACCAGGTCCACATCGTGATCAGCGGGCGCCAGCTAGCGCCCGAATTCGCCGAGGGGTTAGCCGCGCAAAACGTGCGGGTCATCCTGGCCTGAGTTCAATCTACCCGTATCCTGATCAAATTCCATCACAACTGCATCCACTGGTGACGGGGAATTCTATTCTGGAGGATAAAAAGGAGGTGAAGTCGCTCGAGGAATCCTGCGCTTGAAGAGTACACACGCCGATATTCATTTCAACTATTTCGGAAAGGATCGTACAGATGAGAGCCTGTTTCTTGCGAATGTTCACCGTTTTGGCGATCGCCAGCCTGTTCTTGACCGCCTGCGCCACCCCGGCAGCGACCACCGCCCCCGCTGTGACGCAGCCTCCTGCCGCGGGAGCCACCCAGCCGGCCGCATCAGGTGGGCAGCCGGTCGAGCTCACTTTCTGGTACTGGGCTGAATCGGACGCGCCTGGGGCCGATAAGTGGATGGCCGAAACTGTTCAAGCTTATCAGAAGGTGAAACCAAACGTCAAAGTTACTGTGGTCGCGCAGTCTACCGACACCTTAATCAGCGCCTTCCAATCGGCGGTGACCGCCGGCAGCGGCCCTGACATCGCCTCGCAGTGGGCGACCGGTCCCGTGCTGGGGTTCGTCTGGCAAAACGCGCTCGTCCCGGTCAGCGATTATGTGCCCAAGAGCGAGATGGACAACTGGTTGAACCTGAATGAAAACACCTACAACGGCAAAGTATGGGGCGTGCCGATGTACCTGATCGGGATCGGGGTGATGTACAACAAGGACCTGTTCCAGAAAGCTGGCGTAACGCCGCCCTCTGGCGACCGCTGGACCTGGGATGAGTTCATGGCTGCCTGCGAAAAGATCAAGATCGCCGGGATCACCCCCTTTGCCGTGGGCGATAAGGACGGCTATCACGGGGCCTGGTTCTTCGCCAACGTCGGCATCCAGGGGCTGGACTCTACCGAGGATCTGCGCCAGGCGGTAATCGGCAAGGCGTCCTTCAAGGACGAGAAATACACCGGCTGGTACAAGAACCTGGACGAGATGGTCAAGAAGGGATACTTCAACTCGGACGTCATGTCGCTGACCCTGGACCAGGGGGAGCGCGTCTTCTGGGATGGCAAGGCGGCCATGGCCTGGGGAACGGACGGGATGATCAAGCAGGCCATCACTACCCTGGGCGAAGACAAGGTCGGCTTGATGCGGCCGCCCAAGCTGGGGAGCGGCAAGCTGGCAGATGCTGGCAACGCCACCCAGTCGATCTCGTTCCTGATCACCAAGTGGAGCAAGCATCCGCAGGAAGCGGCCGATTTCCTGGCCTTCCTGCACACCCCTGACCGGCTGTCGGCCTGGTATAAATTCACCGGCGTGGTCGCCGCGGATAAGCGCTTCGACACCAGCGCGGTCACCAGTCCAAATCTGAAGAAAATGCTGCAGTGGGAAACCACCGGCCCACAGGTCTGGCTGGAGAACTACCTGCCCGGGCAGGTCGACAGCGACGCAGATCTCCCGGCGGGCCAGATGATCTTCTCGCAGAGCGGCTCGCCCACAGATGCGGCTGACCTTTGGAACCGCACCGCCGAATCATGGCGGACCCAGCATCCCGACGAGCTGAAAAACTGGGAAGGCTGGCAGCAGAAGTAATCGATTCCACGCTGTGTGGTGCAGGGAAACCTGCACCACACATTGGAAAGTCATGGCAAATTTGACCCGCCGCCTGGAACCTTATCTGTATCTGACCCCGGCCAGCCTGTTTTTGCTGCTGGTCTTCGTCTATCCCATCGTCCAGATCGTCCGTACCAGCCTGCTGGTGACAAACGCAGAGGGGGGTAAGACGCTCGGCCTGGGCAATTACAGCCTGGTGGCCAAAGACCCGGTATTCTGGCAGGCAGCCGCCAATAACGGCAAGCTGCTCTTTGCCGTGCCGATCATGACCCTGCTGGCGCTGTTCATCGCACTGCTGCTCTTCGAGCGGGTGCGGGGCTGGAAGATTTACCGCTCGGTGTTGTTCTTGCCGTATATTATCGCCGTCCCGGTTGTGGCGACCACATTTGTATACCTGCTTGGCCTGAATGGGATCCTGAACACACTGCTACGCCTGGCAGGGCTGGGGTTCCTGGCCAAAGATTGGCTGGGCAGCGCAGTGTGGGTGATCCCCTCGATCGGAGCGGTGATCGTTTATCGCGAGTTTGGATTCGGGCTGGTGCTCTTCCTGGCCCGCTTGATGTCACTCGATAAAGAGATTTTGGAGGCCGCCGAGATCGATGGCGCCAACTGGTGGCAAACCCACTGGTTTGTCACCCTCCCGCAGATGTCGGCGGTGATCGAGTTTTTTATCGTGGTCGAGCTGATCACGATGCTCTCCTGGGTGTTTGCCTACGTCTACACCATGACCGGCGGCGGACCGGGGTTCGCCTCGACGATCATGGAGTTCTACATCTGGAAACACGCCTTCGCCTTCCGCTCGCCGGGGATCGCTTCCGCCCTGGCAGTGATCCTCCTGGCTTCGACAACCCTGCTGATCGTTTTGCAGTTACGCCTGCGGCGCCAGCCCTTGGAGCAGGTATGAGCGATACCACGCGTCCCACCCCTCTACGCCTCCCCGGCCGTCCCGTGGAGCTGTCTACCCGGCGCGGGGGTGGCTGGCCTTTGCTGCTCCTTAAGCAGGTGATCCTGCTGCTTTTCTCCCTGCTGGCCATCTACCCAATCTATTACATGGTCATCACCGCATTCAAGACCCAGGAAAACTGGCTGCACAATCAGTTCGGCCTGCCGATCCCCTTTACCATGCAGAATATCAACCAGGCCCTGGACCAGGGCCGGCTGCTGGTCTGGCTGCGAAACAGCGTGGTGGTGACGGTCAGCGCCATCTTCCTCTCCACGCTGGTTTCGACCCTGGCAGCCTATGCCATCGCCCGGATGCGCTTTCCCGGGCGCGGCGCATACCTGAACGCGATGATCATCCTGATGGTGATCCCGCCGGCGGTCATCATCCTGCCGCTCTTCGTGCTGATGGTGCAGATCGACCTGGTCAATACCCAGCCTGGCTTGATTTTGATCTATATCGGGATGCTTATCCCGTTTTCGGTGTACCTGCTGGTTAGCTTTTTCCGCGGGCTGCCGGTCGAGCTGTTCGACGCGGCGGCGATCGACGGTTGCTCCAATTTTGGCATTCTCTGGCGGATCGTCGTTCCGCTTTCCAGCCCGGCGTTCGTCACCCTGATCGTCGTCAACGCCCTGTGGGTGTGGAACGAGCTTTTGATCGCGCTGGTCTTCCTGCAGAGCGAGGAACTGAAAACGCTGATGCCCGGCCTGACTCTGTTCCGCGGCCATTTCCAGGTGAATGAACCCCTGATCATGGCCGGCACTCTCATCGCAACGCTGCCGATGATCATCCTCTATCTCTTTGGCCAGCGCTTCTTTATCGAAGGCCTGGTGGCCGGTGCGGTGAAATAGAAGGTTATCAACGCCATCCTTGATCACGCTCCGAAAGGACACTTTTTATGACTGAAGAATTGATCCCGATGGAAATTCAGGCTATCCCGGTAGCTATCCAGGCGACCGTGCGCGAGACCCGCGCTGCCGCGCGCGAGGCGGCGGCAGCGATGCGCGCGCGCAGCCCGCGGCGGATTTATTTTATCGGCAACGGCACCTCGCTGTACTCCAGCATGGCGGCTGCCTATACGGCGCGCCTGCTGGCCGGACCGGCCGGCCCGCTGGTGCTGGCCTGGCAGGCGGGAGATTTCAACTATTACACCCCGCAGGTCAACGAGGAGGATATCGTCGTCGGCGTGTCCGCCTCAGGCGAGTTCCGCGACGTGCTGACGGTGTTCGAGCGGCTGGAGGGCAAATGCCTGCGGGTGGGGATCACCCACGTCCCGGGATCCTCCATCGTCAGGGTCTGCGACCAACTGTTGATCAGCTACGGCGGGCCAAGCCGCGTGCCGGTGATGACCAAAACCTACGCCAGCACCCTGACCGCCGAGCATCTGCTCCTCCTCGAATTCTTCCAGGCGGGGCAGTCGTATTTCGACAGCCTGCTCCAGACGGCCGACCTGGTGGAGGTGGCCCTGATCCAGGCGGACCAGAAAGTGCCGGCGTGGGTTGAGATGCTGAAGACCTTCGGGCACGCCTTCTATTTTGGCGCCGGGCCGGCCCAACCGGCTGCGCTGGAAGGCGCCCTCAAGATGAAAGAGATGGCCCTGCTTCACGCCGAAGGCAATGAGACCTGGGAGACCGCCTCCGGCGCGGCGACGCTGATCGGCGCGGACGCATTCTGCGTGGCAATGGACGCGGGCGGCGCCGGGCAGGCGGCCACGCGCAGCCTGGGCGAGGGGGTTCGGAAGTGGGGGGCGACCCTGCTGACCATCGGCCCGGAACAGATTGCCGATGGTGAGCACCTGCCGGTCGGGCTGCCGGGCTGCGAAAGCTTCGCCTCGCTCGTCCTCGTTCCACCGGCGGCGCTGCTGGCTTACCGCCTGGCCCGCGCACGGGGAGTGAACCCCAACCAGCCCGGTTGGCGCGACCGCTATTACTCGCAGGGGATGACCCACATCCTGGGCTGAAGCAAGCGCATGGCTACAGGGAAGCAAGCTATCGGGATCGACATCGGTGGGACGGCTACCAAGGTGGCGCGAGTCGCTGAAAATGGCGCGGTCCTGCGCCTGGAGAGGATACCCAGCGTGGTGAGCGGCGACCCCACGCCGTACCTGGACGAGTTGCGGCGAATGGTGGAAACTCTGCTTCAGGATGGCCCGGTCTGCGGGGCCGGCCTTTCCCTTAATGGGATGCTCAGCGACGACCGGCGCATCAGCTACCTCAACCCCAACACCCCGGCGCTGGAGGGGGTCGATTTCGCCGCCTGGCTGGAGAGCCTGGGGTACCCTTACTGCATCGATGCGGACCTGAACACCCCTGCCGTCGCTGAATATGCCTTCGGGGAGCACACGGGAGTGCGGCGGTTGATGACTGCCGTCATCGGGACCGGGTTCGGGGCGGGGATGGTGGTCGATGGCCGGGTGCTGCGCCTGGTCGGCGGGACGCTGGGGGACAGCGGACACATCATCCTCGAGCCGGATGGGCCCTCCTGCACGGCTGGCTGCCACGGCTGCGCCGAAGCGCTGATCTCCGCGGCGGGGGTTGAGCGATTGGCGATCGCCCGCGGGCATGCCAGCGCGCCCGCTCGTGAGGTGATCGCCGCGGCGCACAGGGGGGAGGCCTGGGCGGTGCAGATCATCGCCAGCATCGGGGAATATCTCGGGCAGTGGCTGGCCTCGATCGCGCCGATCTTTCTCCCCGAGCAGGTCCTGGTCTGCGGGGGGATCGCCGTGGCAGGCCAGACGCTGGTGGAAACCGCCGTCGCGCGGTTCCACTCTCTCGCCGGACCGGATTATACCCATTGTGAGGTGGGCTTGAGCCGCTTTGGCAGCGAGGCGGGGGTAATCGGCGCGGCGGCCCCGCTGCTCGTCGAGGGGTTGAAATCATGACGGACTGGATCGAGGATCTGCGCGCAGAGTTCGGTGATAACCGGGTGGTCACAGAAGGTGCAGAGCTGGCCGCCCGCTCGCTGGACTGCTGGCCGGTGGCGATCAAGCAAAACCAGCAGGGCCGCCTGCCCTACCGGCCTGAGGCGATCTTCCAGCCGCGGCATGCGGAAGAGGTCCCGCGCCTGCTGGCCTGGGCGAACCGCCACGGGATCCCGGTTACGCCCCGGGGAGCCGGATCCGGGGTGGTGGGGGCGGCGATCCCGGTCCAAGGTGGGATCGTGCTCGACCTTTCCAATCTGGACCGCATTCTGATCCTGGATGAGACCAACCTGTTGGTGCGCGCCGAGGCCGGGGTGATGGGCCACCGCCTGGAAGCGGAGCTGAACGCCCGCGGCTACACCCTCAACCACTCGCCCCAGTCTCTGGACCGCTCGACGGTGGGCGGTTGGGTAGCGACCCGCGCGACCGGCCAGTTTTCCTCGCGCTGGGGCGGGATCGAAGACATGCTCCTTGCCCTGACCGTGGCCCTGCCGGCCGGCGAGGTGATCGAGACCCGCCTGGCCCCGCGCGCCGCACTCGGCCCGGAGCTGAGGGAGCTGTTCGTGGGCGCGGAGGGGACCCTGGGGGTCGTCCTGGACGCCACTCTGAAGATCTCCCCACTGCCCGAACGGCGCATCCTGGACACGCTGGCGTTTGCCTCAGTGCCGGCCGGGCTGGAAGCGATGCGGCGGTTGAGCCGCCCAGGGCTGCGCCCGTTCCTGGTGCGCTTCTACGACGAGGACGAGTCGCGCTATCTCCGCGCGGAGGGAGCAACCGCGGGGGAAGAAAACCTGTTCCTGGTGGGTTTCGAGGGCCCGGAGCGGGTTGCCGGGGCCGAATACGAGGCCGGTATGGAGCTGCTCCTCGTCCAGGGCGGCGTGCGACTGGGCCCGGAGATCGCCGAGCGCTGGATGGCGCGGCGATTCGACTTCTCTACTGTGGAGAACCGCCTGGCGCAGCCGGGAGGGCTGGCCGAGACGATCGAGATCGCCCATTTCTGGGACAGTATTGAGGAAACGTACCGCGCATTGAAACGGGCCCTTACGCCACTGGCAGAGGAGGCGCTGGGTCATTTTTCGCATGCCTACCCCCAGGGGGTCTCGCTGTACATGATCCTGCTGGGATGGGAGAGCGATGCGAAGGCGGCCGAGCAGCGCCTGGGGCAGATCTGGGAGACGGCCATGCGGGTCAGCCAGGAGCAGGGCGCCGCGATCTCGCATCACCACGGGGTTGGGTTGGCCCGCCAGGCGTACCTGCGCGGCGAGCTGGGGGCGAGCTATATGGTGCTGGAGCGGATCAAGACGGCGCTGGACCCGAGGGGGATCCTCAACCCGGGCAAGCTGGGCTTCGAGCGAAAGGAGCGGTAAGGATGGACGCGAGAACGGGGAAAAAGATCCGCCTGGGCCGGCTGTTTCGCCGCAAGAGCGGGAAAACGCTGCTGGTGGCCTATTCGCACGGGGTGCTGATGGGCCCGCAGCCGGGGATGGCCAGCCTGGATGAGATGCGCCGGGTCGCGGTCAGCCTTTCCCGCGCCGACGGGCTGATGGTCGCACCGGGGATGGTCTCCCGCCTGGAAGAGGCGTTCACCGGCCGCGACCGGCCCTCGCTCATTGTCCACCTGGATTACCAGAGCTTCAGTCGCAGCGTGCTGCCCTACGAGGAAGGCGCCACCGTGCAGATGGCGCAGGTTGAAGAGGCGCTGGCGGCCGGAGCAGACGCGGTGATGACCTACCTCTACATGGGCTACGTAGAACCGGAGCGCGAGAAGCTGGAGGCCGGGCGCAACGCCCAGATTGCGCGGGCGTGCGAGCGCTGGGGCCTGCCGCTGATGATCGAGCCGCGCAGCGCCCGGGAAGCCCGCCGCCCGGAGGATAAGACCGACGCAGAAGTGATGGCGCTCTACTGCCGGGTTGCGGCGGAAATCGGGGCGGACCTGGTCAAGTGCATCTACCCGGGAAGCTTCGAGAAGCTGAGGAAGGTGATCGAGGGCTGCGCGGCGCCGCTGCTGCTGGCGGGCGGCTCGCGCCAGGAAGACCCGGAGATCGCCTACGACCGGGCGCGCGAGGCCATGCAGGCCGGGGCCGCCGGGTTGGTCTTCGGGCGCAACATCTACGAGGCCGCCGACCCGGCCGCCGAGCTTGAGCGCTACGAGGCCATCGTCCACGCACCTGTCCGGAAAGCGCGCGGATGATCCTGACCGTTTCCCCCAACCCGGCGCTGGACCGGGTGCACGTGGTGCGCGGCTTCCGGCCCGGCGAACAGAGCCGGGCATTGCGGGCGTTCCTGCAGGCCGGCGGTTCGGGAGTACACGCCGCGGCGGTGGCGCAGCGCTTGGGCGGGGATACGCTGGCACTGGGCCTGCTGGGCGGCGCGACGGGCGAGGTGTGGCGACGGCAGGCCGTGGCCGAAGGGTTGGCCTTTGACATGGTCCCTATCCCGGGGGAGACCAGGGAATCGTTCTGCCTGGTCGACCTGGACCTGGGCAGCCAGGTCGAGGCGGTCGAGCCCGGGCCGCAGGTGGAGACAGGTACGCTCGACCGGCTCCTGGACCGGCTGCGGACGTATCTTCCGCAGGCTGAGCTGCTGGTGCTGTCGGGGAGCCTGCCGCCCGGTTTTCCCGCGGACGCCTACGCCCGCATGATCGGGCTGGCGTGGGAGGCCGGGGTGCGCGCGCTGGTCGACGCGCACTCGGAGCCGCTGCGGCTGGCGCTGGAGGGGCGGCCCTGGCTGATCAAGCCGAACCTGGCGGAGTTCCACGACCTGGTCGGTAGAGAGACCACCAGCCCGGCGGAGCGGTGGGAAGCCAGCCGCGAACTGGCCCGGGAATACGGCCTGGCGGTGGCGCTCTCGATGGCCGGGGAGGGGATGCTGCTGACCACGCCCGAGGAGCAGTGGCGACTGCTACCGCCAGAGGTCGAGATGCGCCTCCCGGGAGGGACCGGGCGCAACTCCATAGGCTGCGGGGACGCGCTGGTGGGCGCGCTGGCGGCCGAGTTCTGTCGCTCGGGGGACCTGCTGCGGGCTGCCTGCCGGGGAATGGCGGCTGCACACCAGAACCTGGAGACGTTCGGGGTGCCGGAGGTGGACCCGGAGCGAGTGGGGGAATTAGTGGGTAAGGTGAGCGTGGAGAGAAGGGAAGGGCATGGTATTCGTTTCCAGGAGGGAACGAATGGAAACAAAACCGATTCGGAAGCGGTAAGTTGATTAGTTGCTTTGTGATTGGTTGATCAGGATGGTATGATTGCCGGAATGGACAGGATGGGTTGTTAAAGGGCGTTTTGGAACGAAGAACGAGAGGCGAGTACCGAAAGAATTGCTGATTGAAGATTGCTGAATGTTCAATGAGCTCAAGCCGATTGTAGAACATGCCTCCTGGCTCGTTCCTGGCCGGCCGGGAAGAGCGCAAGCGGGGACGCATGCGCTACATGCTTGTTCTGAGCCGGTCTGCAAGAGCGCAAGCGGGGACGCATGCGCTACATGCTTGTTCTGAGCCGGTCTGCCTGAGCGCAAGCGGGGACGCATGCGCTATATGCTTGTTCCTGGCCGGCCGGGAAGAGCGCAAGCAGCCTTCTACATGGATCTGTGAGAGGCATGCGCTACAGAGCCGGTCAAGAGGGTCGACGTACACAAGATAGCATAAAGCGGGGCAAAAAAACATCCGTCATTTTTGACGGATTGACAAAGGGGAAAAAGGTGATCTATTCAAAAAACAGGGGCCTGCGTCACCAGGCCCCTGTGGAAGTCCCCGGCGGGGATCGGGGAAGAGGGCTAGATCGCCAGGGGGTAGCGGCCGTACTCGCGCCAGGTGTGGAGGAGGGCGGCGTAGTTTTCGGGCCTGACGGCGGAGTGGATCGAGTTGCTCGAGGAGAGGATGTACCCGCCGCCGGGCATGCCGCTGCGTAGGGCGGCTCGGGTGGCCTCGATGACCTCTTCAGGCGTGCCAAAGGTGAGGAGCCGGGCGCAGTCGACGTTGCCCTTGAGCGCCACGCGCTGGCCGAATTTTGCCTTGACCTCCGCCAGGTCCATCCCGGCCTGGGGATCGATGGGGTCGAGGCAGTCGATGCCCGAATCGACGATCATGTCGATCAGCGGCCAGATGTTGCCGTCGGTGTGCTTGATGACGAAAAGGCCGAGCTCTTTATAGCCCTGCATGACCCGGCACAGGCCCGGGTAAAAGAACTCGCGGAAGTGGCGGGGAGACATCAGCGGGCCCTTGTTGTAGGCATAGTCGTCGCCGGTGTAGACGATCCTGACCCCGCGGGCGGCGACCTCCCTGGCCAGGGCCAGGTTGACGGTCACCGACATCTCCACCAGCGCATGGACCAGCTCTGGCTCGGTGGCGATGGCCATCAGCAGCTCCTGCATGCTCATCAGGTAGCGGGGCAGCGAAAAGACATCGTTGAGGTGGACGATCACCGCCTTGCGGCCGCGGAAGGTCTCCACAGCGGTTTCGATCTCGGCAAAGCGGGCGGGAAGATGCGGGTCGGGGGGGTGATAGCGCTCAAAATCAGCGAGAGATTTGATCGGGGATTCGACCTCGATGCCGTGCTCCTCGAGGGTATCTTGAGTGACGTAGCCCCACTCGCTGCGCCAGCGGTTCGCGCCGGCGCGCTCCTTTTCGAAAATTGGGTCGAAGAGAATGGCGTCGTGGCTCATCCGGAGGGCAAACTCATTGTGGGTCCGGCTGCCGGGGCAGAGGGCCTCGCGAACGCGGCGGTCGACCAGCCACTCGAAATGAGGCACGCGGTCGGGCTCCCCGTGCCGGAGGACGCAAAGCACGCGCTCTTCGGAGGACATCTCAACCATGGGACAGATCTCCTTCTTTGCTTTCTACCTCAACCCAACCGGTTGAGCGCTTCCCAGGGCTCCTGCATCACCTGGACCAGACGCTGGTATGCGGCGTAGCGCTCCAGATAGAGGGGGGTATTGGCCGGGATAGGCTCCTGGACGCGGACGATCGAGACTGCCTGCTCAGCCGCCTCGGCGTAATCGCGGTAGACCCCCGCGCCGATGCCGGCCGAGAGGGCCGCGCCGCGCGCGCCGACCTCGGCGCCGTCCGAGATCTCGACCGGGACCTGGATCGCGTCGGCGAACATCTGCGTCCAGACCTGGCTGCGCGACCCGCCGCCAGTCAGGCGCGCCGATTGGATCTGGGCGCCGGCTGCGCGTAATTTTTCGATGTGGCTGAGGTGGCAGAAGACGACTCCCTCGTACAGGGCGCGGAGCAGGTGGGCGCGGGTGTGCCAGCCGGCCAGGCCATAGAAACCGGCGCGGGCGGTGGGCTGGACATTGGAGCCATAGAGGAAGGGGTGGAAGACGATGCTGGTGCTGCCCGGGGGCAGGCTGGCGACCTCCTCGCTGCAGATCTCATAGACCGAGATCCCGCGGCGTCTGGCCTCGGCGCGCTCGTCGCCGCAGCACTGGTTGACGAACCACTCCAGGTTGGTCGCCGAGGTGGCGCTGGCTTCGATGGTGAGGTAGCGCCCCGGGTCGGCGAAGAGGGTGGTCATGAATAGGTTGGGATCGACCAGGGGATCCGCTGTGATGACCTCGTTGATGCTCCAGGTGCCGGCGACGATGCAGGCCTGGCCTGGATGGACCGCGCCGCAGCCGATAGCGCTGCCGTCGACGTCAAACATCCCACCGACGACCGGAGTGCCGGCGGCCAGACCGGTGGCTTCCGCGGCGGCGCGGCTAACCTGCCCGGCAACTTCAAAGCTTTGCCGGAGCGGGGGCAGCGCCTCATAGATTTCAGACAGGTCATACAGGGCCATCAGCGCGGGCGAGTAACACCGGTTGCGCACGTCGAGCAGGCTGGTGGCGCTCATGTCGGTGAAATCGGTCG
This sequence comes from Anaerolineaceae bacterium, assembly GCA_035542155.1. Lineage (GTDB taxonomy): Bacteria > Chloroflexota > Anaerolineae > Anaerolineales > Anaerolineaceae > DATKLX01. Next base: position 31,322 of record DATKLX010000038.1, read on the forward strand.
AAACCTCGCCGGTCAGGCGGTACTTGATGTAATCTTTGCACATCAGGATCGCGCCGATGCGCTCGTAATTCTCCGGCTCGTTCTGTTTGATCCAGGCCAGGAGCGCGTTGGGCTGGGCGGGCCAGAAGGACTGGATGGTGTAAGGGAAGACCGCAGCGTGCAAACCGCGCCGGCTCCATTCAGCGACGATTCCAGCCGCGCGCGAATCCATGGACTGAATGCCGTTGCGCAGGGGCCGCCCCTGCTGGTCCAGCAAGTAGAGGCCGTTACCGTGCCCGGTGCAGCCGACGCCGGCGATTTCCTGGGGACGGACGCCGGAGGCGGCGAGCACCTCGCGGACGGCGCTGGCGGTGCTCTGCCAGAGCTGCTCCATGTCGCGCTCGGTCCAGCCGGGGTGCGGGTAGATCGTGTCGACTTTACAACTCGCGATGGCAATTTCCTTGCCGCTCGCGTTAAAAAGAGCGGCCTTGGAGACCGTATTGCCGTTATCGATGCCCAGGAAATAGGGACCCATGGTTACCTCCACTGACGCCAGGATGGATAAAGCCCGGCCTTGCCGGCCGAACCGAACAACTGGTTCTTACGGCGAATAACCGCGTAGGCGGCCTCTCGGGCTGCGGCGCTGACCTCAAACACTTCGGTCTTTTCGACCGGACCCGCCAGCCTGGCCTGCATGGCGCGCAGGAAGGGGATGCGCACGTCGGTCCAGACGTTGATCTTTTCGATGCCCAGCTCAATGGCGCGGCGCAGGTCCGGGTCGGGGGTATCCGATCCACCGTGCAGGACAAGTGGGATCGGGCAGGCGGCGCGGATCTGGGCCAGGCGCTCGAAATCGAGCTTCGGTGTGCCGCGGTAGAGGCCGTGGACGGTGCCGATCGAGACGGCAAGCGCATCCACGCCGGTCTCGCGGACGAAGCGCTCGGCCTCGTCCACACGGGTGAAATGGGACTCCGATAGATCGTCGCGGGTTTCATTCTCGCCGCCGCCCACGTGGCCCAGCTCGGCCTCGACCGAGGCGCCCGCCGCGTGAGCCAACTCGACCGCGCGGCGGGTGATGGCGATGTTTTCCTCGAGAGGGGCCAGCGAGGCGTCAATCATCACCCCGGAAAAGCCGAGCGCGAGGGCGGATTCGATCTGGTCGAGCGTTTTGGCGTGGTCGAGGACCAGCCCGGCCGGAATACCTGTCCGCTCCATCTCAGAAGTAATCATACGGACCAGGGTGGGCCACTCTGCCCGGGGAGTGTGGTGGGGGAGGACCATGATCAGGACCGGGGCCTGGTCCGCCGCGGCGGCGTCGACGATCGCCTGGGTGGTCTCCAGGTTGCAGGTGTCGTAAGCGCCCACGGCCCAATCCTGGCCCAGGCAGGGGGAAAGAATCTCGGTCATGGTCAGAAATTTCATACTGTCTCCTTTCGAGCCACCCTGGACCTAGCCGGCAAAGGCCGGCTCGGCCAGGCCGCAGACGCCCGGCCGAAGGCGGAACAGGTCGCCAGCCCAGGGCTGCTGGCTGCGTTCCGCATCGCTAAAGCCCCAGGCGGCGGTGGTGACGAAGAGCTCGTCCAGGCCGCGGCCGCCGAAGGCAAAGGAGATGACGTGCTCCACCGGGAAGCAGATCTGGCGCTCCACCTTGCCGTCTGGGTCATAGCGGGTGAGCCGCCAGCCACCCCAATGCCCGCTCCACACATATCCTTCGACGTCCACGATCAGTCCATCGGGCATGCCTTCGTCCTCCGGGACGCGGGCAAAGACCCGGCGGCGGCTGGCCTCACCGGCCTGGGGGTCATAATCCAGGGCGATCACCTGGTGGTGGCGCATATCGGTCACAAAAAGGGTCTTGCCGTCCGGACTGACCCCGATCCCGTTAGCGGTGGCGTAACCCGCGTCGAGCTGGTGGAGCGAGCCATCCGGGTCGAAGCGGTAGAGCGCACCCTCGGAAGCGAACACATCCTCCATGTTGACAGTGCCGACCAGTAAACGGCCCTGGCGGTCCACGGCGCCGTCGTTATAGCAGATCTCGGGCTGATCCGGCTTGGGAGGACCGGCGAGCTGCTCGCACTGGTTGGATTGCGGGTCCCAGGCGTAAAGGCCGTCTTGGGCGATGGCGATCCAGCCGCCCGCAGACCGGCGCGCGAGCGCCGTCACCGGCGGTTTGACGGAGAAGGCCCTGCATCTGCCTGTCTCGGGCTCGAAGCGCCAGAACGGACCGCCGCCCCAGTCGACCCAATACAGGGCATTTTCCTCGGGGACCCAGATGGGGGTCTCGCCGAGCAGGTTCTGGGCTGGGAAAAGATGTTCGGGCTCGTTCATAGAAAATCTCGGCAGATCAGTTTCGAAACGCATCGTAGATCTGGTGGTTAAGCGTCCGGAGGGCGGGGTAAATCTGTTTGTAAATCTGGTATCCAGTCCGGTAGGTAGAAGCCACCCCGGGGTCCGGCTCGTAGGTTCTGCCCGGGCGGTAGACCCTCTCGAAAGCATCCTGCTCATCCCGGTAGAGGCCCATGCCGATGCCGGCGAGGATCGCTGCCCCGAGCGGGGTCGCTTCTTCCACTGCGGGCACTTCGATGGGCAGACCGGCGATGTCGGCCTTGTTTTGCATCCAGAAAGAATTGCGTGTGGCCCCGCCGACCACCACCAGCCGGTTGGAATCGAGGCCCAGGCCGGCCTTGAAGGCGTTGACGATGTCGATCACCTGGTAATCCAGCCCTTCGACGATCGCGCGCAGCAGGTCAGCGCGGCGGGTGAAGCTGCTCAGACCGACGAAGGCCCCCAGCGAGCGGGCGTCGACCACCGGGCAGCCGGCAGCGGACATGTGGGGCAGGAACATCGCACCGCGCGACCCGGCCGGGGCTCCGGCGGCTTCGGCCATCAGGTACTCCCAATCGACGCCGCCCTCCTGGTCGGCGCGCTGGCGGGTCTCGAAACCGTATTCCTTGCGGTACCACTCGAGCATGTCCGCCGCGACCGCCCCGCCCCAGACGGTGTAGGTATCGCGGGCGACGTGAGCCTCGACAGTCACGCCCAGCCGTTGGACTTCGGGGGTGAGGATGGGAGCGGGGATGGAAGCGAGGACGATCTCCCAGGTGCCGGTCACGTCCAGGACCACGCCGGGCTTGAAGGCACCAACCGGCAGGGCGCTGCACAGATAATCGTGGCCGCCCAGCACCAGCGGCGTCCCGGCAGGCAGGCCGGTAACCTCGGCCGCGCCGGGGGTCACTTCGCCGAGCACCATGCCGCTGGGAAACGCGTCGCAGAGCAGGCGGCGGTCGATTCCGGCGCGCGCGAGGATCTCTTGCGACCAGTCCCGGCTGACCTGGTCGAAGAGCAGGGTGCAGGAGGCCATGGTGTAATCGGTCGCACGGCGGCCGCTGAGCCTGAAATTGAGGAAATCCTCCATCAGCAGCCACTTGTCGGTGTGGGCGAGGATCTCGGGCTCGTGCTCGGCCATCCACAGCAGGCGGAGGGCGGTGCTGAAGGGCCAGAGGGTGTTGCCGCCGATGCAAAAGGTGTGCTCGGCGCCGATGTGGTTCTCCCACCAGCGCAGTTGCGGCCCGGTGCGCGGGTCGTGCCAGCTAATGAAGGGATACAGCCAGCGGCCCTGCTCGTCGACGGGCAGTCCGTCCATGCCCATCCCGGTCACCGCCACGGCGCGAACCTGGCGGGGATCATCCAGGCGGGAAACGGCTTCTTTCACGGCGGATGCCGTTCCGCCCCAGATCTGCTCGGGCTGCCAGACGGTCCATTCGGGATGGTCCGGGTTGGGGTGGAACTGCTCGGTGGGCCGGGCGGCGCTGGCGATGACTCTGCCTTCCAGGTCGTAGATCACGCATTTGAGACTGGTGGAGCCCAGGTCGATTCCGGCGAGGTAGTCCATAGCGCCCTCCGGTGGATGAGCCGCGTCTAGATCAGCAGGTACGGGTTTTCCAGGGTTGCCTTGAGATCGGCCAGGAAACGGGCCACCTCCGCCCCGTCCACGACGCGGTGATCGGCGCACAGGGTGAGCTGGATCATGGGTCGGAACTCGAAGCCATCCGCGGTTCTGACCGGGGTATCCGCCATCTTGCCCACCGCGAGGATGGCTGCCTCGGGGGGATTGATGATCGCGGTAAAGGCTTCGACGCCGTACATGCCCAGGTTCGAGATGGTAAAGGTGCTCCCGGTCATCTCAGGCGTGGTCAGGCGGCGTCCGCGGGCGCGCTCGGTCAGGTCGGCCAGGACGGCGACGATCTGCCCCAGGTTGCGGCTCTGCGCCTCGCGGATCACAGGGACGATCAGGTTCTCGTCCACGCTGGTAGCAATACCCAGGTGGATATCCTCCCAGAGGATGATCTCATTGTCGGCGAGGGAGGAGTTGAGATAGGGGTGGCCAGGGAGGACAGAGGCGACGGCGCGCGCGAGGATGGCGGTATAAGACACGCGCTGGCCGGTCCGGGCCTGGATGGGCTCGAGGACTTTCTCGCGCAGGCGGATGGCCTCGGTCATGTCGACACTGAGGGTCAGGTTGATGTGCGGGGCTGAGAGGGCGCTGTAAGCCATGCGCTCGGAGATGATCTTGCGCGGGCCGGCGAGGGGGATCACCTGCTTGCGGCGCGCGTCGGGCAGCGGGAAGGCGGCGACAGGCGCGGTCGCCGGGGCCGCAATGACCGGCTGGACAGCCGGCCGGGAGCTCTGGAAAGCGAGCACATCCGCGCGGTGAATGCGGCCGCGTGGGCCGCGCCCGGTGATCTGGGTTATATCCATCTGCAGCTCCTCGGCCAGGCGGCGGGCGAGCGGGGTGGCGCGGATCTTTCCTGTACCATTGTCCTCCGCGGCAACCGCAGCCGGGGCCGCTGCGACCACCTCGATCACCGCTGCGGCCGGGCTGGCTGAGGCGACCGCGTGGGCGGCGGGTTGAGCGGCTGCCCTGGCTGGCAGCGCTTCGCCGGGGGCGAGGATATAGGCGATGACCTCGGTGACCGGGATGACATCGTCGGGCCTGGCCCTGACCCCGGAGAGGATGCCGTCCGCGGGCGATTCGATCTCAATGGCGGCTTTATCGGAGGTAATCACGAACAGCGGGTCGCCCTTGCAGACCGTTTCGCCTTCTTTCTTCAGCCATTCGACGAGGGTGCCCGTCTCCATGACCATATCGACTTTGGGCATGATCACTTCGGTTGCCATAGCTACTTTCCTTCCTGCGCCAGCGCCCGCGCGGCGGCGACGATGTCCTCGACCTGGGGAACGGCGCAGCGTTCCAGCGTGCGGTTGTAAGGGATGGGTATATCGCGCCCGGCGAGGCGGCGAATGGGGGCATCCAGGTAATCGAAGGCTTCGCTATCGGCGATCACCGCGGCCAGCTCGCCGCCAAAGCCGCCGGTAATGGGAGCCTCGTGGACGATCAGCACGCGACCGGTCTTGCATACCGAGCGGATGATGGTGTCTCTGTCCAGCGGCTTGAGGCAGCGCGGATCGACCACTTCAACCTCGATGCCTTCAGCGGCCAGTTTTTCGGCGGCCTCCAGCGCGCGGGGGGTCATGATCGAGTAGGAGATGATGGTCAGATCGCGGCCTTCGCGCTTGATCTCCGCAGACTGGAGCGGGATGGCGTAGGTTTCTTCCGGCACCGGCCCCTTCATGCGGTAAAGCAGCTTGTGCTCCATGAAGAGCACGGGGTTGTTATCGCGGATCGCGGTGATCAGCATCCCTTTGGCGTCGTAAGGGGTGGAAGGAGCGACCACCTTGATTCCGGGCACGTTGACGAACCAGGCTTCCAGGCTCTGCGAGTGCTGGGCAGCCGCGCCGGTGCCCGAGCCGGACGGGGCGCGGATGACCATGGGGATGCTGCACTTGCCGCCGAACATGAAACGCATCTTGGCGGCCTGGTTGACCAACTGGTTCATCGAGATGGTGAGGAAATCCATGAACATGATTTCCATGATCGGGCGCATGCCCATCAGGGCGGCGCCGGTGGCTGCGCCGGCGATGGCCGCCTCGGAGATGGGGGTCTCGCGGATCCGCTCGGGGCCAAACTCCTCCAGCATGCCCTTGCTCACGCCAAAGGCGCCGCCGTAGGTGCCGACGTCTTCACCGATGAGAAAAACTTCCGGATCGAGGCGCATTTCCTGGACCATCGCCTCGCGGACAGCTTCGAGATACGTGATTTCTCGAATGGGGTTAGCAGTCATGGCGCATACACCTCATCTTCCATATTCAGCGGCGACGGTTCGGGAAGGGTTTGGGCTTCCTCGGCCGCAAGGTCGACCGCCGCTTTGGCAGCCAGATCGATGATATCGACTTCTTCCTGGGTCATCACAGCGCCTTCCACGAGAACTTTTTTAAAACGCCGGATGGGGCACTTGTGCTTCCATTCCTCGATCTCCTGGGCGGTGCGGTAGAGGTTGCGATCGCTCTTGGAGTGGCCGCGCCAGCGGTAGGTCAGGCAATCGATCAGCGAGGGGCCCTGCCCGGATCGGGCATAGGTGATGGCTTCCCTGGCAGCTTCGTAAACTGCCAGCACATCGTTGCCGTCCACGGTTTTCCCAGGGATAGCGTAGGCTGCGGCGCGCTCTGAAACCTTCTTGACGTTCATCGAGCGGGACATGTGCATCGACATGCCGTACTGGTTGTTGTCGCAGATGAAGACAACCGGCAGCTTCCAGACCGAGGCCATGTTCAGCGACTCGTGGAACTCACCTTCGTTGGAGGCCCCATCGCCGAAATAGGAGAGGAGAACCTGTTTGGAGCGGTGCATCTGCAGGGCCAGGGCGATGCCCACCGCGGTGGGGATGCCGCCGCCGACCACGCCGGTCGCGCCCAGGTTGCCGCCGGGGATATCGGCGATATGCATGGATCCGCCCCGCCCGCGGCAGTAGCCCGGCTCGCGGCCGAGGAACTCGGCCATCATGATGGTCAGGTCCGCGCCCTTGGCGATGGTGTGGCCGTGGCCGCGGTGGTGGTGGATGATCAGGTCATCGGGCTGCAGTGCGGCGATGCTGCCCACCGAGCCGGCCTCTTGCCCGATCGAGAGGTGCATCGTGCCGTGCACCAGCCCGCGGACGTACAGGTCCTCGGCTTTTTCTTCGAAGTAGCGGATCTCGCACATCCGCTGGAGCATCCAGGCCAGCTTTTCGCGGGGCATCTCATTCAGCAGAGCCTGGCCGGCGGGCGCTGTCACCGTGTCGAGTTCAGTTGCAGTCGCATTCATAGTTCCCTCTGGTTTCCGCGGCCAGTTCAGCGCTGGCCGTAATCGTTGGTATATAGATTCACCATGTATTCCAACTGGTCCATCGAAAGCGGAATGGGTTTTCCGCGCAGCATGGCCAGGTGGGTGATCCTGGCGATTTCTTCGACTTCAACGGCCATTTTGGTGGCCTGCTGGGGCGAGTTGCCGATGGTGAAGACTCCGTGATTCTGCATGACGATCGCCAGCGCTCGCCCGATTTTGCTGACGATTTCGCGGCCGATTTCCTCCCCGCCAATCGCCGCATAGCCGCCGAGGGGGATCTCACCGCCCAGCATCGCGGAAGCCGTCAGGCAGGCAGGAATGGGCTGGCCCAACACCGCGAAGCTGGTGGCGTAGGGCGAATGGGTGTGGACCATGCCAAAAACGTCCGGCCGGCAGCGGTAGACGTAGAGGTGCGTGTCGGTGTCGGTCGAGGGCTTGAGATCCCCTTCGACGACGTTGCCGTTCAAATCCACGACGACCATATGGGCGGGGGTCAGCTCTTCGTAGCGGTAGCCGCTGGGCTTGATCACGACCAGCCCGGTTTCGGCGTCGCGCCCGCTGACATTCCCGCTGGTCATCTTGACCAGGTCGTTCTTGGGCAGCTCCAGGTTGCAAATCCAGACGATTTCGCGAAGTTGAGGTAGAAGCATGGCAGTTCTCCGATCAGATCAGATAGCGATCAGGACAGCTTTCGAAAGTCCTGCTCGAAAAGGGCGAGAATGCCGCGCGCGGCGGTTTCATCTGTGATGAGGGCGTGCAGGAAGCCACCGCGGAGCGCGCCGTAGAGGGGCAGCGCCTTGGAAGCCGTCGCAGCCATCCCGATGCGGAACTGGATCCCCTGCAGCTCGTCGAGGGTCAGCCCGATGACGCGGTTGGCGTACTCGGAAGCGACCGCGTGGCCCTCGATGTCGTAGATGTACGCCCCGATCTCGCCGACGCCGCGGCAGTCGCGGGCGATGTGGTTCATGTCGGCGGCGGAGAGGGCGGTGAACTGGACGAAGCGTGAAGAGTCCGCGTCCACAGTCCCCACGCCGAGAAGGGCAATCGTGGCGCGGCGGGCGATGTCGAGGATCTCTTTGACCGGCTTCATCTCGCGCAGCGTCTCACGGTGCTCGGGAGTGTCGACAAAGGCGGGGGCGTGGAGCTGGTAGGCCCGGCCGCCCAGGCGCTCGGCCAGGCGGGTGGCTAAATAGTTCACGTCGGTGGTGATCTGGCCCTGGACCCCACCCAGGATGGGAACGATCTCAACGTTGTATGGCCGGCTGGGCTCGATGGCCTGAACCACGGCATGGACGGCTGTGCCTCCGCCGATGCCCAACACGTCGCCATCACGCAGCTTTTCGAGCAAATATTCGGCGGCGATCGTGCCGAGCTCGTTCAGCAAGGAGCTGCTGCTTTCACCAACTGCCGGGATGACCATCGCTTCCTGGAGGCCGAAAACAGCCTTGAGGCGAGATTCAAGATCAAACAGGTGCTGGAATGGAGTGCGGATGGAGATGTTCACATAGCCCTGCTCTCGAGCCTGCTGGAGGAGGCGGTTGACCTTGGCCGTGGAAAGGCCCAAATGCTGGGCGATCTCGGTCTGCGTCTTTTCTTCGACGTAGTAGAGGGTCAAGATGGTGTTAATCAGCCGGACAGTTTCATACGTGGCCATGGCGTGTTCCTGTTTCTTTTTCAAAAAGCTAGTTCCGATTCCCCATGGTCGGGGTTGATATGAAATCCTCAGTCCAGGGAGACCTTGACGATGCGGAAGGGCGGGTCGGCATCGGGGCCGGCGTGGGCCGGGTCCCAGAAATGATCGCTCTGGCCTTCGACCACCCAGGCGCTCCCGCGGTAGTAAGCGAAGGTGGTCACCCCGTCCAGGACGGCGGGGATCCGGCGCACCCGGGCGGTATCGCCATCCACGGCGATCACTGCCATTCCGCCCGCCCCGCCTTCGGCGGTCGCCAGGGTATGTGGGCCGATGACCTTGAGGCCGTCGGGACGACGCAGCTCCTGCGAGGTCTGGATCAGAATGGGACTGCCGGCGCTGCCATCCGGCTGGATGGCGATGCGGAAGAGCAGGCCAGCGCGCTGGTTGACGGTATAGATGGACCGGCCGGTGCGGTCGAAGTCGATGCCGTTGAGGCTCCACTGCTCCACGCCGAGCTGAGGGTCGTTGATCCACTCTTCGAGTGTGGATCCCCCGGCCGGCAGGCGCAGGATGCGCGGGGTCCAGGAATCGGTGACGTAGAGGTTGCCTTGCTCGTCGAAGGTCAAATCATTGGCAAAGCCGCCGCCGGGGAAGTCATAGCTGCCTTTCGGGGCGCCGGTCTGCAGATCGAAGGCTTTTACGCCCACTGGGGCGCTGCCGGTCAGGCGGCCGTTGCCGGCGTCGGAAGAGCAGGCCCAGAGGGTGTTGCGAGCCTGGTCGGCCCACAGGCCGAGGACGGAGACCAGCCCGTTCGATCCGGAGGGAATGAAGGGTTCCATCAAACCGGAGCCGGCCGGGGCGCGCAGGATACAGCCTTCGTACATGCTGCCGACGAAGAAGGTGCCATCCGGGGCAGCGGTGACGCCTTCGGGGAAATAGCGCGCCCCGGGGATAGTGATGACGCCGGTATAGATATCGATGGGTTGGTTAATCTCGTTCACACGGTCTCCTTGTGTGGTTCCTCATGTTTCGCCGGCTCTTCGCCGGGCGCCGCTTGTTCTACCTTCGTCCAGCCATCCGGCCAGGCTTCGGCGACGAGGCGGTCGATCAGGCGGCGAGCCGCCGCGGCGCCCTCGACCGGATCCTGGTCCGGGTGCATCGAACCCCACATCTCCACGCCGAGCAAGCCCCAGAAGCCGCTGTGGGCCAGGGCCTGAAAAGTCTCGCGGAAGGGGACGATGCCGGTCTCGAAGGGGATGCCGCGGATCACGCGCGGCCGGGCATCTTTGACGTGAACGCCCAGAATATGTTTTTTGGCCAGGTCAATCTCGGCCGGGGGGTAGTACCCGGCGGCGCAGAGGTTGCCAATATCGGGATAGAGCTGCAGCCAGGGCGAGTCGACTTCGCGGATGATCTCCAGGGCTTTGCTCAGGCAGTCGACGAAAGGCGTGTCGAGGTTCTCTAGGCCGAGCATCACCCCGGCCTGGCCGGCGTAGCGGGCGCCCTGGCGCAGGCCGTCGACAAAGTGAAACCGAGTCTCGTCGTCGCTGGTTTCGTAGAAGACGTCGTAAGCCATGACCTGGACGACGCGCAGCCCGATATTGCCGGCGAAATCGATCGCCTTGCGCAGGATCTCCTGACCGCGGCGGCGCAGCGCGGGGTCGTGGCTGCCAAGCGGGTACTTGCGATGGCCAGAGAGGCACATGGTCATGATGGTCACGCCAGTGTTCACGATGGCGCGGCGCAACTCGCTGCATTGGGCGGATGGCCAGTCCAGGCGGGCCAGGCGCTCGTCGCTCTCGTCGATAGAGATCTCGACGAAGTCATAGCCGGCCCGTCCGGCCGCGGCCAGGCGTGCTTCCCACGCCAGGTCGGGCGGTAGCGCTTTTTCGTAAAGACCCACGGGCATCTTGAACATGACGGGTTCTCCCTTCAGCGCTTAATTTTACGCCCGGACTTTCTCGCGGATGAGCAGGGTGTTCAGGACTACCGAGATCAGGAGCACACTGCCTTTTGCCACGGTCTGCCAGTAGGCGGGGATGACGGTCATCAGGCCGATGGTCACGCACATGATGATCAATGCGCCGATCGCGGTTTTGGGCACCGACCCCTCTCCACCGTAGAAAGAGGTGCCGCCGAGCAGCACGGCGATGATACAGTTGGTCTCCATCCCGTCGCCGGAGAGAGGATCCCCGAGGGACATGTAGCTGGCCCGCGCGACGCCCGCCAGGGCGGCTAAAAGCCCGACCAGGACGTACAGGAGCCAGACCCACTTGATCGTGTTGATTCCGGAGAGCTCAGCCGCGGTGCGGTTGCCGCCGATGGCCGCAGCGTATTTGCCCAGGATGGTCTTGCGCTGGGCGATGGTCAGCGCCGCGATGACGAACAGGGCGACGTAGAAGGCCCACGGCAGCCCAAAGAGGACTTCCTTGCGGGCGAAATCGTTGATCCAGCCTGGCATGGTCTGGGCGGCGCTGCTCTTGATGGCGGAGACGCCATCCGGCACGATGAGCAGGGCCAGGCCCTTGAACAGGTTGAGCGAAACCAGGGTGGCGATGACGGGGGTGATGCGCAGGCGTACGACGAAGAGCCCGTTCAAAGCGCCCATGGCAAGCCCCAAGATCAGGGTGATCAGGATCGCGGGCAGGAAGCTGAACTTATTGAGGACCAGGTAGGAAAAGACGACCGCGCTGAGGCTCATAGCGCTGCCGACCGACAGGTCCATATATCCGGAGATCATCAGCAGGGTAAAGGCGCTGCTCACGATCAAGATCGGCACCGAGGTGCGCAGCAGGTTGATGATGCTGTCTGGGCTGAGGAAAGCGCCTCGCCCAAACAGACTGGTCTGGTCCAGCTTCAACACGCTGAAAACGCTGACGATCAGGAGCAGCACGACGTAGATGTAGACATCCTTTACGAACGCGCGGGTGGACCTGGTTGGCTCCGCTGACTGTCGAAGTGATAACGCCTTATCTGTGTTCACGTCCATCTGCTCCTTGGAATAGATAGTCCCGGCCATGGCGCACCTCCTACCCCTTCCTCTTGTCCAGGGCGAACCGCTGCGCTAGGATGGCGATGAAGGTGACGATCCCTTTGAGGGTGAACTGCCAGTCCGGCGAGAGCAGCAGCCCGGTAGCGGAGGAGGTCACGACGGCGAGAATGATGGCGCCGAAGAACATGCCCATCACCGAGCCGAACCCCCCGGTGACGCTCACGCCGCCCAACAGGGTGATGACCAGGGCGTCGAACTCGTAGCCCGTGGCTGCGCCCGACATGCCGGATTTGTATTCCGATGAGAGGAGGATCCCGGTGAGGCCGGCCAGCAGGGCGCTGAGAATATACAGCGCGGTGAGGTGCCGGCCAACATTGATGCCCGAGAGGCGGGCCGCCACCGGGTTGGCCCCAATCAGGTAGGTGTGCCGGCCAGCCACCGTCTTCTTTTCGAAGACGAAGGCGATCAAAACCAGGACCAGCATGATAACCACCGAGATCTTGATCGGCGTGCCGGGGATGACCATGTTGCCGATCACACCGAACTGGTCCGGCAGGCTGGTGTTGCGCTGGGCGCCCTGGGTGATGACCTGGGCAACGCCGCGGGTAAGCATCATGGTGCCCAGGGTGACGATAATGGAGGGCACCTTCAGCCCGGCGATAAAAAAGGCATTGAGCGCGCCTACCGCCGCCGCGCACAGCAGGGTCAGGGCGATGGCGACCCCGTAAGGCAGCCCGAGCCCGTTGGCCAGCGCGTTCTGCGAAACGTTGGCTCCCTGGCAGAAAAAGACGGACAAAACGCCGGATAGGGCGATGACTCCGCCCACCGACATATCGTAGTTTCCGGTGATGAGCAGGAAGGTGACCCCGATGCCCAGGATGATCACGAACCAGTTGTTCATGACCAGGTTTAAGATATTCTGAGGCTGGTAGAAGTTGGGCACCGCGAGGCAGGCGATCGCGAAGAGGACGACGAGCACGCCGACCATGAAGAGGGTGATGAACGACTCGTCGCTCATCTTGCTGCTGGCTAACAATTTGCGTACCTGGTTTGTTTCCATGGCTACTCTCCCCCCGTCACAATGTGGAGGATTTTCTCGCTGTCGCAATCGCAGCCGTTGCGCATAGTTTGCTTGAGGCTGCCGTCGTACAAAAGGTAGATGCTGTCACAGATATTCATCACCTCGGGCAGCTCGGAGGAGAAGACCATGATGGACTTGCCTTCTTTGGAGAGCTGGCGAATGAGGCTGTAGATTTCACTTTTAGCGCCCACGTCGATGCCGCGGGTGGGCTCGTCGAGCATGAGCAGGTCCGCGTCGGCGAACAGGCATTTGGAGAGGACCACTTTTTGCTGGTTGCCTCCCGAGAGCTTGGCGGCTTCTTTCTCGGAGCTGCTGGTGGCGATCTTGAGCTTGTCGATGTACTCCAGCGTAACGTCCCTTTCCAGGGTCGAGTTGATGAAGCCGGCGCGCGAAATTTTGGCCATGTTCATGACGGGTATGTTGCCCCGGATGGTCAGGACGGTGAACAAGCCCTGGGAGCGCCTTTCTTCGGGCACCAGGGCAATGCCCGCCGCGATGGCCTTGTCCGGCGCGCCCTGGAGCTTTTTGCCCTTGAAGATGATCTCGCCGGTATACTCGTCTGCGCCGTAAATAGCGCGGGCGAGCTCGGTTTTACCCGCGCCGACCAGGCCGTAGAAGCCGGCGATCTCCCCGGCGCGGATGTCAAAGGAAACGTCGTTCAGCTTGTGGTTGGAGAGGTGTTTGACTTGGAGAATGGTGTCCGGGCACTCACCATCCCGGGGGGTGTACTGCTCGAACACGGTCTTGCCGATCATCATTTTGATCAGCTCTGAGCGGTCCTGGATCTCGGAGACGGGTTTGGTGTCGATGTGCTTGCCGTCGCGCATCACCGTCACGTAGTCGCCCAGCTCGAAGATCTCGTCGAGGCGGTGGGAGATGTAGATCACAGTGACGTTGTTCTTACGCAGGTTGCGGATGATCGAGAACAGGCGGCCAATTTCGCTCTCGGAGATGGCGGCCGTGGGCTCGTCCATGATGATGATGTTGGCGTCCGTGGCGACGGCTTTGGCGATCTCCACGATCTGTTTCTTAGCGACGCTCAGGCTCGAGACGAGCTGTTTCGGCTTGATCGATGGCTCGATGCTGTTCATCACCTGGATCATTTTGTTGACTTTGTCCGTTTTGCGCAAAAACCCAAAGGTCGTCTCTTCCATCCCCAGCGTGAGATTTTCCTCCACGGTAAGCTGATCGACCACGTTGAGCTCCTGGAAGAGGGTACTGATCCCCTTCTCTTTCGCATCGCGGGTGCTGCGCGGGTTGAACTCCTGGCCGTTTAGCAGGATCTTGCCGCTGGTGCGCTGGTAGGCGCCGGTCAGGATCTTGATCAGGGTTGACTTCCCTGCGCCATTCTCGCCGACCAGGCAGTGGACGGTGTTGCGCTGGATGTCGAAGCTGACGTTATTGACCGCGCGCACGCCGGGGAAATCCTTGACCAGGTCTCTGATCTCGAGCACATTCTGTGTTGATTCCATGCAACCACTCCCTGAACCGGGCGGGGGGATTTCCCGTGGGGGTCCTCCCCCCGTCCGTTCACACTATTCGACGGTTAATCGAGGCTTTCTCGCTGCGAACTTACTCGACTTTGGTGCCAAACTGGGTGTTCAGCCATTTGGCTGCGTCAATGCGATCCATGGTCCAGAAAGATACATTGTAAGCCTTGTAGAAGAATTCCTGGGCAGGCTGGGAAGTGGGCTTGACTTTGCCGTTGACCACATCCATGATCAGGTCGATGCGGCCGTGAGAGGTCTCGATCGGGGGCAGGCCCATGGAGAGCTTGAGCGAGCTG
>DATKLX010000039.1:0-27182 GCA_035542155.1 Anaerolineaceae bacterium
GGGATAATGCCGAAAGGTCTTATGACACTGGCAGCAGCGATAGCGATAGACCCAGGCCTCCTCCAAATGAGGATCCCGCACTCGTTTGGCTGTCCCTCCCCAGCGCTGGAAGGTGGTTCCGGCGCAATAGGGACAGTGGTGGGGACGTTCAGTTTGGCTGTACTTGACTTCGGGCAGTTGCAGGAGGACAATGGACATGGCAAGCTCGCTTGTAAGAATGATTTTGGCGAATCTATCTTACTGCGAGCTTGTTCTTTTTTCAAAACCTACCAGACTTGGGACAGATACTTTAGTAATCCAGTATAATTGCTAATCATGCCCCCTGAAATCTCATTGAACTCACCAAACGACCTGGACAACTCGTTTATTTCGACTGGCAGAAGTGATCGAATTGTGAATTCCAATGGATTTGGGAACAAGTTGGCTCCAGAGGATAAGTCCTTTCACGACTGGTACCGGTTTGTACTCTCGTTTCAATGATGTACGTCCCCTTGATCGAGGCAATCTTTTTCAAGTATTACAAGGAGGAAGACACTGAGGTAATTTTCACCCTTATTGATATTTTATGTCGTCGAACATAATAAGTATCCTTCTCTACAATTGCGGAGTTGAAGAGCCAGTAGGCAAAATATAGAACCGTAATAATTTTCCTGCCCGCAGCCGGAAGATTGTATGCCCTTGGGATTGAGCCCAAGCCAGAACCTGATCCGGAGGCATCTTCTGAGCTTTGCACAATGTCCGAACGGTCAACATGCGCGGGTCAGGTACGGCACTTCCATTGAGACGGGTTTCAAGCTCTTCGCTCAATTGAACCCACAATACAGAATGGCCCGGATCCCGTTTCCCGGGCAAAAGTCCCATCCGGTACCATTTTTGAATAGCCCCTTGAGAAACTCCTAATCGCTCCGCGGCTTCGGCGGAAGAGAGATAGGGCCTGTCCTGGCTGCGTAAGGTCTGGGTCTTACACACAAATGTCGAGGGGATCTGGTTGGACTTTCGAAAGTCCATCACCCGGCGGGCGGTCCAGGGTTTGCCCTTGGCGGTAGGTACCTTCTCCTGGTTGAGACGTTCGGCGATTTCTGCGTCTGTCAGGGTGTGAGCTAATTCTCGGATGCGATGATAGATATGGGGTGTGCTGAATAAATACTTGGGAATATCCAATTCACTAATGGCCCCACCATACCAATGAATCTGCGCCCGGATGAGTTTCCCTTGGGTCTGTAGAAAGACCTGCTCAATCAGGCAGCGCAGCAACTCTTTTTTTTCTTCCTGGGTTACTTCTTCGGCATACCAGTATTCGCGGAGGTGGGCCACCACTTCCTGCATTTCGGCCAGGGTGCTGGTCAGCTCCTGGGGTGTGATCCGCTGAGTTTGGAATTCCCTGCGAGCTGCCTCCAATTCGACCAGGCTCTGGTTCCATTCCGTTTCCAGGGTTTGCGCCACCAGGCGATTTTCCGGATCGACATGCTCATACCGCCTTCGCGCCAGGTCGGCCTGATATTCCAGCCGCTTGAGCTTTTCCTTCCAATTCCGCTCCAACAACCCAACTTCCTCCTTCAGCTTGGCATCATAGACCACCGACTTTTCAAGGGTCTGAGCATTCACCACCGTCAGAAACAGGTCCTCGACCAGGGCATCTACGCGGACTGCGCTGGCCCGGTTGCAAATGGGCGCACCAAACCGCCGCTCGGCCGAATCACAGGTGTAGTAAGGCATCCCTAGAGTGTAGCGGACGCGCATGCGCCGCCCACAATGTTGGCAAAATACCAATCCAGGTAATAAAGCACTCCCCTTTCGTGGGGCTCCCTGACTGATCGGATACTGATACCGGTTATTGGTCAAGATTTTTTGGTTTTCCTCAAACTCATCCAGGGTGATGTATCCCGGATGATGTTCCGGGAGAAACACAGTCCATTCCTCCCGCGGAAGATGCCGCGTATGGACACGATGCGTGAGCGGATCGGTCAGCCGTTGGCGTTTTCCATAACAGTACACTCCGGCATAGGCAGGATTGAGAATAAAGTTATAGATCATCTCATAGGTTGGTTTGCGCCAGACGGTTTTTCGCTCGAACCCTTTCCGGATGAGCTGATGCGGCAAATCCACCTGTTCCTGCACCAAGTAGTGTAGCACGCCCCGAATGGAATGCAATTGGCGGAACAGGTGAAACACCAAATCCATCGTATGACGAACACTCTGGTCCGCGGAGAGGCGGATCTGGTGCGTTTCTGGGTCGCATTCGAGTCCCACTGGGGTACCCCAGGTCAATTCTCCTCGTTGGAGCTTGCTCAAGCGGCCGCGCATCATGCGGGCTCGGATTTGATACAGCTCCACTTCCGAGATGGTTCCTTTCAGGCCCAGCAGCAAGCGATCGTTGAAATCCCCTGGATTGTAGAGGCCATCTTCATCGGCAATCAGGACATCGAAGGCGGCCGCCAGCTCCAGTAGTTGGTACCAGTCCAGGCTGTTGCGGGCCAACCGGGAGACTTCCAAGCCTAATACCAGCCCAACTTCTCGCAACGCCAGCATAGAAATCAGGCGTTGATACCCGGGCCGGTTGGAGCTCTGCGCGCCTGAGATCCCTAAATCATCGTCGATGGTCAGGCAGTGGCTGGGAGCCCACCCCAACGACTGAGCCCGGTCGGCCAATTGATATTGGCGTTTCTGGCTTTCCAGATTGTGTTCCACTTGATACGGCGAGGATTGGCGGACATAAACCACTGCCAACCGGTTCCGGTGACTTTCCAGTACCTCCAGGGAGTTCATGACGAATGCCTCCTACCTGTTGAAACGCCAGGAAGAAGAGACGTTCGTGAAGCCTCCGCTGGTTGTGATCCGGGAGTTGTTTCCAAATCTGGGAGATGGTCTCGGGCGACAGGTTGTGCATCTTCACTGGCCCTCCTGTTGGGAGAATGGATCAATACGATCTGTACCATTCAATCCAGCGCAGGGAGGGCAATCCAAATGGTAGTTTGTTTGAAATCGGGAATTGAAGTTGGAAGAGGAGGGGTTGGAGAAAGCCAGGTAGCTTTGATCTGGTACTGAAACCCAGGGTAATCTAGATTTTCAATCAGACAATAGTGCGCGCGAGAGGCGGGTTCATAACGAGTTAGCTGAACCTTCTGACCATACAGCGGATGTCCTGGCAGACTAACGTAAACCTCTCTTGGCAGCGGCGATTCTAGACCATCTTGCTTATTCGGTTGATCGTTATTTTACTGGATTGATGTGTTATTCACTCCAGAACCAGATCGGGCGAACTCCTCCCGGTGCTTTCCCACATTATTTTTCTAACCAAATAAATTGGTCGAAGTCCGCGCGTATTGTCCTTCATTTCGACAACAGCTTCAAATAGACTGAATTGGAACATAACCCGGCCTGTTTCTGGAAAACAACTATTCCATACAACCACAAGAACGTTTAAGGGGAGGGGAGTTCCTCCCTCGCTTGACTACTTTTCGCAGACGTGATATCATCAATCACAGATATTTAGCACTCAAAGGTCGAGAGTGCTAAATTGGTGAAGAGGGCTGAGGAATCTTTGAAGGGATCAATTTTGAACGAAACTACCGACCGCCAACGCTTCCTGCTGACCCTGGTGATCCACGAGTACGTCAATCAGGCGCAGCCAATTGGGTCTAACCACCTGGTCGAGCGCTATCACCTCGAATTGAGCTCGGCCACGGTGCGCAACGAGCTGGCCGCCCTGACTGAGATGGGCTATCTGCGCCAGCCGCATACCTCCGCCGGCCGGGTGCCCACGGAGGAAGGCTACCGCTTCTTCGTTGGCCGCCTGGTCGAGCAGAGCGAGCTGCCGGCCACCACGCGCCGGACGATCAGCCACCAGTTTTACCAGATTCGCCAGGACGTGGAGCAGTGGATGCGCCTGGCGGCTTCCGTCCTGGCTCATCAGAGCCGCGCTGCGTCGCTGGTCACCGCGCCGCACGCCGAGCAAGCGCGGGTCAAGCACCTCGAGCTGATCGGCATCCGCGGCCGGCAGGTGCTCCTCGTCCTCGTCCTGGTCGGCGGGGAGCTCCACCAGCAGATGCTCACCCTTCCCGAGCCGGTTTCTCAGGAGCAGCTCAGCGCGGCGGCCAACCATCTGACCGGGCTGTGCCAGGGCAAATCACCCGAGGAGCTCGGCGAGCTGGACAGCCAGCTCTCAACCCTCGAACAGGACGTGCTGGCCCTGATCATCCGCGATATGAGCTCTACCACCGCCAGTGTGGCCGGTGAAGTGTTCCTCGATGGGCTGACCAACGTCCTGTCCGAGCCGGAGTTTTCCGGCAATGAGGACGCCCGCCGGGCGCTGCGCCTGCTCGAAGAGCGCTCGATGCTCGAAGACCTCCTATCGCGCACCGTCATGACCAGCGGGGTAGACGGCGTGCAGGTGCTGATCGGCGGCGAGGGGACCTGGGAAGACCTGCGCCAGTGCTCGGTCATCCTGGCCCGCTACGGCGCGCCGGGCCTGGCCACCGGAACCCTGGGGATCCTCGGCCCGATGCGAATGTCCTACGGCAAATCGATTTCGACGGTGCGCTTTTTGGCCGGCCTCCTCTCCGACCTGGTCGCCGAGACGCTGGTGGATTGAAGTTTGCAACGAGGAGGATTCCCCAGTAACTAACTATCAGAGCAACGAATTGACTTCGTAACGGTTCCCGAATTTCGGTTCTCGTACACTTGTGCTCTGTGGTGAAAATTTTGTACTTTGGGAGGATTTGGAAGTATGGGTGAAGAAAAAAAGAGACAAAGAAATTCGCAAACGCACCCGGATCCGGATGTGGAGCCAACCGCTGAGACGGCATCGCCCCTCAATGGCGTAGACCAGAATTCGATGATTGAGGAACCTTCGAGTATTTCCCTGGAGGAATACGAAGCCATGCAGAACGAGCTGGCTCAGGCTCAAAGGAAAGCCGACGAGTTCTTCGACGGCTGGCAGCGCGAGCGGGCGGATTTCTCCAATTACAAGCGCCGCGTGGAGCGCGAGCAAAGCCAGATGACGCAGAACATCACCGGCAACGTCGCCAGGCAATACCTGGCCATCCTGGATGACCTGGAGCGGGCGCTCAAAACCCGGCCTACCAGCGGTGAAGGCGCCGCCTGGGCCGATGGGATCGAATTGATCGTCCGCAAGTTTCAGGGGATCCTGGAATCCCAGGGGATCCAGCGCATGGATGCCGAGAACGAGATGTTTGATCCGGCGCGACACGAGGCAATATCCCACGAAGATAGCCCTGACCATCAGAGCGGTCAGATTATCGAAGTCGTTCAACCAGGCTACCTGATGGGCGATCGAGTTCTTCGTCCCGCTCTCGTCCGGGTAGCACGCTAGGAGAAAAACAATGGGAAAAGTCATTGGCATAGATCTGGGTACGACCAACTCCGTAGTCGCCGTGATGCAGGCGGGCGAGCCGATGGTGATCCCCTCAGCCGAGGGCGAGCGCCTGGTCCCGTCGGTGGTCGCGGTCAATAAAAATCACGAGCGCCTGGTCGGCCGCGTCGCGCGCAACCAATCGATCGTCAACTCCGAGAACACCGTGTTTTCGATCAAGCGCTTTATGGGGCGCAAGTACGATGATCCTGAAGTCCAGCGCACGATCAGCCGGGTGCCGTATAAAGTCACCAAGGCCCCCAACGGCGACGTGCGCGTGGTCCTGGATGGCAAAGAATATTCCCCACCGGAAATCTCGGCGATGATCCTGGCCAAGCTCAAAGCCGACGCTGAAGCCTACCTGGGCGAGCCGGTGACCCAGGCAGTGATCACCGTCCCGGCCTATTTTAACGATGCCCAGCGCAACGCGACCAAAGACGCAGGCAAGATCGCCGGCCTGGAAGTCCTGCGCATCATCAACGAGCCCACCGCTTCCTCCCTGGCGTATGGATTGGACAAGAAAAAGAATGAAATTATTGCCGTGTACGACCTGGGCGGCGGCACCTTCGATATCTCTGTCCTGGATGTGGGCGACGGTGTGTTCCAGGTCCGTTCGACCAGCGGCGACACCTTCCTGGGCGGCGATGACTTCGACCAGCGGGTGATGGATTACCTGGCCAGCGAGTTCCAGCGCGAAAACGGGATCGACTTGCGCAAGGACCGCCAGGCGCTCCAGCGCCTCAAGGAGGCCGCGGAAAAGGCTAAAATCGAGCTCTCCAGCACGATGCAGGCCGAGATCAATCTGCCTTACATCACGGCGGATGCCTCGGGCCCCAAGCACCTGGTGACGACCCTCACCCGCGCCAAGCTCGAGCAGTTGACCGGCGACCTGATCACCCGCTCGCTGGACCCCGTCCGGCGCGCGCTCTCCGACGCTAACCTGAAACCCTCCGAGATCAACGAAGTGGTCCTGGTGGGCGGCATGACCCGTATGCCCGCGGTTCAGGATGCCGTGCGCCGCGAGTTCAGCAAGGACCCGCACAAGGGCGTCAACCCGGATGAAGTGGTCGCCATCGGGGCGGCCATCCAGGCCGGCGTGCTGGGCGGCGAGGTCAAGGATATCCTCCTCCTCGACGTTACCCCGCTGACCCTGTCGGTCGAAACGTATGGCGGTGTGGCTACCCCGATGATCGAGCGCAACACCACCGTCCCGACCCGCAAGAGCCAGATCTACTCGACCGCCAGCGACGGGCAGACCCAGGTGGAGATCCACGTCCTGCAAGGCGAGCGCCCGCTGGCCCAGGACAACAAGAGCCTGGGAAAATTCATCCTCGACGGTATTCCCCCTGCGCCGCGCGGCATGCCCCAGATCGAGGTAACGTTCGATATCGACGCCAACGGCATCCTCAAGGTGACGGCCCAGGACAAGGCCACCAATCGCTCGCAGCACATCACCATCACCGCCTCTTCGGGGTTGAGCGAAGCCGAAATCGAGCGCATGCGCCGCGAGGCCGAGGCCCACGCCGATGAGGACAGGCGCCGTAAGGAGCTGATCGAGGCTCGCAACCAGGCCGACAACTCCATCTACGTGGCCGAGAAGACTCTCAAAGACCTGGGGGATAAAGTCCCCGGAGATCTCAGGCAGCAGGTCCAGGATGAGGTCGCGAAGCTGCGCCCGATGCTGACCAGTGATGACATCGAGGCGATCCGCCGCGAGACGGACAACCTCAACCAGCTCGTTCAAAAGGTAGGTGCCAGCGCCTACCAGCAGCCGGGCGGGCCCGCCGCAGGCGGCCCGGGGGCCGGCACGCCTCCGCCCGACCAGGGCGGCCCATCGTCCGGCCCAACTGGCGAGGATGTGGTCGACGGCGAATTTAAAAGTGTGTAATCGTACTCCGAACCATACCAATTTTCCGGCGCCCATGCGCCGGAAAATTGGTATGGTGTATGATTACTGGTGTATGATTTCTGATTGAACAGGATGATGGTAGAGAAAGCTCATGGCCCAACGAGATTATTACGAAGTCCTGGGAGTCGCAAAAAACGCGTCTTCCGATGAAATCAAGAGCTCCTTCCGGCGGCTGGCCCGCCAGTATCATCCCGACGTGAATAAAAGCACGGATGCCGAAGAACGCTTTAAAGAGATCAATGAAGCATACGCCGTCCTTTCTGACGAGGAAAAACGCTCGGCGTATGACCGCTTCGGCCACGCCGGGGTCAGCGGGATGAGTGGCGGCGCTCCGGATTTTTCATCGGTCGACCTCTCGGATATCTTCGAGGAGTTCTTCGGGTTTGGCGGGACGCGCTCCGGCCGCCGCTCGCGCAACGCGCCGCGGCGGGGAGAAGACCTTGGCCAGAAGATCCAGCTTACCTTCGAAGAAGCTGTCTTTGGGGTCGAAAAAGAGATCGAGTTTACCCGGGATGAGGTCTGCTCAACCTGCCACGGCAGCGGGGCTGAGCCGGGCACTTCCCCCACCCGCTGCAGCAACTGCGGCGGCAAAGGGGAGATTCGCCAGGTGCGGCAGACCTTCCTGGGCTCGATGGTTCAGATGACCACCTGCCCGGTCTGCAACGGCAGCGGCGAAATCATCACCACCCCCTGCCATACCTGCCGCGGGAGGGGCGTCGAGCGCAAGACGGTGCGCAAGATGGTCCCCATTCCAGCCGGGGTGGACAACGGCACCCAGATCCGCCTGGCGGGCGAGGGCCAGCCGGGGGCTTACGGCGGCCCGAATGGTAACTTCTACCTCGAGATCCAGGTCAAGCCCCACCAGTATTTCCGCCGCCGCGACAATAATATCCAGGTCGACCTGAACATCAATGTCGCCCAGGCCACGCTTGGCGCGGACATCGAAGTCCCCACGGTGGATGGGCCCGCCAAGCTGCACATCCCGGCCGGGACGCAGCCCGGGCGGATCTTTACGCTGAAAGGCAAAGGGGTGCCCCACCTGCGCAGCAACAGCCGCGGCGACGAGATGGTGGTGGTGAACGTCGAAGTGCCCACCCATCTCAATGCCGAGCAGCGCAAGCTCTTCGAGCAGTTGGCCACGACCATGGGCAGCGATGCCCGCCCCCAGGAACGTAGTTTTCTCGATCGCCTGAAGGAGGTCCTGGGTGGCTGATGCGCGCTGGATGGAGGTCAGCCTGGAAGTGAATGGGGAAATGGCCGAGGCCGTCGCGGATGTCCTCGGTCGTTTCGTTTCAAATGGGGTGGTCGTTGAGAGCGGGGTCAGGTTCAACGACGCCGAGGACGAAGGCACCCCGGTTGGGCCGCTGCGCGTGTACGGCTATCTGGCCGTTGACGACCAGCTCGAGGAGAACCGCCAGCGCCTGGAAGAGGCCCTCTGGTACCTGGGCCGCATCCAGCCGCTGCCCGAGCCGGTCTTCAAAACGATCCAGGATGAGGACTGGATGGCAGCCTGGAAGCAGCATTACCATCCCATCCCGATCGGCAGGCGCCTGCTGGTGCTGCCGGCCTGGCTGGAGCAGGAAGACCCGGAGCGGATCGCGGTCAGGATCGACCCCAATATGGCCTTCGGGACTGGCACGCATCCCACCACCCAGCTTTGCCTCGTGTTGCTCGAAGAATGGGTGGCGCCGGGGATGGACCTGATCGACGTGGGCTGCGGCTCAGGGATCCTTTCGATTGCCGCGCTTCGCCTGGGGGCGGGTCACGCCCTGGGAGTGGATATCGACGGCCAGGCGGTGCGCTCGACGCGGGAAAACGCCGAGGCCAACGCCGTGCTGGACCGCCTGGAGACGGGCCTGGGCTCGGTGGCCGAGGTTCGCGGGGGGCAGTTTTCGCTGCGCCAGGCGCCGCTGGTGCTGGTCAATATCCTCGCCCCGGTGATCGACCGCCTCTTCGACGCCGGGTTGGGCGAGCTGGTCCAGCCGGGGGGGACGCTAGTCCTTTCGGGAATCCTCGCGGAGCAAGCCGAGGGGGTCGAAGCGGCCGCGTGTGAAAAGGGGTTCGAGATATACGACCAGCGCCGGATCGGGGACTGGGTCGCGCTGGTGGCCAGAAAAATCGGTTAGGTTTTCCAAGATCTTCCCGTCGTGGGGAAATCTTTCGCTCGCAGCTTTGGGATCAAACCGGCGTTACTGCCGGCTGTTTGCGTCCCAGGAAAGGCGCGGACATGAACAATGCGTTTTCCGTTCTCCCCGACCAGGCTGAATTTGTGCTCCTTTCCTTCGAGGGACCTGATGGGTACTCCCAGGCGGGCGGCCTGGGGGTGCGCATCACCCACCTGGCTGAGACGCTCGCCGCCAAAGGGTTCCGCACCCACCTGATCTTCATCGGCGACCCGGACCTCCCCGCGCAGCAGGAGTGCTACGCTGGCAACCTGCGCCTCTACTGCTGGTGCCAGTGGATCAGCCAGTTCCATCCCGCCGGGGTGTACGACGGCGAGGAGGGTAAGCGCCTCGATTTCACTGCAACGGCCCCACCCTTTGTGGTGGATCAGATCGCCCGTCCGGCGGCTGCGGAGCAGCGCAGCCTGGTGGTGCTGGCCGAGGAATGGCATACCGCCGATGCGCTGATCCAGCTCAGCGACCAGCTCCATGCTGCCGGGTTGCGCCAGAAGGCCGTGCTGGCCTGGAACGCCAACAACACCATGGGCTTCGAGCGCATCCCCTGGAACCGACTCGGCTACGTCGCCGCGCTGACCACGATCAGCCGCTACATGAAGCAGGTGATGCGCTATTCCGGCCAGGAAGCGCTGATCATTCCCAACGGGATCCCCGCCGAGCTGGTCTGCCCGGTCCCCGACGATCTCCTCGAGCGGGTGCGCGACGAGCTCTGCCGCCTGGGCGATTTGGCCCTGATGAAGGTCGGCCGCTTCGACCCGGCCAAGTGCTGGTGGTCGGCGATGGAGGCTGCGGCGCGGCTCAAGCATGCCGGGCGGCGGCCGGTCTTTCTCTGCCGGGGCAGGATCGAACCTTACGGCGGGGAGGTGCTCGGCCACGCTCGGGCGCTGGGGATGCAGGTGCGCGACGTCCACGGTTCCCCGCGGACCTGCGAGGAGGTGATCGAGGCGGTGAGCAGCGCCGGGCCGGCGGACGTCTATAACCTGCGCTTTCCCCTGGCGCAGGCCCTGCTGCGCGTCTTCTACGCCGCCGTGGACGTGGTCCTGGCCAACAGCAAGCACGAGCCTTTTGGGCTGGTCGGGCTGGAGGCGATGGCCGCTGGCGGGGTGGTCTTCACCGCCCCGACCGGGGAGACGTACTCGAACGACCGTGAGGGGGCGATTGCCCTGGATTCGGAAACGCCCGATGAGATCGTTTTGCAGGTCAACAGCCTGCAAGCCCAGGCCGAGCGGGTGCGCACCATCCGCGCCACCGCGCCGCGGATCGCCGCGCGCTTCACCTGGGACCGTGTGCTGGAAATCCTGTTTGAGAAAATCCAGCTCGCGGCGAGTTTCCAGGGAGTGAGCTCGTATCGTGATCCATGCGGTGTATATGGGGGTGGGAGTGCTCTCCCTGGCCGTGGCGGTGGCGGTGGTCGTGGATCAGGTTACATGCCTTGAGCAGCGCCTCGTCGCCGAGGATGTCTGCTGGCGCGCCCTGGGCCGCCAGGCGGTGATCCTCCCCCAGCACGTAGACCCGGTCGGCGATCGAATCGACGATCGATAAATCGTGGGTGGCGGTCACCACGGTTTTGCCCAGCTCGCCCTGCTCGATGACGAAGTCCTCCAGCCAGGCCTGGGAGCGTGGATCAAGGCCGGCGGTGGGCTCGTCCAGCAGCCACACTTCGGGGTTCAGGCTGAGGACTGAGGCGAGGGCCACGCGCTTCTTCTCGCCGCTCGACAGGCGGTGGGGAGCGCGGCCGGCGAGCGGTTCGATGCGCAGAGCAGCCAGCGCGCGCTCGACCCGCCAGGCCACCTCTTCGCGGCTCAGGCCAAGCTGGAGCGGGGCAAAAGCCACTTCCTCCCAGACCGAGGGGCAGAAGAGCTGGATGTCGCTGTCCTGGAAGACCAGGCCCACCTGGCGGCGGAAGGCGAAATGAAACTCGTCCTCGCGGAAGGCCGCTTCGCTCAGCAGGCGCTCGCGGTAGCAGACCTGCCCGGAGGTGGGGAAGTACAGGCCGTCGAGGATCTTGAGCAGGGTACTTTTCCCGCAGCCGTTGGCTCCCAGGATTGCCACGCGCTCGCCGCGGCGGATGTCCAGGTCGACCTTTTCGAGGGCCACCAGGTTTTCATCATATACGTAAGACACCCCCCGAAAGGAAAAGATCAGCTCGGTTTCCATCCTCCGCATCCCTCTACCGCCCCAGCCAGATCGCTGCTGCGGACGCGAGCAGGACCGCTGTGGCAAAAGCCCAGTCAAGCGGGGCTAGGCGGAAGCGGTCCATCGTCCGCGGGGTCCCGCGGAAGCCGCGCGACTGCATCGCCAGGTAGACCTCGCCGCTCATCTGGAGGCTTTTGGAGAGCAGCACGCCGGCGCTGGCGGCGACCAGCTCGCGCCCGGCCCGGGGATCCAGCCGGGCGACCAGCCGGCTGCGGCGGGCGAGGAAGAGATCGCCCGCCAGATGTAAAAACAGGTAAATATAGCGGTAGGTCATCCCCAAGATGAGGATCAGCTCCTCCGGGACGCGGAGAACCCCCAGTGCATTGAGGATCGTATTCCAGGGAGTGGTCAGGACCAGCAGCACCGCTGTGGAAACCGATGCGGCCACCCGCAGGAGGAGGAAGAGGGCGGCCTGGACTCCGGTGCGGGTGATCACGATCCCCAGGGGGAGCCCTGCCAGCGGCGGCCCGGGGGTGAGAAAGATGGCCGGGAGGGCGATCAGCGCGGTAAAAAAGGGCAGCAGCAGCCAGACCCGCCTGACGAAAAAGCCCAACGGCACGGCGGAGACCCAGGCGAGGAGGAGCACCAGGAGATAAATCCCGGCCAGGACGATCAGGCTGTGGGAGAGCGCCACGGAGAGCAGCAGGCAGAGCACGGCGACAACCTTGGTCCGCGGGTCGAGGCGCTGGAGCAGTCCGCTGCGATGGGCGATCCGCTCGGCGAAGAGGGACTGCTCCATAGAGCCGCTCAGGTTGGCGAGGGTCTTTTCGATCAGGTCCGGGCTGTGGCGGGGCCTGGAAGAGGTGACAGGCCTTTGCATGGCTTACCGGCTCTCCGGCGAGCCGCCGAGTACGAACAGGGAGGTGTATAGCCAGGCGAGAAAAGCGATCAGCGCGACCCCGAGGACCGCGGATAGGACGTATCCCAGGGCCGGATCGATGGAAAAAGGAAGGCTGTAGCCGGAAAAAGGCGCTCCCCAAAGGTTTTCGAGCCTGGCCAGGCCCTGGGGAACGAATCCCAGGCCGCGCTGGACCAGTTCTTGCGAGTTCCATTCTCCCCAGGCCGTCCCCGGCGCGAGCAGCCCCAGCGGGGTGGCGCAGGCCAGCGCCGCGAGGAGGATCCATTGCGTGCGCCAGCGCGGCTGCCGGGCCGGCACGGCTGCCGGCTGGAGCTCTGGGGCTGTCTCGAAGCGGAAGACAGCAGGGTTGGCCCGCTGGAGGTAAACCACCACCAGAGCGGTGACGGTCCCTTCGGCGACCGATGCAAGCAGGGCGTGGGGGATGACCATGGCGGGCAGGGCCACCGAGAGCGGGTAGGGCGCATAGAGCGGCGCTCCGTCGGCGGTGTGGAAAAGCGCCGGCTGGATGCCAAACTCCAGCCCGGCGAAGAAGGCCGCAGCGGTCAGCCCGGCCCAGCCGCCCAGCCCCGCGCCGATGGCACGCCGCCGCGAGGCAGCCGGCCGGTCCGCGGAGACGGCGCGGTAGACGCTCGCCGCGACGTAAGGCAGCACCACGGCCATGTTGAAGCAGTTGGCCCCGATGGCCAGGATGCCTCCGTCGCCAAAGAAAAAAGCCTGGATGACCAGCGCGGTCGAGATGACGATCACCGCGATCTCCGGGCCCAGCACCACCGCCGCCAGCGCCCCGCCGACCGCGTGGCCGGTCGTCCCGCCCGGGAGGGGAATATTGAACATCATGATCAGGAAGGAGAAGGCGGCCGCCAGGGCGATCACCGGGACGCTGCGCGCGTTGGCGGTCTGGCGCAGGCTCTGCACGCCGCGCGCCCAGAAGGGCAGGACCAGCAAAAACATCACCAGGGAAGTGGCCGGGCTGAGGTATCCATCGGGGATGTGCATGGCGGTGGTCGCCAGCCACGCCGCCAGCAGCCCATACCAGGCCAGGAAAAAGCGCGGGATCCGGTCATTCCTGAAAAACATTCGCTTCCCTCCTTTTTGAAAAAGAGCTTTTGCAAACGATGGGCTCGGCGGGCCTGACCGGTCAGGCGAACTGCTCCAGGTCCTACGGGTTCATTATATCGCTGTTATTTGCAAATGCAAAGATTTGCGTTAAAACTGGAGCGGATAATCCCCGCTACCCTTGCAGATGAAATCGTTTATACTTGCTGCATCGCTCTTCCGATCAAACAACCTCACCGGCTTTGCCCCATTCTTCGTCGTTGTAGAAGGAAAATTCTGTGATGGACCTCCTTCAAGCCAGATTAATCCCTCCTTCAGTGGGGAGCGGCGTGATCGCCCGGCCCCAGCTCGTCTCCACGCTCCAGGACGCCGTCCAATACCCCCTGGTCTTGCTGACCGCTCCGGCCGGGTGCGGGAAGACCACCCTGCTCGCGGAATGGGCGCGCCGCGAAGGACCGGCCGGATGGTTTTCCGTCGGTCCGGAGGACAACGATCCGGCGCGTTTTTGGGCGTACTGGCTGGCTGCGGTTCAAAGAGTCCTTCCCGATCTGGACGTTCTGGAAGGCCCGATCGCGGGGGAGATGGGCCTCGCCTTCCTCCAGGCCGCTCTGCGAGAAATCAGCAACCGACTGGCCGCTGTGGGACGGCCGGTTTTCCTGGTCCTGGACCATTACCACTGCATCGAAAACGCCCAGATCCACCAGGGGCTACGCTCCTGGATCGACCAGCAGCCTCCCAATGCCCACCTGGTGATCGCGACCCGCTCGGTTCCGCCGCTGCGCCTGACCGCTCTGCGCGCCAGGAACCAGGTGCGCGAGATCCACACCGAGGCGCTGCAATTTTCCGCGGAGGAGATCCACGAATTCTTCTCCCTCAATGAAGCCCGTGACCTGTCCGCTCCACAAATCGAGCAGGTGAGGGCAGCGACCGGAGGTTGGGCGGCAGGTGTGCGCCTGGCGGCGCTGGCCCTGCGCAGCCGGACCGGGGATCTTTTTCCCAACGCGGGCAGCGGAAGGCAAGAGATTACCGAGTATCTGGCGGATGAGGTGATCGAGCGGCTCCCGGAGCCCTTACAGTGCTTCATGACCCGCGTTTCCGTTCTGGAGATCCTGCGCCCCGAGCTGTGCTCAGCCCTGAGCGGAAATCCAGATTCCCCGGCTTTGCTGGAGCAAATTGAGGCGGCGAACCTGTTTATTCACCGGGTGAGTGGACACGAGCCGGCCTATCAATTCCAACCCTTTTTTCGGGAGGCGTTGTTGAGCCGGTTGGACGCAGCCGAGCGGCAGAATCTGCACCGTCAGGCAGGGGTCTGGCTGGCGAAAAACGGGGAGCCGGAAAGCGCGCTCAGCCAGGCTGCGGCGGGTGAGGAATGGGAGATGGCTGCCCGGCTGGTGCTCGATCTCGCCGAAACCTGGTTACAACGCGGCGAGATCCACACGCTGGAAAGTTGGGTGCGAATCTTTCCCGATGCGGTGCGTCGGAAGCAGAGTGGGATACAGACCCTCTCCGCCTGGGTCCTCTATCTGACCGGGCGGGCGGCGGATGCCTTCCAGGTGGCAGCGCAGCTCGAACGGGAGGTGGCAATCATGAGCCCGGTGACGCAGGGCTGGTGGGACGGCCTGCGCTGCCAGCTGGCCCTGGTGCAGGAGCAAAACCTGGCGGCTCTCGAGCTGGCGAAACAGGCCCTGGGAGCGCTGGGCGAGGACAGTCCTTTCTTTCGGGGAATGCTGCTTAACTCGCTGGCCAACGCTCAGCAGGCCAGCGGCGATTCAGAGGGAGCGTTCGAGAGCCTGCGCGCGGCCGTGCAGGCCAACCGCCGGACGGGCAATTTGCTGGGCAGCGTCCTGGCCCAGGCCGGGTTGGGCATCGAGCTGAACAGCCAGGGGAAGCGCAACCGGGCCGAGGCGGCGTGCCGGGAAGCAATCGAAGCGCTCGATGAGGAAGGGAAAAGCTCCTCTCCGCTGGTAGGGATCCTGCACCTGCTGCTGGCCCAGCTCCTCTGGGAAGCCAACCAGATTGAAGCGGCCGAACAATCCTTGACACAAGGCCGGCAGGGCGTGGAATCGCTCGGGATCCCCGGCTTCCAATTGACCGGCCTGATGGTCCAGGCGCAGATCCTGAAAGCCAGGGAAGATTATCCGGAAGCGCTGCGGGTGCTCAACCAGGCACGCGGCCTCTCGCGGTCCGCCGAATACCTCGGTTTCCGCCGGCTGTTTGAGGCTCAGCGTGTGGAAATCTTTTTGATGACGAAGAACCTGGCAGGTGTTGAAAACTGGCTCGAAGAAGTGGGGCTGCCGGCTGAGGTCGAAGAAGATCCTTCGCGGGAGACAGAGTTCCTGCTGCGCGCGCGATACTGGATTGAAACCGGGCAGCCTGGTCCTGCCCAGGATGCGCTGTCCCGGCTGGAGAGCTTCGCGCGCCAGGCGCACCATCACCGGCTGCTGGTTCAGGTCCTCCTGGCGCGGGCGATCGCCGATTGGAAGCAGGGGGAGGCTGGCGAGATGCGCCGGAGGCTGGAAGAAGCTCTTTCTCTGGCTGCCCCGGAGGGCTACCTGCGGCTGCTGCTGGAAGACGGCGCGCCGGTGCTGGGATTGCTGGCCCAGCTCCCCAGCGCACCGCCAGAAATCCGCGCGCTGTTTCGCGCCAGTGGAAAAACCAAGGTCCCCGAGCTGGGAGAAACCCTCACGGCGCGCGAGGTTGATGTGATCCGTCTGCTGGCGCAGAACCAGACCAACGCGGAGATCGCCCAACAACTGGTCGTCTCGAACGAGACAGTCAAGGCCCATCTCAAGCACATCTTTCAAAAACTGGAAGTCGCCGACCGGCGTGAGGCGGTGCGGCGGGCGCGGGAGTTGGGACTGATCGACTGACTCAGGTGACTGACGCCGGCCGGGTGAGATCCCCCTCAATATCCCCCGCCGTGGGGGATGGAGATTCCCTCCCCGATCGGTAAACTATGGCTGTCAAACAAAAAAGCAGTGAATTGCAGGGAAGACCCCTGAAGGAGACAGCCATGAAAACCTTGATCGTCGGAACCGGTGTGATCGGAACTATTTACGGATGGGCGCTGGCGGAAGCAGGGGTAAACGTCGCCCACTACGTCCGCCCGGGCAAAGCCCGGCTTTTCCAGCGGGGCGTCAAGCTGGACGTGCTGGACGAGCGCAAAGGCCACGCGGCCACTCAGATGACCCATTACAACCTCCATTGCGTCGAAGAAGTCAGCCCCGCGGACGGCTACGAGCTGATCATCCTGCCGGTCACCGCTAACCAACTGGCTGAAGCGCTGCGGGCGCTGATCCCCTGCGTGGGAGAGCAGGCTACGTTCCTGACCTTCACCTCCAACTGGACCGGCGCGGCCGAGATCGACGCGCTGCTCCCGCGCGAGCGGTACCTGATGGGCTACCCGGATGGCGGCGGCACGATCCGCGATGGGCTGGTTTGGGCCAACCTGGGCGCCGAGGTTCACCTGGGGGCGCTGGAAGGGCAGAGCGCAGAAAAGCTGGCGCAAGTCAAGGCGCTGTTTGAGAAAGCGGATATGCACCCCGATATGCAAGAAAATATCCTTCACTGGCTGTGGGTCCACAACGCGTCCGCGGTCGGGTTCGCCACCGGGTACGCCCGCTATGGGGAAGTCAGGTCTTTCTTGCATGACGGGCGGCTGATGAAAACCTGCGTCCAGGCCACCCGCGAGCTGATGGAGCTGTGCGAGAAGCGCGGCGCGGATTGGAAGAAGTACCCCGAGGTTAGCTTTATCGGAATGCCGGACTGGCTGGTGGTGACGATGATGCGGATCATGTGGTCGACCAACAAGAGCATGCAGCGCTATACCGCTCACGCCGCCTCCGAGGGCAGCCTGCGCGAGATGCGCTATCACTTTGACGCCATGCTCAGGTCAGCGGACGAACTGGGAACCGCTACGCCCGCCCTGAGCAGCCTGGAAAATTGCCTGGCCTAGCCGGGAAGGTTTTAAGGAAGGGGGAGGTGCATGCGCACTTCCACCTTCCTTAAAATTCTTTCTCTCCGGCACGATGATCCCGATCGATGAGGAATCTATCCAGTAAAAGCGTCCCTGACGATCTGATCGCCGGCGCGCAGGGCCAGGGCGGCGATGGTGAGGGTGGGGTTGACGCCCAGAGAGGTGGGGATGATCGCAGCGTCGACCACGTAGAGGCCCTTGTAATAGGGGGAGTCGCCTTTCTGCGAGGCGTCGAAGACCCGCCCATATTCATCCACGACGCCCTGCTCGGCGCTGGACGCCATGCGGCAGCCGCCCAGGGGGTGGGTGAGCGGGACGGGCGCCAGCAACGTGCCGCCGCGCCCCAGGTCGAAGAAGGGGTTCTGGAAGGCGGCGCCCTTCTGGCCGGTGAGCACCTCGGCGAAGCGGTTGAGGGTCTGGCGGATCTCGTGGTAGATGGGGTCCTGGTAGAACTCCTTCCCATCCGCGCGGCGCAGGCGCAAGGGAGTATCCCCGGCAGCGGGGTCGCCCAGGCTGAACTGGCCGTTGGCCTGGTCGCGGCCCATGGTGGCCACACAGAGCATGTTGGCCAGGGCCTCATCTTCCGACTCGAAGGTTGTCTGGCGTTTGGTCATGGTGGGCAGTAGGGTTTTGGCCGACCTGGGGACGGCTTTTTTCGCGGCAAAGAGTGCGGTGGCCTGGGCGAGGAAGAACTCTGGCACCTGGGCGCGGCCTCTGGCCAGGGCGCGGGCGATGGGCTGGCCGACGCCGACCAGCGTGGCGAGCACCTTGGGGAGCCCGTTGTCTTCAATGGCGTGGAAGCGGAGCGGATCGGCGTCTTCCCCGGAAGCCTGGGTGTGAAACAAGCCATAAGAGGTCATCATCGGACCGCGGGTCAGGTAGGTGCGCTCGCGGGTCTGGCTGAGAAACTGGAGCGAATCGCCGTTGGTCGAAAAGCCGTAACCCAGTTTTTCACTCAAGAAAGGCAGGCCGCCAGCCATTTTGGAGCGGAGCAGGATTTCGTTGGTGCTGGCGCAGCCGGCCGCCACGATCACCTGGTCGGCGGTGACCATTTTACGGGTCACCCGCTGCGGGTGCAGCTCATCTCTCTGGATGTAATGAACCTCATAGCCACCGCCCGGTCGAGCGCGGATCTGATCCACTTCGGAGAGGGGCTCCAGGGACATGCAGGGAAGCAGGGGAGGCTGGGCCGGGCGGGTAAACAGCGCGGGGGTGCCGTGGACCGCGGCCATGAACTGTTTGCTCAAGGTCTGGCGGGCGTTGGGCAGGCAGCCCAGGACGCAGCGGCCCTGGCGCTCGCAGTAGTTGGTGGGCGCATCACCGGAGTTGAACGCTTCCGGCCCATCGGGCAGGTCGTTGATAGCCGAGTCGAGCGTGCCAAAGTCCGCGGTAATCTGGCTCATGGCGGTCTGGAAAACGCGGGCACGGTCGAGCCAGACTGCGTGCTCGGGATCCGGGGCATCCGGGGAGAGGGGCGGCTTGAGGTCGATGCGCTTGATTTGTCTGCCGGCGGGGTCGCTCGGCCAGTGCGGGTCCAGGCGGGGGGAGCGGGTGGCCAGGTTGCTCAGCCCGGTGCCGGTGCGCAGACCTTGCAGCGCGGCCCCCTGGAGCGACCCGGCCCGCTTTTCCCAGGCATACAGCACGCCGCTGCCGATAGCGTCGCGGGCCAGGTCGAACCATTCCTGGCGCCGACCGTTCCAGTGGACAGGCCAGACCGGGTCGTCGAGGACGAAATCGGGCGGGGCTATGGTGACGTTGGAGTAGACCAGCGACCCGCCGCCCACACCATTGCCGCCGACGATGGAAACCCCGTCGTTCTCGGACAGTCCCAGGGGGCCGCCGCGGCCGAAGACGGTCTGGGTATAGAGGCCGTTCTCGTTACCCGGGCGGCGAACGCAGCGCAACACCAGGTCGAACAGCCCGACAAAATGGTCGATGGAATTCCAGAATTGAACCGGCTGGCCTTTTTGGCGCAGGAAACCGGCTACCGCCCCGTTTTTGTCCTCAACCGTATTGACGGGCGTGGTCCACCACGTGCCGCGCTCGAGCATCAGCAGGCGCTCGCCTTTTCCGCGGGCTTGTATGGCGCGCGCCACGGTTAGCCCGGCCATGCTTCCGCCGAACCCCGAGCCAATGACGACGGTGTGAAAGTGCGGGCCGGGAACCGCAGTGACCAGGCGATCTTGAGGACGGTTTGAGTTGCGGCGCAGGATGCGCAAGAACGCCACCGCCCCGCCAATCGCGGCGGCCCAGGCGAACAGGCTGAATCCACGCCGCCCCTTCCGGGTTTGTTTCTTCATGCGAACCTCCTTGCTACACCTGCCGTGCTTATCGGCGGGTAAAGGCGTGCGGGGTCAGGCCGCAGCGCTCGGTAAAGGCGTTGCCGAAGAGTCCCTGAGGGTCCAGCGCGAAGCGCACCTGCTGCCAGGCGGGAAGCAGGGGGTACATCGCCTCCAGCAGGCTGCCCGCGCCGGTCAGGAAGTTGAGCAGCCCCCAGTGCGGCCGGCCGCCGAAGGCGTACATCTCCGTTTCGATTTCCTGCAGGAGTTCTTTCCCGCCCACGGTGTGGTCGAGGGAGATAAACTCGACCATGCAGGTGTCCGTCCCGTGCATCATGCTCAGGTAGGCCGGGGAAGCTTTGACAAAGCGCATCGAGAACGGCGAGGTGAGGTAGGCCTGGCCGAGGGACTGGCGGCGGCCGGAGATCGCGAAGATTTGCTCGATCGCATCCAGGCAGGTCTCGAGGGGAAAGCCAATCTCGCTGCCATAGGCGGGCACTTCGTTTGCCATGCCGATGTTGTACACGCGGTAGCTGCGGTCGACGTAATCGCCGGCGATGGCCTGCATGGCCCCGTCGATGACGTTGGGAGCGAACCATGGGAAGGCGTTGAGCACCGAGAGCAGGATGCTGCTGGGGCCGGGGACGCTGGCGGCCAGCTCGACCAGGATATTGCGGGTGTGGAGCGGCCCGGACTCCACAACCGAGGAGGCCGGCGCCGGATTGCGGCGGGTGATCAGGCAGGCATGATCACCGTCCGGCCGGGTGGGGTAGGGGTTGACCAGGACCTCATAGTGGTCGTTTTCGCGCAAGACGGTCCCGGCTTGCAGGTCGCGGCGGACCTGCGACCAGGCGCTGAGGGTGCGTTCTTCTTTGAGGTAATAGCGCGGGCGGACGCGCAGGATGACCGAATAGAGGATGCCCATGCAGCCGATCCCCACCTGGACGGCGTGGAACCAGTCGTCATCCTGCTTGAGGTCGACCTCCGGGTGGCGGGCAGACCAGGCCGCAGGGTCTGTAACCCCGGTGGTGGGCTCGACCCTCACCACCCGGCCGCCGGCGGCGACGATGGTCAGCGAAACAGCCTGAGCAGCCAGGGGGCCGTAAGCCAGGCCGGAGCCATGGGTGGAGGTGGAGATGACACCGGCGATAGTCTGTCCGTCGTACCCGCCCATGTTCTCCAGGCCGAGGCCGGCGCTCCACAGGGTCTCGTTGAGGTCTTGAACGCGGATGCCTGCCTCGGTCGCGAAGAGCGTCTCGGGATGGGAGCCCGGGCGGAGCAGGGCTTCCTCGATGGGGAGCGGGCGGCAAAGCCCGTGGGTTTCCACCAGGAAGTCGCGCGTTCCGGCCACGTCGGCAAAGGAATGCCCCGAGCCAACAGCTTTCACCCGGCAGTGGTTGGCTTCGGCCTGCAGGATCACCGATTTTACCTCATCCAGCGTTTCAGGGTGGAAGACGCGCAGCGGCTGCACGATGCGGCTGCCGATACAGTCCAGCCAGGTCCGGCGGAGCAATCCTCCGCCGGGAGCCACGGTGAACGGCGGCGCTTCCGTTACCCCGAACGATTCGGGCAGCCGGGCGACCTGCGCGGCGCGCGCCTCCTCGGCAGCCATATTCTGGACCGCGGCGGAGAAATAGGCGCTCAGCCCGTGGGTTTCGATATCCGAGCTCACGGCTTCGAGCGTAGAATCGGCCGGATTGGACTCCGCCCGGGCGAGGTCGAGGGCGATCTGAGCGACGACTTCGCGGTCGGGCGGCATGCGGGCGGGCTGCGGAGTGGGTTCGGCCTGGGGGATTTCGACAGGATCCGGGTTTGGGTTTGTGGTCAACGCAGGCTCCTTTCGGCACGGGCGATGGGTGGAAATGCTCCCTAATTGTATTTTTTGTATCCACAAAATGCAAATTTTCCTGGCAACTGGGGCTGAGATGGACAGCCTGGGCTATAATTACAGGTATGCAGCCCTCCGACGATCTGCCCACGCTCCAGCACGTCGCGGAACTCGAACGGCGGCGTCAGGTGGCCGAAAGCCTGCGCAGCACGTTGGGTGTGCTCAATTCCCGGCTGCCGGTCGAGAAGATCCTCTTCCACATTGCCAACCAGGCCTGCCCGCTGCTGAACGCGGACGCGGCGGCGATTTACCGCCTGCAGATCGATGGTATGCTCGCCATCCAGGCGTCTGTGGGATTGGGAGCTGATTTCATCCAGCATTCTTCGATCCCGTTGGGCGAGCTGGCCACTGGACGCTCGGTGCTGACCCAGACCCCGGTCTTCATCCCCGAGATTTCCGCGATCGAACCTCCGCGGGAAGAATTTGGCGCCCAACTGGCCGATCTCCTCAACCGCCTGTCCAAAGGTTATCGCTCCTTGCTGGCAGTGCCCCTGATCATCCGCGCCGAAACCTACGGCGCGCTGACCCTGTATTACCGCGAGGCGCACGAGATTTCCAAAGAGGAAGTCGATCTGGCAAAAGATTTCAGCGTGCAGGCGGCCCTGGCGATCGAGAACGCGCGCCTGCGCACTCAGATGGAACAGGACGCCGTGGCCGCGGAGCGCAACCGCCTGGCGCGCGAGCTGCACGATTCGGTCACCCAAATGCTTTTCTCCGCCAGCCTGATCGCCGAAGTGCTGCCCTCCATCTGGCAGCGCAGTCCCGAGCAGGGGATGGAGGGACTGAACGAGATCCGCCAGCTCACCAGCGGCGCGCTGGCGGAGATGCGCTCGCTCCTGCTGGAGCTGCGCCCGCACGCCCTGGAAGAGGCTCGCCTGGAAGACTTGCTGCCGCAACTGGCCGAATCGATCTCGGGGCGGATACGCACGCCGGTCGCCGTCCACATCCAGGGGCAGGCGCTTCTCCCGGTCGACGTGCGGGTGGCTTTTTACCGCATTGCCCAGGAAGCGTTCAATAACATCGTCAAGCATTCCCAGGCCGACCAGATCAGCCTGAGCCTGAACTGCACCGTTTCAGACCAGAGCGGGCAGTGCCGGCGGGCAGAAATGACCATCGTCGACAACGGGTGCGGGTTCGACAACGGGCCCGAATCGGCCAGTCATTTTGGCTTCAATATTATGCGGGAGAGAGCTCTTGCAATCCGGTCCCAACTGGAGATCTCCAGCCGGGTCAACTGCGGCACCCGCATTACCCTGGTCTGGACTTCCGAGGAGGATGGGAACCTATGATCAGCTCAAAACCGATCCGTGTGTTGATCGTGGACGACCACGCGATGGTGCGCAGCGGCCTGCGGATGTTCCTGATGGCCTTCGAGGACCTGGAGCTGGCGGGGGAGGCCATGAATGGGATCGAAGCGGTACGCTTAGCCGGCCTGGTGAAGCCAGACGTTATCCTCATGGACCTGATTATGCCGGGCATGGACGGGATCCGCGCCACCGCCCAAATCCGCAAGCTCCATCCCCAGGTCAGGATCATCGCCCTGACCAGTTTCACCGATTCCAATCTGATCCACGAGGCGCTGGAAGCGGGGGTGTCGGGGTATTTATTCAAAGACGCCAGCGCCGCGGAGCTGGCGAGCGCGATCCGGGCGACCTACGCCGGCCATTCGATCCTCTCTCCGGAGGTTACTCAGGCGCTGCTTGTCTACACCGCGCCTCCGCCAGATCGCCTGAATATCGACCTGACCGGGCGAGAAAAAGAAGTCCTGACGCTGATGGTAGAAGGGAAGACCAACGCCGAGATCTCCGAAGCCCTGACTCTGAGCCTGTCCACGGTCAAATTCCACGTTTCGAACATCTTATCCAAGCTGGACGCGAAGAGCCGGGGTCAGGCGATCCTCTTCAGCATCAAGCACCATCTGACCGATTTTCCCAACCGGAGTGAAAAAGAGTGAGCGAGTCTGGATCCGACCGCGAGATCCTATACTTTAGTCCTGGGCGGACAGCGCCAACTCCGTACCGGGGGCGGTTGCTCCTTGAGGAAATCCTTTTTACACTACTTTAGAAAGCCATCAACGAATGGAGAGAATAAACGAAAGCCATCCTGGTCCAGGGTATCCCCTCGAAAACGATTCTGACCAGATTTTACAAAGAGTGAGTCGTATGCGCGTGATGCTGGCAGACCAGCGCAACTCAGTCCGGATAGCCCTGCGCCTGTTTTTGGAAGAGCAGGAGGGAATTCAGATTGTCTCCGAGGTCTGCCGGGTCGGAGAGCTGGTGCGGGATGCGCCGAAGATCCAGCCCGAGCTGATCATCCTGAATTGGGACCTGGTCGGTTTTCAGATCAACCTGGGAGAGGCTGCGCCACCTCGCAGAACCTACGCGCAGGTCAAAGCGGTGGTGATCTCCTCGCTGCACAAGCTCGGCTCGAACCCGGGGGTGGTGGTGCTGTGCAACCAGCAGGAAGACTGCCTGCCGGCGTTGTATGCCGGAGCCGACGCGTTTATCGACCAGGGGCAGTTCCCCGCGCAGCTCCCCATTCTGTTGAAATCCGTACGAGACAAACGCGCGAAAATCCGCTAGAGATCAGGGGCAGCGGATCACACCCTGCGCCCAGAGACAGGCCCCGCAGGTGGGAAAGCCGTTACCGTAGCAGTCCTTCAGGTTGCTCTTGACCAGCTCACACCCCCCGCATTTCGTACACGGCGCATAAGGAAACTCCCGCACCCGGCGGCGGAAATCCAGGTAGGCGGGATCTTCCCACAGCTCTTTCAGGCTGCGCTCGCCGATATTGCCGATGGTGTAGCGCCGCGAGCGGCGCTCGAGGTCGTTGAAATAGCTCTTGTAATTGTGAAGCAGCCCCAGGCATGGGGAAAGCTCGCCGTCCCAGGCGATGGAGATGGACCCGCGCTCAATGAAAGGACATACATTGGCCGTGTGGTTCAGGCGCTCTCCCTCAAAAGTGACGTTGTTATAGATGCGCATCACGCTCAGCAGGCTTTGGCTGGTGACCTCGTCCAGGTCGATGCGCGGCAGCTCGATGAGGGGCGAGAAGGTCGATTCCTGCTCGGGAATTTTGCTGATCGCCAGGTTGTAGAGCATCTCGGCGCGGTGCTCGTGCGCATAGGGTAAAACGTTGGTGACGAGGTAGCGGCTGGCGCCGATCTGGGTGCGCAATTGGATCAGGCTGGGCAGCTCATGGATGTTGCGCTTCATTGCCACAAAGGAGACGCCCAGGTCGGCGATGGAGCCGGCCAGCTCGCGCGAAACCTCCTGGTAATGGACCAGGTTGCTGATGACCTGGGGGAACGCTTCCGCCAGGCGGACGTCGCTGTAGCCTTCGGGCGTAGCCCCGTCCAGGGAAACCCACAGACGATCGAGCCGGGCGCTAACAAGCTCCCGGCTGCGGCGGTCATTCAAGAGCGTCCCGTTGGTGATCAGCTCGACGCGCGCGCCGAGGGCTTTGGCCTGGGCGACCATCTCGCCGATGGCGGGATGGGCCAACGGCTCGCCGAAGCCACCAAAGAATACCTCTGGCAAGGGGTCGAAGGCGCGCAGCCCATCCAGAATGCGCTCGAAGGTCTCCATGGAAAGGCTGCCCATGGCCTCATCCCAGGTATTGCGCATGCAGGTGCGGCAGACCAGGTTGCATGCGCTGGTCGGCTCGACGTAGACCTTTGCCAGCGAGGTCAGCGGGCGGCGCAGGCGCAGCTCGCCGTTCACCAGGACGGCGGGCGCTCTTACGCCGGGGTTGAGGCCCATCGCGGCGGAGAGCCCCGGGGGAAGGATCAGCCGCCCAGATTCATCCACGGTGATCTCGCCTTCCACCTCGAGCGGCTCGTCTTTGGGCCCCGTGATGCTGTAGGGAAACCGTTCCATGTACAAGATTATAGAAATGGGGGACTGGAAACATAAGGACGCAATGTCACCAGAAAGGTTAACAAGTGTCACATCGGACTTTTCTTCCCACGCCAGGCAAGAGATGTTGTGTCAGGTCATTGCGAGATTCGCCTAAGCCGCAGGGCGGCATTGAAATAGGGAATAACAAAATTCAATAAATCACAGATTGGGGTGGCAGAGAGGCGGCCAGGGACCTCAGCACCCCATAGCGATCTTCGACCGCGCGAATGAGGAAGCGATGAAAGCTTCTTGAGGATCTCATGGGTGTAATCGCGAATTTCTTCCGCTTTCAACTCCTTTGGGTGTATCATCTGTTCGGTCTCCTTCGGTTCGGTTTCGGTTGCCGCCTTACCTTTTACTGAAAGCTTTTTTGTCAAAATTATGATTTACTGAATTTAGATTGAGGAGGGCATCGGCAGAGGTTAGTTTGTGGAATGCCATTCAATTCCCGGGCTTTTTGCACCTACGGATCATAATGTGGCACCGCTTGGATAACCAACCCAGTGTTCGCTCCATCACCCACCGCTTATTACAGTCTTACCATGAGGAGAAAATGAGTACAAAATTCATCATCCAATCTTCAGACCCCCTACTTTTCGAGCACGCGACTCGAGTTGCCAAGGAATTTGCTCAAAAAAATGTTTATGACGATATCGTTGGAATTGTCTTCTTAGGTGGAGTTGCACGAGGGTATTTTGACCGCTCGGCCGACATTGATATTGCGCTTTTCAGAAAACAAGGAGCAGAGATTCCATTATCTGCCAAGTTTCTCACGATTGATAATTTTCTCGTCCAGATCTATTTGGAAGATTATGAGAGTGAAAAAACCATCGCATGGGATATGCCAAAACGTTGGACCTATTCTCAAGGCCAGATCTATTTTGATCCACTGAATAAGATCGCTCAATTATTAAGCGAAAAGGTTCCATTAAGGCCTGAGGAGAAGAAATGGCTAATGATGTCTGGGTTAACCCTTTCGGAGTGGTATATCCATCGGTTGACACATTTATGGGTTGACCGAGGCAATCTCGTCAGTGCTCACCATATGTTCCATCAAGGACTGGACTTTTTCTTTGTTATGTTGTTTGTCCTGAATAATGAACTCGTGCCAGATATGAAATGGCGATATTATTGTGTGGAACAATTGGAACGATTACCCCATAATTTTCAGGAACGGATCAAAGACACCATGATTCTGCATTCCATTTCGATGGAAGAACTCGAACGGCGGCAGGCAGCGTTTATGGAGATGTGGCGAGAAATGAAACCAATTATTGAACAAGAAGTGCATATGTCTTTTGACGAAATGGTTCAGATTGTCTAGAGCCTATTTCACCAAATATATGGTGATGATAAAACTTTTCAATATTTACTAATTCTATCCTCCCTGTCACCCCAATCTGTGATTTACTGAAATTATTTTATGAGAGCAGGAGCGTTCTTGGCGACGTGGAATCCCAAAGCTGACCAGGCAAACTACAGGTAATGCGTAATGTTGATGAAACGCAGAGCGCAGAGGGCGTAGCATTCGGATGGGTGTGCCGTTTTCCCTGGAGGTTCGCCTGCCCG
>DATKLX010000040.1:0-47244 GCA_035542155.1 Anaerolineaceae bacterium
AAGGGGTGCCATCCGGGCGAGTGCGCCCGTCCAACTCGGCGTATTTGTTCACCGTCTCGGGGCGCACGTCCACGTACAGGTAGCGCTGCCCGTTGATCCCCTTGCCATCGCGGATCTCCAGGTACATGGCCCGGCTGACCACATCGCGCGAGGCCAGGTCCTTGACCCGGGGGGCGTATTTTTCCATAAAGCGCTCCCCGAGGTTGTTGATCATCACCCCGCCCTCTCCGCGCACCGCTTCGGTGATCAGGATGCCCAGCTTGAGGATGCCGGTCGGGTGGAACTGGAAGAACTCCATATCCTCGGCGGGCAGGCCGCGCCGCAGGGTGATCGCGATTCCATCTCCCGAGTAGGCATAGGCGTTGGAGGTAATCTCCCAGATCCGGCCGTGCCCACCGGTGGCGATAATCACCGCTTTGGAATGGAACACATGCAGCTCCCCGGTCGCCAGCTCCACCGCCACGACCCCGGCCGCCGCCCCATTGACCATCAACAGGTCGATGACCTGAAATTCATCGAAAAAATTGATCTGGTTTTTGATGCATTGCTGGTACAACGTCTGCAGGATCATGTGCCCCGTTCGGTCGGCGGCATAACAGGAACGGCGAACGGGCTTGCCGGTGATGTTATTGGTATGGCCGCCAAAGGGGCGTTGAGCGATGCGACCCTCCGGGGTGCGCGAAAACGGCAGGCCCATGTGCTCAAGATCGTAGACGGCCTGCACCGCTTCCTCGCACATAAACTCAATCGCGTCCTGGTCGCCCATATAGTCACTGCCTTTGACCGTGTCGTAGGTGTGCCACTCGGGGTGATCCTCTTCGAGGTTCCCCAGCGCCGCGCCGACGCCCCCCTGCGCCGCCCCCGTATGCGAGCGCGATGGATACAGCTTGCTCAGCACGGCAGTTTTGGCCCCTTGCGAGGCGTTCATGGCGGCCATCAGGCCCGCGCCGCCTCCGCCGACGACGATGATATCAAATTGATGGTTCTGTGTCATCTACCTTCTCCCTGGTTGTCATGAGATCTCGAAACGGTTCATGGTTTTCGCACGCCCCCAATGATCGCCACAGCGCCGATCAAGGTGATCACCAGCCAGAGGAGAAAAAGGATCCAGGCGATCAACCGGCGTACCCCCTCTCCGTGGACATAATCGTCCAGGACCTGGCGGAGGCCGTTCATTCCGTGCGCGAAAGCAAAGGCCAGGAGGAGGATGTCGTACACCCGCCATCCCAGGCTTGCCCAGCGCAGGGCGACGTAATCCAGATCGATGCGGTGCACACCGACCAGGACATCCTGGATGATGACGTGGATCCAGGCCAGGGGGATGAGCAGGAACGCGCTGTAGCGCATCCATTTCCAGGCCACGTTCTCGTAAGTCTGGCGGACGTGGACTTCGCGAACCGACGCTTTGCCAGGCATTTGATCTGTAACGGTTGCCATAGGGCCTCTTATCCGCCAAACAGGCCGTAATTGTGAATTAACAGGTTCCGACCCATGATAAACGCCGCGGGGAGAAAAATCACCAGCGTGATCCCCAGTGTCCATAACACCGACATGCGCTCCGAGGGGATGGTCCAGCCCCTGGGAGCGAACATGTCGAAAAAGGCAATCCGCAGGCCGTTGACCCCATGGTAAAAAACGCTGAAGATCAGCGCCATCTCGCCGATTCCAAACAGGGTGCTCTGGTAAATCTTGATCGCCTCAGGGTAAAGACTCGGAAAAAAATAAACGGTAGCGGTATCCAGAATGTGAACCGT
This sequence comes from Anaerolineaceae bacterium, assembly GCA_035542155.1. GTDB lineage: Bacteria > Chloroflexota > Anaerolineae > Anaerolineales > Anaerolineaceae > DATKLX01. Next base: position 1,755 of record DATKLX010000040.1, read on the forward strand.
CAGAAACAGCAGCGTACCCAGCCCGGTCAGGCGGTGGAGCAGAAAACTCCAATGCCCTTCCCGGCCCCTGTAGTTTGCGTAACCGGTGAAAGCGGTTCGAAGAGAAGACATTCAATCCTCCTTTGGTGAGAGCGAATGAAAAAATTGTAGCATAATTCGGGATATGTTACCTGAAATTGTCGAATAGCCCTTTCCCCGGGAAGATTCTGGTATACTTTAAGAACCTTGGTTCACCGTTGGATACCATTTGGAGAGACGCGGGCAGTTGCGAGGGGGCATTAACGGACGATCATCGCAGGAAGAAACTGGAGGAGTCAACCATGCGGAAATGGATTTTCGCTCTGGGATTTGTTGCGCTGGCGCTTTTCATGCCTGGAAAAGCTGCTCTCGCCCAGACCGCCTACCCTCCACCCGCCTCTCCTCCACCAGCGCAAACGACCGGAGGGATCACCCTGTCCAACCTTGAAATCGATTTGTGGCCAGAATACGACCGGCCCAGCGTCCTGGTGATTTACCACCTGGTCATGGCTCAGGGAGCCCAACTGCCGGCCAGCCTGGCGTTGCACATCCCCGCTGAAAGCGGTGACCCATATAACGTGGCCTACCGGGACACGGATGGGCTCCTGTACAACATCGCTTACACTCGCTCGATCGAGGGTCCCTGGGCGACCATCCACTTCACCGCTCCGACCAACGAAATCCAGTTCGAGTATTACGATCCCGGCCTGAAGAAAAACGGCGCGAACCGGTCGTACTCCTACCAATGGCCCGGGGACTACGCCATCACCTCGCTGGCCATCCAGGTCCAGCAGCCGGTTTCGGCTTCGAACATGCAAATCACCCCGGCGCTGGGCAGCCCATTGACCGGGGACAGCAACCTGCTGTATTACAAATCGGTTGTGGGATCCGCCGCCCAGGGAGAAACTTTCGCGGTCTCGTTTTCGTATCAGAAGTCAAACGATGACCTGAGCGCCCAGTCGCTGAAAGTCCAGCCGGCAACCCCGATCAACGACCAGACTCCCGGGCGGACGACCATTAACCAGATATACCCCTGGCTGATCGGAGCCGTGGGAGTCCTGCTGATCACCGGCGGCTGGTGGTACTGGCAGTCCGGGCAGACTTTAAGGCCGCGAGCCTCCGGACGTAAACGGCATGACCCCGCCCAGGAAGCCGGGCGCGATCCGGATACCGACGACGCGGACGTGTACTGCCACCAGTGCGGCAAGCGCGCCGCCCCGGGAGACATCTACTGCCGGGCCTGCGGCGCCCGCCTGCGCCGCGGGGAATAAGCGAAATTTATTTCTCCGGAGCGTTCTTGTCGATCCACTCTTTGACCAGCTCGAGCTCGCCCGGGGAGAATTTTCCCGGGTGGCTGCCGGCCTGGATCACCACCAGCGGGCTGGTATCCGCGCTGCCCGGGATCACCACCGCGCCCTTCGCGCCACCCTTCATCAGGTCCGCATAGCTCTTGACCGACAAGCCGCCGGAGCTCCCATGGCAGGCTCCGCAGCGCTGCTGGAACAGGCTCCCAACCTGGCCTTCCCAGGTCAACGCGGCAGAGCCCCCGGAAACCTGGGCGACCGCTGTGGGTAGCGGCGGCGCCGTGGGAATGGGCGTCGGCGTCTGCGGCGCGTACACCTGGACGGTTTCTACGGGCGGGACTGTCGCGACCGACGTCGCTTCGAAGGTCAACAGTTCATAAATTCCCACCAGAAGGGCTATCGTGAGCACGCCCGCGACAGGAATGTATATCCGCCTGCGCCGAGAGACCGCCGCCTCAATAACGGGTGGGTCGCCGGCTTCCAGCTCCTTCAGCTCGAGGGGATGCTCATCCTCCATTTCCTCGCGGCTCATTTTCCCCGTGAACATGCTCGTATTGAACTGGCGCAGGTGCACGTTGTAGAAATGCCAGATCAGGATCCCCAGGAAAGCGAGCAGGGCTTCCGAACCGTGAGCCGCTTTGGCCGCCGGGATCACTTCCCCGGGCAGCGAACTGGCAGTCGCGATCGGGTTCCACATCGTCAGGCCAGTCAAGATCATGATCACCGACCCCCATATCATCGCCCAGTATTCCAGCTTTTCTTCAAAGGAAAACCGCCCGGCCTTTGGACGGCGCTTCGCGATCCCCAGGTTGTAGAGGAACGCCTGCAGCGCGTCGGTCACGTCCTTTGTACCCGGGATCATGCTCATTCCCATCCGGCGTACGATCAATTTGTATCCCAGAGAGACCACGTGATAGACGATCTCCAGGATGAACACCGTCGCCGCGATGCGGTGGATGATCCGCACGGTCTCAATTCCACCCAAAGCTGCGATGATCGCCTCGGCCCAGGGAGCGCCCGCGTATTTCTGCGGCAGGCCGGTCAGGCAGAGGATGGTAAACGAAGCCATCAGGAGAATGTGTTCGATCCGCTCATCGATCGTAAAGCGGATGTAAGTCCTGGTCCCAGTCTTGGCTTCAGTCTTTTGGTTGGGCTGGCTCATGAGTGGCTGGCTCCTTTCCGGCGTTCAATCGTCCGCCGGATAAAATCGCTGATTACAAACACGATCATGCCGCCGATCACCAGCGGGATCAGGATGTTGTAAAAGACCTGGACGAAATACACCAGGGGCGTGGTCTGCGGGTTCGGGGTGTAATGGCTCAACCAGGACGCCGGGAAATTCTCAGTCGCGCCGGGATGGCAGCGCTTGCAGGTCGCCAGCAGGTTCTGTTTGATCTTCAGGCCGCGCTGCAGGTCGCCCACCTGGGCGATATTGTGCGCTCCGTGGCAGTCGAAGCAGACCGGTTTGTTGCTTGCCTGATCCGGGCTTTGCTTCTGGAAAAGGGTCACGGTGGTCCCGTGGAAATCGGCGACGTAGGTGTTCAAGACGTTGGTCGAGAGCCCGTATTTGGCCATCTTCACCTTGTCGGTGTGACAGCCGGCGCATAACTGCGGCGAATTGAGACGGAACCTGGCCGTGGTGGGATCGGGGATGTTGTGGACGCCGTGGCAATCCGTGCAGACCGGCACGTCCAGGTTGCCGGTGGAGAGAAGCAACCGGCCGTGGGCGCTGGAGCCGTATTCCTGGAAAATCTGGCTGTGGCACCTGGCGCAGGTATAGGGGATCTTGATCCGTTCCTCCGCCTTGATGCTCCCGGTCAGCGGATTGGTCAGAGTGGGCTGCTCGTGGGCGTTGTGGCAGTCCGAGCAGACCGCCGCGTTCTTATTCCCATTCGCAATGGCATGCTGGTGGACGCTGTCAGCAGCCTGGCGGTATTTTTCCTCATGGCATTTCTGGCAGACCTGGTAGAAGTTCAGGGCAACGTCGCGCAAGTCCTGTGCGAAAAACTCCGGGTGTGGGTACCCATGGATGTCGGTGTGGCAATCTGTGCAGCCAACCTGGTTGACCCCATGAGTCGACCCGAGAAAATGGCTTTTATCGATGGTGATGCTGAGCAGGCTTCCATCCGGCAGAGTCATCGTCTGGCCCGGCTTCTCGTGGCACTCCAGGCAGGAGAGGTTGTCCTTCTGGGCTGGCTTCGCCGGCGCCGGGGTGCTCGCTGTTGGAGCAGAAGCGTCCGGGCTCACCGGATTAGCGCCCGAGGCCACGCTCGCTGGACCGAATAGTATGCTCGCGATCAGGATGACCGCCAGAGTCAGCAGCATAACAGGGATCTTCCACGAAAGAAATGGGGATTTTGTTCCCGTCATTGATCATTTCTCCGGACTCCAGGATGGTGGTAGGAACCACAACGGAAATTGTTAAATACTGCTCATTTGAATTGCACAATTACGACTTTTCTACGTATTTTACTGTCTTTAGAGAGGATTATTATACCTGAGAACTTCGGAATGAAACAGCCATCGGAATTATTTATTTTCCTCCTTCCGACAGCAGAAGCGAGCCCGATAGACTAAAAACCTGAAGTAAATAATTCGCGCTGGAAACCGGTCGCAGCGAATTCCCAAGAATTCTAGTCCGAATCACCGGATTAGAGGCAGATAAATTAAACCTAAATCTTGTATTAAAGCCTTAATTGTTATAAAATAATCTTCATTCAGCATTATCAATATCGGTAAAAAAACGAATAGACAGAAGGAGGTGATGGCCCCCACAGACCCGGTATTTGCTCCTATCCATGCAAGTCTTGTATCGATCAATCAGGAGAATGCCAATGCATCGAGTGAGAAATCTGTCATTCATCCTCGTGCTGGTCGCCATCGGGATTCTGATTACCGCCTGTTCGACGTCTCCCACTGCAGCTCCAGTACAACCTCCGACGCCAACCCCGGCGGTACAGGTTCAACCGACCGAGCCTCCAGCGCCTACCCAGGGAACTGAGCCAACCGCAGCGGCCGCTGCGGCTTCCGGCCCGGCTGTCCCGTTCCTCGATTTGTGGACCAAATCGCCCCATAACGACGCCGCCAGTGAGCCGTTCAAGCACTGGGATACCACCGCTGACAAAATGGTTCCCGCTGACTGCGCCCGCTGCCACAGCACCACCGGCTATAAAGACTTCCTGGGCGCGGATGGTTCGGCGCCCGACGTGGTCGATAAGCCGGTCCCGATCGGCGAAACGATCCAGTGCACCGCCTGCCACAACGACAAGACCCTGTCTTTGACCAGCGTCAAGTTCCTCTCCGGCGTCGAGATCAAGAACCTCGGCCCGGAAGCGCGCTGCATGGAATGCCACCAGGGCCGGGCGACCAAGAAACAGATCGACGATCAAATTGCCAAGTTCAAAGCCGAAGACCCCGACAAAGTAGTCGAGCCGATCAAGAATGGCGATCAGACCACCAGGTTTGGCTTCATCAACGTCCACTATTTCGCCGCCGCGCTGACCCTCTACGGCACCGAGGTCAAAGGCGGCTATGAATATGAAGGACACCTGTACGAAGTCAAAAACCAGCACGTCGACGGCAAGAACACCTGCGTGGGCTGCCACAACCCCCACACCACTCAGGTGCGCATCGACGAGTGCGCCCAATGCCACACGAACGTCAAAACGGTCGATGACCTCAAGAACGTCCGCGAGGTGTCATCCGCGCTCGACTACAACGGCAACGGCGACGTCAAAGAAGGGATCTATTACGAGCTGAAAGGCATGCAAGATACCTTGCTGAAGAGCATCCAGGGCTACGCCAAGGATGTCGCCGGCATGGGCATCGTCTACGACGCGGTTACCTATCCCTACTTCCTCCAGGACAAAGGCAACACCGGCCAGGCGGATAAGGACGACAAAGGCAATCCGATTGCCTATGCCAACTGGACCCCGCGCCTGCTCAAAGCCGCCTACAACTACCAGGTCTCCGTCAAGGATCCCGGCGCTTTTGCCCACAACTCCCGCTACATCATCGAGCTGCTCTACGACTCCATTGCCGACCTCAACGAAAAGCTCTCCGCCAAGGTCGATATGAGCAAGATGCACCGTGATGACGCCGGCCACTTCGCCGGTAACACCATGCCCTTCCGCGATTGGGATGCCGCGGGCGAAGTCCCGGCAGCCTGCGCCAAATGCCACAGCGCCGATGGGCTGCCCACGTTCATCCACAACGCAGGCACTGAGGTCGTCACGAAATCGGGCGTGCAGATCACCGGCATCGTCGGCGAGCCCCCGGCCAACGGGTTTAAATGCACCACCTGCCATGACGAGGCGAACTTCCCCAACCGCCTGGCGGTCTCAACCGTCCCCTTCCCCTCGGGCGTTTCGCTCACCTTCAGCACCGAAAAAGATGAAAACGGCAACCTGAAACCGGTGGACGCTAACCTGTGCATCGAATGCCACCAGGGACGCGAGTCGACGGTCACCTTGAACAACGCGCTGGCGAATTTCAAGGATGCCGACAAACCCGATCCTGCCATCCGCTTCCGCAACGTGCACTACTTTGCCGCGGGCGCGACCCTCTTTGGCACCGACGCCAAAGGCATCTACGAATACGACGGGAAGAAGTACGTTGGGCGGAACATGCACGTGGATGGCTTTACCACCTGCGTGGACTGCCACGACCAGCACGCTCTGACGGTCAAGACCGATGCCTGCAAGGGCTGCCACAAGGTGGATGACCCCAAGCAAATCCGCATGTCCAAGGAGAACTACGACGGCAGCAAAGACGCCAACGAGCCCATGTACCAGGTAGTCGAGACCTTCAAGAAACGCCTCTACGATGGCATCGTGAAGTACGCCCATGACAAAGCCAAGCTGGGCATCGTCTACGACGCCGCAACCTACCCGTACTTCTTCGTGGATAAGGATGGTGATGGCAAGGCGGATCAAGACGATAAGGGTGCCAACATCGCCTACAACGCCTTCACCCCGCGCCTGCTCAAAGCTGCCTATAACTACCAATACTCGGTCAAAGACCCGGGCGGGTTCGCCCACAATCCAAAATACGTCCTCCAGGCCCTCTTCGACTCCATTCAGGACATTGGCGGCGATACCTCTGGATTGGTCCGGCCGCAGTAGCAATTTGAACAGAAAAAAGTTAAACACCCCGGGAACTGGTAAACTACCGGGGTGTTTAACTTACGATAAGCTGCAAAACGTTGCCCAAAAATCACGGCTTTCCGTTTTCAACAGCGTTGTACAAGGGAGAATGAATAATTGATGAAGCGGATTTCAAAAGCCCTCAAGAATTTCTTTTTTCCTCCTGACAATGCCTCCATCCTCATCCGGGTGCTCCCGGTATTCACGATGGTCCTGGTATTCGTCGTATTGTTTGCGATTGGGAATTACACCTGGGAAGCGACCAGCACGGTCACGTTCTGCGGGACGACCTGCCATACCATGCCTCCTGAATACGTGACCCACCAGCATTCCGCACACGCCAACGTAGCCTGCGAGGACTGCCACATGGGCCGCGATTCCTTCCGCGTGATGCTGGGACGCAAGATTGCCTATTCCTGGCAGACCGGCACAGCGATGCTGACCAACAGCTACGTTTACCCGATTGTCGCCAAGAACATGCGCCCGGCGCGGGACGCCTGTGAGAACTGCCACAAACCGGAGACGTTTACCAGCGATAAGCTGGTCGAAATCAAGCATTTTGCCCCAGACGAGCAGAATACTCCCTCCTCGATTTTCCTCTCCTTAAAGATTGGCGGAGGGACCCGGCGGCAGGGGCTGGGGCTGGGTATTCACTGGCACGTAGAAAACCCGGTCTATTTCTACGCTGAAGACAAAGAACGCCAGAAAATCCCCTACGTGGTGGTCAGCAACGCGGACGGGACCACGACCGAATACCTGGATACCGATTCCGGGGTGATTCCCGCCCGGATTCCCAAGGATCAGCTCCAGAAGATGGACTGCATCACCTGCCACAACCGCACCGCCCATGGGTTGACGGACCCGGAAAACACGGTTGACCAGTTGATCGACCGCGATCTCATCTCGAAAGAGATCCCCGAGATCAAGAAGAAAGCTGTCGAGGCGATCAACGCCACGTATCCTTCCGTCCAGGAAGCTACCGATGCCATCGCCGGCCTGGACAAATTCTACCAGGACAGCTACGCTGACTTCTACGCGAAGAATAAAGATCTTGTGACCAAAGCCATCAGCGCCTTGCAGACGGCATACGAGGATGCGAACTTCCCCGACCAGAAGTTCGACTGGCAGACCCACCCCAATAACATCGGGCACACCGACACGGCCGGCTGCTTCCGCTGCCACGATGGCAAGCACCTTTCTCCCAGTGGCCAATCCATCCGCCTGGAGTGCAACCTGTGCCACACCATCCCGGTGGTCTCCGGGCCGACCCAGATCAATGCCGTGTTGCAGCTCAACCGCGGCTTCGAGCCCGAATCGCATCAGAACGCCAACTGGATCTTGCTCCATCGCACCGTTTTCGATGATTCCTGCCAGGGCTGCCACACGGTGGAGGATGCCGGCGGCGTCAGCAACACTTCCTTCTGCTCCAACAGCGCCTGCCACGGGGCGAAATGGACCTTCGCCGGCTTCGACGCTCCAAAGCTGCGCGAGGTGATCGCCGATCAGGCCAGGGCCATGATCACCCCCACGGCCATACCCACCGCAACCCCGGTTGGCGCTCCCACACCAAACGCCGAAACCGCCGCGACGTATGACGGAGGGATCCGGGCGATCCTCGTCGACAAATGCGGTAAGTGCCACGGTGAGAATGCGATGAAAGGCCTCAACCTGACCACCTACGCGAGCTTGCTCAAGGGTGGAGAGGACGGTCCGGCAATCGTCAAGGGCGATCCGACCAACAGCCTGCTGGTCAAGATTCAAACTGGAAGCCAGCCGCATTTTGGCCAGCTAGCCCCAGATCAACTTGCCCAGATCATGCGCTGGATCCAGGCCGGCGCGCCGGAGAAATGAAACCTCTCATACTGTCTTCTCACTCTTCTAAGACCAAATTAATCTTATTATGCCAAAATTGAGTTAAAATAGCTTGGTTTATGGATGCAGCGCAAGCAACTGGCCCCTGTTCTTTCGACCTCTACGGGTCGAAAACTGATTGGAGGTATCTTCATGCAAGAATCACTGCCCATCCAGACCCAGCCGGCCAACCGGATCAAGTTTATCATCGGTGGACTGCTGATCATCGCCGCGATCATCTACCTAATCATTTCCTCGACCCAGGCCAACGCCCAGTACTTCCTGACCATCCAGGAACTGAACACGCGTGGCAGCGCGGTGGTGGGCCAGCAGGTGCGGGTTTCTGGTGCGGTGCTGGGGGATAGCATCCAGTATGACTCCCAGAACCTGGTGCTGACCTTCGAGGTCGCTAATGTCCCGGGAGATAATAAGGAGATCGAGAAAGAAGGTGGTCTGGCAGCCGTGCTGCATAAAGCCGTGATAGACCCCCAGGCGCCGCACATGATGGTGGTCTACAAGGGCGTCAAGCCCGACCTCCTGCGCAATGAGGCTCAGGCAATCATGACCGGACACATCGATCAAAATGGCGTTTTTCAGGCGGACGAGCTGTTGTTGAAATGCCCAACCAAGTACCAGGAAGCCGTACCCAACCAGACCAAAGGATAACCTCTCCCGGGGGTGGTTTGAGAATCCTCTTGGGGACCTGCTTGACCATTGGCGGTCCCCAGATTTGTTTTTTTAAACCTGTTCCTTAACGGTACAATTCTGAGGTGAGGAGTCATAATGCTGGCAAATTTTGGCTATAGCGTTCTGGTCATAACCTTCCTGCTCTGCCTGTATGGAGCCGGGACCGCGATCTACGGGGGTCTCAAGAAAGAACTGCGCTGGGTGAAAAGCGCCCGCTCGGCCATGCTCCTTACCTTCCCGCTGATCACTTTGTCAGCGCTCAGCATCATCCTGCTCCTTTTGACCAACCATTACGAGGTCCAGTTCGTCTACGAAGTGACCAGCAACAGCATGCCACTCTACCTCAAGGTGACCGCTCTGTGGGGCGGCCAGGCCGGCTCGCTGGTCTTCTGGTGCTGGCTGATGTCGGCCTTTGCCTCAGCGGTCACCCTGCGCAAATGGGACCGCGACATCGAGTTCCTGCCCTGGGTGATCGTGGTTGCTATGGTGACTCTGGCGTTCTTCCTCGGCCTGATCATATTTGTCGAGAACCCCTTCGCCCGCTTCTGGGCCGGTCCCAACGGCGAACAGATCGTCTCGTTCCTCCAGCCAGCCGGGGCCGCGCTGCTCACCCCGCCGGATGGCAAGGGCCTCAATCCCCTGCTGCGCCACCCGGGGATGATCATCCACCCGCCGATGCTCTACCTGGGTTTTGTCTCGTTCGTCATCCCCTTCTCCTTCGCCTTCGCCGCGCTGGTCACCGGCCGCACCGATGACCGCTGGATCCGCCTCACTCGCCGCTGGACGCTGGTCGCCTGGCTGTTCCTATCCCTGGGGCTGCTGCTCGGCGGGCGCTGGGCCTACGACGTCCTCGGCTGGGGCGGCTACTGGGGCTGGGACCCGGTGGAGATTGCGGCGTTCATGCCCTGGCTGACCGGGACTGCCTTCCTCCACTCGGTGATGATCCAGGAGAAGGTCGGCCTTTTCAAGCGCTGGAACATGATCCTGATCATCCTGACCTACGACCTGGTCATCTTCGGGACCTTCCTGACGCGTTCCGGGGTGCTTTCCTCGGTGCATGCCTTTGCCCAGAGCGCGATCGGTCCGCTCTTCTTCACCTTCATCGGGCTGACCTTCGCGGTCTCGCTGGCGCTGGTCCTCACCCGCTGGAACGATCTGCGCTCCGAGGGCCAGATGCACTCTCTCCTCTCCCGCGAGGCGCTATTCCTGGTCAACAATTTGCTGTTCATCGGCATCCTCGTCGTTTGCTTCTGGGGGGTGATCTTCCCCCTGGTTTCCGAGCTGTTTACCGGCCAAAAAGTCACCGTCGGGCCGCCCTTCTACAACCGGGCGACCGCACCGCTGTTTGCGGGGCTGCTGCTGTTGATGGGCGTCGCCCCGCTTTCCGCCTGGCATCACTCCACCGCCAGAACCCTGGGGAAAGCCATCTGGAAGCCCTTCGCCGTCTCGCTGCTGGTCCTGGTGATCCTCTTCGCCAACGGGATGCGCAGCCCGGGCGCCCTGATCGGATTCTGGCTGGCGGCTTACGCGGCCTGCGTCACCCTCTATGAATACGGCCGTGGTGTGCTGTCCCGCCACCGGACCGCGCACGAAAGCTACCCGACGGCGCTGGTGCGCCTGATCGCCCGCAACCGCCGCCGCTATGGCGGGTACATCATCCACCTGGGCGTGGTCCTGATGGCTATCGGCATCATCGGCATGGGCATCTTCCAGACTTCCACCCAGGGCACCATCCGCCAGGGCCAGTCCCTCACCCTGGGCGAATACACTCTGACCTACAACTCCCTGGCCGAGTTCGATACGCCCGACGGGCGCAACGTCGCTCGCGCGGTGGTCACCATCGATAAGAACGGCAAATTCCTGGCCGAGCTGCATCCCCGCCGCGACTATTACTACGAGTCCCAGCAGCCCATGACTATCCCCGGGGTGCGCAGCACCATAGAAGGGGATATCTACGCCCTGCTGGTCGACTGGCAGCCGATCTCCTCCCAGGGAGCCACCTTCAAGATCTACAACAATCCCCTGATCAACTGGCTGTGGCTGGGCGGGCTGGTTTTTATCCTCGGCACCCTGGTTGCCGCATGGCCTGACCGCGAGCGGGAAGCGCAGCGGGCCGCGGCGCCCCGCCAGGCCTCAGTCCCCGGGAAAGCTTCCGCATGAGCTCGATCCCTCGTCCCGGCTTCCACAGGAATCTACTCTGGCTGGTTCTGGCGGCCGCCCTGGGCCTGCCCCTGTTGTTTAACGTTCGCCAGGCCGTGGCGCAGCGGCCGACCCCTTCGGACGACGAAGTCAATGCAGTAGCCCACCAGTTGTACTGCCCGGTTTGTGAGAACATCCCCCTCGACGTGTGCCCTACGCAGGCCTGCGCCCAATGGCGCGACCTGATCCGCCAGAAACTGGCCGATGGCTGGAGCGAGCAGCAGATCAAGGATTACTTCGTCGTCCAGTACGGCGACCGCGTCCTCGCCGAGCCTCCCCGCCGCGGGCTGAACTGGGTAGTTTACGTCCTGCCCCCCTTGATCATCCTGGGCGGAGGGATCCTGATCTTTTTCGTCCTCCGCCGGATGCGCGCCGGGCGTCCCGCCTCAGCCGCAATGAAGGCCAGGCAAGACCTGAGCCTCCCCCCGGAGGAAGAGGAGTACGTCCGCCGGCTGGAAGAAGAGCTGCGCAATCGCGAGCGATAAACCGCAAGGAGCTATATGTCCGAAACAATCAGCGAGACAACCTCACAGCCCGCCGCGACCCGGCAGCAGGCCAACCGCAGGCTGCCGGTCTGGGTCATTATCCTCGCCTTTGCTCTCCTGGCCGGGTTCCTGACCATGATTGCCCTGGGACTGAAGCGGGCCCAGCAGGGACCGATCATCGTCGGGCAGACCGTACCGCCCATCGACCTGACCCTCTTCGACCAGGGATCGGTTAAAACCACCGATTATGCCGGCAAGGTGCTCGTGCTCAATTTCTGGGCATCGTGGTGCAAACCCTGCGAGCAGGAAGCCGCTGAACTGGAGCAGGCCTGGAAGGAATATCAGCCCGGCGAAGATGTCGTCTTTATCGGCATCGATTACGTCGACACCGAGCCCGAAGCGCGGGCGTATCTACAAAAATTTGGAGTGACATACCCAAACGGTCCCGACCTGGGCACCAGGGCCTCGCAGGCCTTCCGCATCCGCGGCGTCCCCGAGACCTACATCATCGACCGCCAGGGAAAGCTCGCCTTCGCCCAGATCGGACCCTTCCAATCGCTGGAGGAAATCAAAGCGCGCATCGACCCGCTGTTGAAATAGAGCCTTGAAATTTAGACCCTAAGGGTTTTGAAAACCCTTAGGGTCTGAGCCCTGGGAGTACTTGGAGAAGACACTGCATGGATCCTGGATCGACCTTTTTGACGCTGGCGCTGCTGATCCTCATTGGAATGTTTGTCGCCCGGCCGTTTTTTGAAAACAAAACTGCACCCGACTCCGCGTCAGCGGAAGAAAAAGAACACGAACGCTCCTCACTCCTGGCAGAGCGCGACCGCCTGCTCAATGCCCTCCAGGAGCTGGATTTTGACAATGCTCTGCACAAAATACCCGCTGAAGAATACCCGCTGCAGCGCAGGCAAATGGTTGCCAAAGGGGTGGAAATCTTAAAAAAGCTGGATGCCCTCCAGGAAAAAGCGGCTTCGGGAAGCGAGTTGGATGTCGAAGCCCGGCTCGAAGAAGTGATCGCCAACCGCCGCGCAAAGCGAACGCTTGAGGCCGGACCGATGAACGCGGTCCCTCAAGCCGCCGGTTCGAGGGGCTCACAACCGTCGATTGTGACGGCTGAGGACGATGAGATCGAGCGCCTGATCTCCAGCCGCCGACAGGAGCGCAAAGAGCTTTCCTACGGCTTCTGCCCGAAATGCGGCAAGCCGGTGCAAAAGTCCGACCAATTCTGCCCGAGATGTGGAGCAAAACTGAGCTGATGTTCAAATTTCGCGCCTGGATTATCCTGTTCGCCGCCGGATTTACCCTGTCTGCCTGTTCGCTGGCGGAAGACATCACTCCGCCGCCCGGTTACCGCCCACCCACCGAGGCCGCGCCCGTATCCACCGGCCCAACCTATCCTCTCGTCGCCCCCAACCCGGGACGCGGGGCGAGCCTATACGCCCAGCACTGCGTCCCCTGCCACGGCGCGAGCGGCAAAGGCGACGGCCCGCAGGCTTCGCGGCTGTCCAACCCGGTCGCGCCGATCGGCACACCCGGACTGGCCCGCCAGTCGACCCCGGCGCAGTGGTTTGCGATCGTCAGCCAGGGCAACTTCCAGAAGTTCATGCCCGGTTTCGCCGGGATCCTCAGCGCCGGCGAGCGCTGGGACGTGCTCGCTTACGTCTACTCTCTCAGTTCCCCCGCCGGGCAGATCGCCCAGGGTGAGGAGATCTATACCCAACAGTGCGCCAGTTGCCACGGCGATCAGGGCAAAGGCGACGGCCCCAAAGCGACCAGCCTGAGCACCCGGCCCTTCGACCTGACCGACCAGGCCAAACTATCCGAGGTCTCTCTCCAGAGCCTGTACGATGTGGTCACCAACGGCGCACAGCAGGTCATGCCGGCTTTCAAGGGCAAGCTCTCCGATGACCAGCGCTGGGCGGTGACGAGCTACCTGCGCACCTTCACCCTCGGCGCCGGCCAGCCGGATCTGCAGGCCCAGGCGGCGGTTACCCCGCCCGCCGGTAGCACGCAAGAGACCACCCCCCAACCGGCCGGCACAGCTTCAGGCGAGACCCTTCAGGCCGGCGGGACTCAGACCGCAGAGGGGCCCGCCGCGACCGGTTCCGCCGTGGCGACCGGCGTAGTCACCGGCAAGATCACCAACGGCTCTGGGGGCGCAGTCCCCGGCGGGCTGACCGTCACCCTCCATGGTTACGACTCGATGCAGGAAACCTTTACCAGGACCACTCTGGTTCAGGCCGACGGGACCTATAAGTTTGAAAACGTCGAGATGCCCTCTGGCCGGGTGTTCACCGCGTCGGTGGAGTTCAACCAGACCACCTTTAACTCGGATATCGCCCACTCCTCGCAGACCGGCGCCGGGCCGATCAATCTGCCCATTGCGATCTATGACAGCACTACCGACGCCTCCAGCCTCAACGTCGACCGGATGCACGTCTTCTTCGATTTCAGCACGCCGCAGATCGTCCAGGTCGTCGAGCTATTCATGATCTCCAACAACGGTCAGCGAACGGTCGCCGGGTCCCACGGGCAGGCCGTGGTCAATTTTGACCTCCCCGAAGGGGCGAGCAACCTCCAGTTCCAGGAGGGCTCTATCGGCGGCCGCTACGTCCAGACCCCGAAAGGTTTTGGCGATACCGCCGGTATCGCTCCCGGCTCGGGCCAGCACCAGGTCCTTTATGCCTACGATATGCCCTATAGCGGCAAGCTGGACCTCAAGCTGCCCATCCCGCTCCCCGTCACCGCGGCAATCGTCATGTCGCCCGATCCGGGGATCAAGATCCAGGGCAGCCAGCTCCAGGATTCGGGCCAGCAGAACGTCCAGGGGATGAGCTTCCACGCCTATTCCAGCAGCAGCCTGGCCGCGGGCCAGGTCCTGGTCGTTAACATTTCCGGGCTGCCCGGGCAGGGCAGCAACGCTGCGACCGGCGGGCTGATCCCCGGGGCAACCAACACAGAGCTCTTCATCGGGCTCGGCGCGCTGGGCCTGGTGTTGATCTTCGCCGGCGTGTGGCTCACCCGGCGCAGACGTTTCAAAGCGCAACCGGCCGCGGAAGGCGCTGCCCCTCTCGATAACGAGGATGCCGATACCCTGGTCGACGCGATTATCGCCCTCGATGAAAAATACCGCGGCGGGGAGATCCCCGAAGAAGCCTACCAGCAGCGGCGCTCCGAGCTGAAGAGCCGCTTAAGAGAGAAGCTGGGTTGAGTCGCTATGCCGATTGTTGAGGTCCGCCGCCTGTTCAAACGTTTCGGCCCCAAGACCGTCCTGCGCAGCCTGGACTTCCAGGTTGAGCAGGGGGAGTTTGTCGCCCTGCTCGGCCCCAACGGGGCCGGGAAGACCACCTTTCTGCGCATCCTGGCCTCGCTGACCCGCCAGAGCCTGGGGGAGGTGCGCATCGCCGGCTACCGCCTGCCCGACCAGGCCGCCTCCGTCCGCCGCCGCCTGGGCGTGGTCTCCCACCTCCCCCTGCTTTACGGCGATCTGACCGCCGAGGAGAACCTGGCCTTTTACGCGCGGATGTACGCCCTGCCGGATATGGACCGGCGCATGGCCGAGGTACTCGAGCTGGTCGGCCTGGCAGCGCGCCGCCGCGACCTGGTGCGCACCTTCTCGCGCGGGATGCAGCAGCGCCTGGCCATCGGGCGCGCTGTCCTCCACGACCCGGAGGTGATGCTCTTCGACGAGCCCCACACCGGCCTCGACCAGGAAGCCAGCTCCATGCTCGATCAGGTGCTCCGCCAGGTGGCGGCGCGCGGCCGGACGGTGGTGATGACCTCTCACGACCTGGCCAGGGTCACCGAGCTGGCCTCGCGCTTCGACGTGCTTTCCAAGGGCCAGATCCAGGCCTCCATCCGGCGGGAAGAAATCGCCCGGGATGGGTTGCTGGCCTATTACCGCCAGGCCCTGGAGGAGCCAGCCTCCCCGGCCGTCGCAGGGTAATCTACCGATGAAAGCGCCCGCTCCAGATGTCAACCAGGTGAACGCTCCTTCCGCCCCGGCCAGAGAAGCCGCACGGGAGGCCCGCCCGGCCTTCGGGTCTCCTTTCCTGCGCGCCATGTTCGCCATCCTCTGGAAAGACCTGGCCGCCGAGTTGCGCAGCCGCGAGCTTCTCACCGGCATGCTCATCTTTGCCCTGCTGGTGATCCTGATCTTCAACTTCGCCCTCGAGCTGGACCCGGCCTCCCGCGCCAGCGTCACCTCGGGAGTGCTGTGGGTCACCTTCACCTTCGCCGGGACGATCGGGCTGAACCGCTCGATGGCCGTCGAAAAGGACCGCGGCTGCCTGGATGGCCTCCTTCTCGCCCCGGTGGACCGCAGCGCGATCTACTTCGGCAAGGCCCTCGGCAACCTGATCTTCATGCTGCTGATGGCCGCGATTATCCTTCCCACCTACAGCCTGCTCTACAATACCAACCTCTTTCGGCCCGGACTGCTGCTGGTCATCCTGCTCGGCTCGGTAGGCTACGTCGCGGTCGGCACCCTCCTCGCCGCCATGAGCGTGCAGGCTCGCACCCGCGACATCCTGCTGCCCATCTTGCTCTTCCCTGTTTCGGTCCCCGTCCTGGTCGCCTCGGTCAAAGCCAGCAGCGGGTATCTTCAGCCCGTCGTCGACATGAGCGCCATCCAGCCCTGGATCACGCTCCTGATCGTCTACGACGTGATCTTTACTGCCGTGGCCTTTATGGTCTTCGATTATGTGGTCGAGGAGTAGCCGCGGACCATGCTTTTCTTTATTTATCTCATCCGAGAGGTATTGACATGGAACCCAAACCCCGTGCATTGAGAATTCTGGATATCCTCACCATCGCACTGATCCTCGTCGCGTCTGTGATGGTCTTTTTCTACGCGCCCATGGAGGTGGTCATGGGCCAGGTTCAGCGGATCTTCTATTTCCATACCTCGGCGGCCTGGATAGGCATGCTGGGGTTCATCGTCGCTGCCCTGGTCGGGATCGCCTACCTGCGCACCCACGATCAGAAGTGGGACATCGCCGCGGTGGCCAGTGTGGAGATCGGCATGGTATTCACCCTGATCGCCATTATCGGCGGCGCGATCTGGGCACGGCCGATCTGGAATACCTGGTGGACCTGGGACCCGCGCCTGATCACGGTCACCATCATGGAGCTGATCTACGCCGCCTACCTGATGCTGCGCAACGGCATCGAAGACCCTGACCGGCGCGCCCGCTTTGGGGCAGTCTACGCCATCGTCGGGGTGATCACCGTGCCGCTGACCTTCTTCTCGATCCGCATCTTCCGCACCATCCACCCGGTGGTCATCGGCGGCAGCGATCCCAACGCTACCGGCGCGTTCGATATGACCCCGCGCATGCTGCAAACCTTTCTGTTCAGCCTGTTTGCCTTCACGGTCATGTACGTCGACCTGCTCTGGAACCGCATTCGCCTGGGCCGCCTGGCCGAGATGGTCGAAGAGCTCAAGCTAAAAGTCACCCAATAGAAAGAGCCCTCCTATGCTATTCTTGCTCGATCCCACGCCAGACACTAGCGGTTATATGGCTGCCGGGTATATCATTATATTCGCGATCATGTTGATCTACCTGGTCAGCCTGATCGTCCGCAGCCGCAATTTGAAGCAAGACCTGGACACGTATCAGGAGCTGGACAAAAAATAGAGGAGAAGAAATGCGCCGAAAGCTTCCTGTCTGGCTAAAAATCCTGGCAGCCACCGCGCTGTTCCTGCCGGCCTGCCAATTATTTGCTCCCCGCCAATCCGCCACACCGACGCCCACGGTAGAGGTTTCCACCCGGGAAAGCCCACCGACCGAGACCGCCCCGACCCGCGAAGCTGCCAACCCCGAGCCAACCTCCGCCGCAGCGGCTCCCGCGCCCGCTGCGGGGACCCAGCCGGCCCACATCACCGGCATTTTTACCTATTCCAACGACATCATCACCACATACAACGTCGAGCACATGGTCGCCCTGGTAGATATGTACGGGTTTATCACCCGCAACAAAGAATGGGTGATCCCTGTCCAGGGACAGACCCTGGGGTTTATGAAGATCGATGAGCAAAATAAAAAAGGCACGTACAGCCTGGATCTGCCGGAGATCCCTCAAGGTCAGGCAAACAGGTTTGGCAGCAGCCAGGGGGAAGGCGTGCAGGTCTTCAGCGTCTCATACTGGCCCAACCTGAGCGGTGGTCCCTACTCTGAGGGGGATGACAAAACGAAGGGCTGGCCCGACTACCTGGCCTCCGTGATCACCGATACCGAGAACAAGGACGAGGTAACCGGCGGGAAGCTGGTGGTCTGGGCGCCGGATGCCAGCGAGCAGTTCCCCACCGGATTCGGCGCGGACGGGCTGCTTTTTACCAGCGACGATCCCCTCGGCCCCATCCCCGCCGGCTACTCCATCATCGACCTGGATCAGAAGCCTTTCGCCATCGCCAGAGATCCGAACCCCGAGCTGACCCTCTACGAGCCCAAAGATATCGCCATCAAGGATTATTCCAGTTCTTCGTACAGTGAAGCATTTAAAAAAGTGGTAGACGTCTTGCGCAAGGAATACGCTTTCAACGATGTTCCCGGTAAGGCCCCGAACTGGGACGATCTCTATAACCAGATTGCCCCGCGCGTGGCCGATGCTGAGAAAAACAAGGACGCCAGGGCATTCTATCTGGCTCTCCAGGATTTCACCCTGGCTTTTAAGGACGGCCACGTCGGACTGAATGGAGGCCAGATCGGCAGCCAGGTATTTTCCGAGCAAATCCGTGGCGGCTACGGATTGACCCTGCGCGAGCTGGACGACAAGAGCATTATCGTCACCTACATTCTCTCCGGCGGCCCGGCGGACAGGGCCGGCATCAAGAAGGGTGCGGTGGTCACCGAGTTTAACGGCAAGCCGATCGCCGAGGCGGTCAGCGCGGTCCATCTCCCTCAGCCTTTCTCGCTGGAGGCCGAGATCCGCTACCAACAGGTGCGTTACCTGACCCGCGCCACGCTGGGAACCGAAGCGACGATTGCTTATACCAACCCCGGCTCGACCCGCACGGAAAAAGCCAGGCTCAAAGCCGTGGACGAGCGCGACAGCTTTCGGGTTAATTCGCTGTTCGCCGGTTCGGATCCCAACGCGCTGCCGGTGGAGTATAAGATCCTGCCTTCCGGCGCAGGCTATATCAAGGTCAATTCCAATCTGGATGACCTCAACCTGATCGTTCGCCTCTTCGAGCGGGCGCTGAAAACCTTCCAATCCAGCCAGGTCCCCGGGATCATCATCGACATGCGCCAGAACGCGGGTGGTTATCCGCTCGGCCTGGCCGGTTACCTCACCGACCTGACCATCAAGCTTGGACAGCTCGAGTATTACAGCGAGAAGACCGGCAAGTTCGAGCCGGAAGGCCCGCGAGATACATTCGAGCCCAAAGAGGAGCAGTACCAGTTCGGCAAAGAAGCTGTCCTGGTGGCGATGGGCTGCGCCAGCGCCTGTGAGATCGAATCCTACGGGTTCAGCCAGGTGCCCGGGATGATCGTGGTCGGGCAGACCCCCACCGCAGGGATCGAGGCAGAGGTTGCCCGCGGGCAGTTCCTTCTCCCCGAGGGCATGAGCCTGCAGGTTCCCACCGGCCGCTTCAAAACCGAGGACGGCAAGCTCTTCCTGGAGGGCCAGGGGGTCCCCCCAACCTTACACGTCCCCATCGATGCTGAGACGGCCACCTCCGACCAGGACGTGGTCCTTAAGGCCGCCGAGGACGCGGTCACCAAACCCGAAGGGGCTGGAATCCCACCCTCCGGGCCGCCGCAGGTCGTTTCGACCGACCAGTCCAAGACCCTGCTGCAGAGAGGCACCTCCGCGCTGGAGGATCTGGCCAAGGAACAGTACTCCCAGACCAGCCAGGCCGGCGAGACTTACAGCTACACCATCCGGCTGGACAAGTCCCAGCCGCTGTTGTGGCTGAACGGTTGGTGCGCCTCGGACAGCAAGACCATGGAAGACAACTACAAACACATCACGATGAAATTTACGCTGGATGGAAAGA
Organism: Anaerolineaceae bacterium; assembly: GCA_035542155.1. Lineage (GTDB taxonomy): Bacteria > Chloroflexota > Anaerolineae > Anaerolineales > Anaerolineaceae > DATKLX01. The sequence goes on from DATKLX010000040.1 coordinate 21,451, forward strand.
ATGTGCCGCGGGACCAGTTCGCCAGCTTCGATTTCAAGGACTCGAGCGGGAACCAATGCCGCTATTACATCGCCGGGTTGGACCAGTGGCCCGGGGGCGAGCACCACCTCTCGACGGACGTCACCTTCGACCAGAAGATCAACGACGGCTCAGCGGTTTATCCCAAGGGCACGCACACGTATGCATATACGGTTTTTGTAAAGCCATAGCAAGCCAGCCCAAATAAATTCAGACCCTAAGGGATAATTGGCCGCCTGGCCAGATACTCCTGGACGAGGAACCCCCGCCGCGCCTCCCCGGTAGTCTGTTCGAGGTGGATCCCCTGCCCCGGATCGCTCAGGTTCATCGTCAGGCAGGGTTCCTCGCCGGGATGGTTGGGATCGTACAGGTAGACCACAAATTCCTGTGAAGCCGGGTCGAAATCGTAGCCGGTCGCCACCACCTGGTGGTTGCCAGTCGGGTTTTCCACCCCGCGGGTGCACACCAGCAGAAGCACCGTCGGCTGGCCCTGATCGAGCAGGGCGCGCAGGCGCGGGATCTCGAGTGCCGTCATTTGGGCAACCTCGGGATCGCTCTGAAACACCCGTTTGAACAGCTTCAGCAGCGTGCCGGGTGGGGTGCTGTCGCCCTGGCGGGCGCGCAGGTAGCTCATCAGCCCGGGCGGGATCTGGCTGGCCTCCTCCACCGCCGGAAGGCTCTCTCCGGCCAGGTAATAGTCGATCGCCGCGAAAGACATCCCCCCGCACAGCCCGATGATCGTGATCCGGTCGAGATCCAGCCCGAAAACCTTGGGAAGCGACCGGCGCGGGAGCAGGTCGAACGAGTTGACAAACCGGAATCCCTGCCGGCGAGGGACGAAAGATGTGCGCACCTGGATCACCGGCGGCCTCCAGCCTTACCGGCGGACGGTCAGGCGCATGACGAAGCGGTCGACCGCCCCAAAACGGTACTTATACTCCTCGTTGCCGCGTAAAAAGTCGAACTCCTCGCGCCTTTGCTCGGTCGCCCACTGGAGCAGGTTGCCCAGCAGCACCCAGCCCGGGGAATATTCGCGGAACTGGTTATCCAGCCCCGAGTTGTATACCCAGATCCGGTTCTGGTAGTCGAAATTGAAATAGCCCGCCGCCTTTTTACCGCCGATTTCCAGGAATGCCAGTTGAAGGATGCCCGCGTCGAAGGCCCAGCGCAGGGTCGCTTTCATCTGCCGGCGCATTTCCGGAACCAGGAACCGGACCTTTTCCGGATCCTGGGCCATCAAGGCCAGGAAAGCGTCTCCCTCTGCGTCGAGGCTGTTTCCATCCTCGACCACGTACCAGCGGGCGGGCTGCTCGCTGCTCTCTACCCGGCGCATCTTCCGGCGGATCTCGTGGCGCTGCTTCTTATCGATCCCCTCCAGATATTCCTCCCAGCTCCCCTTGAGTGGGATATAAGGCGAATGGGCCAGCTTCTCCACGGTGCAGGGCCTACCCCGATCCCGGGTAGCCGCCTCCATCGCCGGGAGGGTCGGGGAATCCTCCAGGATATTGTACCAGTCCAGCACGTGCCACTCCAGCGCGGGCAGGCCCTCCAGGAACTCCAGCAGCCCCGCGGTGAAGCGAACAACGTCCTGGGGGCGGACGATCACGTCCAGGAAATCCGAAATCTCGATGCTGCCCAGCAGGAGCAGCGCCGGCTCGCCTTCGCGGTTCTGCGAGAAAAACAGCGGGGCGATGCCGACCAGGCGGCCGTCCTCCTCCGCGGTCACGACCGCCAGCTCCCCTGATTTCCACTCCCCTCCCCCCCGCGTCTCCCACCAGTTGCGCAGGTACGCGAAATGCAAAAATGGCACACGACTTGCACTTTCTTTGAGAAGATTGTCCCAGTGTTCCGCAAGGGAATCCAGTTCAGACGTTGAGTTGATGAGCGTGAATTTCATCCCGGTCCCCTCGGTTAGATTTATCACTTTGCCATTATACTTTGTCATGGATTTTGCCGGTATAATCAAAAAAGAATTCCACCCATGGATAACCCGTTGTGTTTGATCTGACGCTACTCCCCATTCACTTAGTCGATGGCATCGAGCAGGCAGAGCTGCCTGGCCTCTACGCGGCCAATGCCCCGCGCCGCCCTGCCCGCGGACGGACCGGCGATCAGTTGCTGATAATGCTCACCCTGCTGGGCAACGCCCCACTTTCCCCGGATGGCTTAAGGCAGCTCCTCGACCGCCTGACAGACGAGTTCTTTCAGACCCCGGGCGCGGTAACCTCGGCCCTGCGCACCACCGCGGATTCGCTCAACCAGTTCCTGCTCGACCGCAACCTGCGCAATACCAGCACCGGCCGCCAGGCGATCGGCCTGTTGAACATCGCCGTTTTGCACGGCACCAGCCTCTACCTGTGCCACGGCGGCCCCACCCACTCCTATTTGATCACAGCCGAAAGCACCCAGCACTGGTATGACGCGCAGACCGGCGGTCGCGGCCTGGGGCTGAGTCGCACCACGCCGCTGCGATACTACCAGGCTGAGATCCAATCCGGCGATCGGTTGCTCATCTGCCCCGAAGCGCCGTCCACCTGGGCCCCGGTCGGGCTGGCGGGCACTCACTCGCTCTCTCTCGATCAGCTTCGCCGCCGGCTGATCAGCCTCTCGAGAGCCAGCCAGGCCGCCGGGGTGATCCATTTCCAGACCGGCACGGGCAAAATCGAGCTTTTCCGCGCCTCGGGTTCCGCCGCGGCTGGCGCCGAACCCGCCGTTTCCCTGCCGGAAATCCCGCTCCCGGCCCAGCCGGCCGCGCCGCCGCCTGCTGCCGAGCCCGCCGTACTGCTCAGCGAAGAGCCCGGCTTTACGGCTTCCGTTTTCGAGCCGCCGCCAACTGCGGCCCCAGCCCCCAGTTCAGACCCCGCGCCGACTTTTGAGAAACTCGAAGAGCAGGCGGCTCCCGCCCCTCAAGACTCCATTCCCCGCCCCGCCTCCCCGGCGCCCGGCGCTCCCGGGGAAAAGTTCGCCGGCCCCATCCAGGCAGAGCTCTCTGTGGGCGGCCCGCTCCGGCCCGCCCCGACTCCCCGCAGGACCCAGCGCGCGGAGCGCTCACCGCGCCCCAGGCCCGACGCCACCCCGATCTTCAAGTTCCTGGCTGGATTGCTCCAGGGCGGGCGGCGGGTCCGCCAGCGTACCAGTGAGGGGCTGCGCAGCATTCTCGGCCGGCTTTCCCCGGGAAGCAGCAACCAGCCGGCCAGCCTCTCGCCGCTGACCATGGTCTTTATCGCCATCGCTGTCCCGCTGGTGATCGTCACCGCGGCATTGTATTTCTACAACCAGAAGGGCCGCAGCGACCAGTATACCGGTTATTACCAACTGGCCGTCCAGTCCGCGCTTCAGACCCAGAATCAGACCGATCCCAACGTGCTGCGTAGCGCCTGGAACCAGACGCTTTACTGGCTGGACAAAGCCGACCAGCAGCAGAGCGGGCGTGAAGAGACCGCCGCGCTGCGCAAACAGGCCCAGACCAGCCTCGATCAGCTCGACGGGGTCGAGCGGCTGAGCTACCAGCCGGCGATCATCGGCGGCCTGTCCAGCGGGGTCAACATCACCCAGATCATTGCCAATTCCAGCGACGTGTACCTGCTCAATTCCACCGCCGGGCTGATCATCCACGCCCTGCTGACCGGCAAAGGCTACGAGATCGATCCCACCTTCATCTGCTCCAGGGGACCCGCCGGCGCAACCCAGATCGGCAACCTGATCCGCATGGTACCCATGCCGCGCGGGAATGAGTTCAACGCCACGGTCCTGGCCGTGGACGAAGGCGGAAATGTGCTCTTCTGCGGTCCAGGCGTCAACCCCACCTCGACTACCCTGGGATCTCCCGACCCCGGCTGGGGAAAAATCAACGCCATTGCCTACGAAGAAGGCGTCCTCTATGTGCTGGATGCCCAAAAGAACGCCGTCTGGGTGTATAACGGGATTGACGCCTTTCGCGATAAGCCCCACCTCTATTTTGGACTGCAAGTCCCTCCGCTATCCGATACGATCAACATCGAAGTCAACCAGGATGAGCTGCACCTGCTCCACGCGGACGGCCATCTGACCACCTGCGCGGTTACGAACGCCGGTCAGTACAATACCAGGTGCACCGACCCGACTCCCTATTCGGATCCCCGGCCCGGGCGCCAGCCAGGCGTCGCTGTGATGCCCGAGGCAACATTCAACCAGATGGAATACACCCAACCCCCGGACCCTTCATTGTATTTGCTGGATTCAACCATAGGAAGTATTTATCAATTCAGCCTGCGCCTGAACTACCAGCGCCAATTCCGATCCTTCTCCGGCCCGGATAATCCCTTCCCGTCCCAGGCCGCCACCGCCTTCGCCATCAGCCCTACCCGCTACGCTTTCGTCGCCTTCTCCAACCAGGTCTTCTACGCGTCATTGCCATAATACACAAGAATATTAGAGAACAGAGAGCGGAGAACAGTCTCTTCGAGGACTGTTCTCCGCTCTCTGTTCTCTTTTGTCTCTGAGAACTCTGTGTGCTCTGTGGTGAGAGGTTATTCTTATACGTCCAACCGGTATCCAACCCCGCGGATGGTCTTGAGGAAGCGCGGGTGGCGCGAATCCACTTCGAGGGCCTGGCGCAGCCAGCTAATGTGCACGTCGAGGGTGCGCGTGTCCTCGGTATATTTCGTCTCCCAGACCTGGCTGAACAGGTTGGCCCGTTCCACCACCTCCCCACGGTGCTCCATCAGAATCTTGAGGATCGCCGCCAGGCGCGGGGTCAGGCGCGCCTGTTTCCCCAGGCAGCGCACGCGGCGCTGGGCCATATCCAGGCGGATTGGCCCAACGTGGAGCAAATTCTTCTCCACCACCGGCAGCAGGGGTTTCATCCGGTTCACCAGCTTTTGAACCGTAAAGGGCAGGGTCAGGATCGCGTCTGCGTCAGGTTTTTCATCGCCGTTTTTCGCCGGATCGACGATGAGCACGATCGGAACCCCATCCAGCTCTTTGCGCAGGGACTGGCAAATCCTGCGCCCGCTGGTGCGCAAAGAGGCAGCGTCGATCACCACCAGGTCGGGATCAGCCGAAAGCAAGTACTTTAGAGCCGCGCTGCCGTTGGGCACCGTTTCGACCTGGTATCCCTTTTTCAGCAGCCCGCCGCTGAAAGAGGGGTGATCAGCCCGCTTTCCTTCAACCAACAGGATCTTTGCCGACATCAACGTTCCTTCAAACCCAAAAGAGATTTCTGCCCATGCGCTCATCCAGTCTCAGCTTTTCGCGAAAGCCGCAAAACCCGGCGATCCTCAATAAAGCTCGTGGTACATCTTTTTGCCCCCAGGTGCAGACACGGGATCCGTTATGAGAAGGATGTGTTCCTCAAATTTGAGCAGGGATCTTAAAAATACCCATTTAAGATTGGGACTTTATTATACCAAAAATCAGTTGAATTTCCAGGCAGAAACTGTCATTTTTCAACGAGTTTGAAAAATGACAGCGGCAACCCCGCCAGCCGTTCGGAAGAGTTGCATCCTCCATTCCCCCGTGTTAGAATAGTTGCATCTAACCTTAGCAGGTGAGAGGTAAGGGAGGTTGTCTCATGTCAAGAATGGTTGAAGTCGTTATCGATAGCGTTCGCGTCAGCCTTACAAACCAGCAACGGATCGTCGTGCTGCGAGAATCCGACGCGGAACGCTATCTGCCCATTTGGATCGGCCCTTACGAAGCAGAAGCAATCACGATCGCGCTCCAGGAGGTGGAAGTTGCCAGGCCCCAAACCCATGACCTGCTCAAGAATGTGTTCAGCGGACTCAACGCCCGCCTGCTGCGGGTGGAAGTGATTTCGCTTCGGGACGAAGTTTTTTACGGCAATATCGTCGCGGAAGTCAACGGCCGCCTGCTGGAGATCGACTCGCGGCCGTCAGATGCCCTCGCTCTGGCGGTGCGCGCCCATATCCCGGTTCTGGTGGCCAAAGAAGTGATGGACGCGGCAGGGATCATTCCCGAACAGGATATTCAGCAGACCGCAGATGCCCCTGCATCGAGCGAAACGGCTGGTTCGGAAGGCGCGAGCCAGAACCCGGTTGCGGAATCGAGCGAGGAACGCCTCTCAGTCTTTGAGGATTTTCTGCAAAACCTCAACCTGGGAGACCTATCCAACACTCAGGAAGAAGAAGAAGAAGAAGACGATGACAGCGACGAGGAAGACAAGCCACGCGGTAAAGCCTGATCGAATGGCCAACAGGATGGGCGAAAAACCGGGGTGAGTCAGACGAGAGTCCTGCTCGCCCCGGTTTTTTGTGGTATAAAAGATGGACCCATTCAAATAACCCGGTTTTGATTGTTCCTGCCCTTTCCCCATGAGCGAACTCTCCCCTTCAGACGACATTCGCACAGCAGAGGCCCAGGTAGTCCCTTACAGCCTGGAGGCCGAAGAGGCCGTACTTGGCGCGGTGTTGATCAACCCGGAGACGTACTACGACGTCGCCCAATTCTTGCAGGCTGAAGATTTTTATCTCCAGCGCAACCAGTGGATCTGGGACGTCTTCACCCGCCTGCACGAGCGGCGCACCCCCATCGACATCCTCACCGTTGCCGAGGAGCTCGACCACCTCAGCCGCCTAGCCGAGGTCGGCGGTCCAGCCTTCCTGACCGCCCTGGTCAACCAGGTGCCCTCCTCACTGCACGCTGAGGCCTACGGGCACATCATCGAGGCCACCGCGATCCGGCGCAGGATGCTCACCGCCGCGAACCGGGTGGCCAGGCTGGCTTACGACCAGGAGAACTCGATCGACACGGTCATCGACGAGGCGGAAAAAGCCGTCTTCGGGATCAGCGAGCGGCGCGTGCGCAACGACCTGCAGCCCATCCAGCAGGTGCTCAGCGATTACTACGACCGCATCGACCAGCTCTTTCAGCGCGGCGAGGAGCTCCAGGGTGTCCCAACCGGCCTGATCGACCTGGACCACCTCCTCGGCGGCCTGCAAAAATCCGATCTAATCATCGTCGCCGGACGCCCGGGCATGGGCAAGACCGGCTTTTTGCTCTCCGTCGCGAAAAACGCGGCTTTGAAATATGGCAAGCACGTCGCCATTTTCTCACTCGAAATGTCGAACGAGCAGCTCGTCCAACGCCTCATCGCCCAGGAGACCGGGATCGACTCGCAGCGGCTGCGCTCGGGCCGCCTGACCGACGAAGAATGGCCGCTGTTCACCCACGCGATTGAGGTCCTCAGCGACACCCACATCTTCCTCGACGATACCCCGGCGATCACCCCGCTCCAACTGCGCACCAAGTGCCGCCGCCTGCACATGGAGTACGAGCTTGACCTGGTCATGATCGACTACCTGCAGTTGATGAGCGGCGATACCCGGAGCGATAACCGCGTCCAGGAAGTTTCGTATATCTCCCGCAACCTGAAAGTCCTCGCTCGCGAGCTCAATGTCCCCGTGCTCGCCGCGGCCCAGCTCTCCCGCGCGGTCGAGCAGCGCACCGACAAGCGCCCAATGCTCTCGGATTTGAGGGAAAGCGGATCTTTGGAGCAGGATTCGGATATCGTCATGTTCATCAACCGCCCGGATGCGCTGGAAAAGGACAGCCCCAGGCAGAACCTGGCAGAAATCATCGTCGCCAAGCACCGCAACGGCCCAACCCACCCCGGCATCGAGCTGCTCTTCCGCAACAACCTGGCCAAATTCGAGAACCTGGCCACCCCAGGCCAGCGTTAGAGGACACCCCTATGCCCCAGTTCTCAGGGTTTCCGTCCGGAAAAATCCGCTTTTATTCGCTGCCCAGCCCGTTCTTCAGCGATCTGCTCCCCGAGATCGATAATCTGGCCGAGATGAAGGTGACTCTCTACGTCCTGTGGTACCTGGACCAGATGGAAGGCAACATCCGCTACCTGCGCCGCGATGATTTTCTCGAGGACCAGCGTTTCATGGCCGGGCTGGGAAAAACCGCACAGGCCGCCCAGGTTGCCCTGGACGCAGGCCTGGAGCGCGCGGTAGGACGGCGGACCCTGTTGAAGGCCGAAGTCCATCTCGAGACAGGAGACCTGGTGCTGTATTTTCTCAACTCACCCCGCGGCCGCTCCGCGATCCAGGCCATTCAGAACGGAGATTGGACCCCCACCGGGGACGCGCGCCAGCCAATCGGGCTGAGCCTGGAGCGGCCTAACATCTTCCGTCTCTACGAGGAAAATATCGGACCGCTCACCCCGATGATCTCCGAAACCCTGCGCGAGACGGAGCAGACGTACCCGGAACGCTGGATCGAGGACGCCGTGCGCATCGCTGTAGAGAACAACGTCCGCCGCTGGCGGTATATCGAAGCGATATTAAAATCCTGGCGCGAGGAAGGACGCGATGAGCAAAATCGAGGAGACTCTCAAAAAGATCGCCGCCGATATGTCGAAGGCCGGTTCGCCGACTTCATCGAACACTGAGCCAGCCCCCAATTCCGACCTGCCCGGCGACCCGAACTGCCCCATCTGCCATGGGGTCGGCTATTTACGCCGCGACGTGCCCGTCGGCCACCCGGATTTCGGCCGGGCGCTGATCTGCTCCTGCCGCCAGGCCGAGGTCAGCCAGGCGATCCGCAGCCGCCTCTACCGGCTGAGCAACCTCGACCAGCTCAAGGACCTGACCTTCGAGAAGTTCAACTCGCGCGGCCGGGTCGGCGTGGGCGAGCAGCAGGCCCGCTCCCTCGAGCTGGCCTATAACCACGCGCGTATGTTCGCCGGCGAGCTCAAGGGCTGGCTGCTTCTCGAAGGGACCTACGGCTGCGGGAAAACCCACCTCGCCGCGGCGATCGCCAACTTCGCAGTTAGCATGGGTGTCCCTACCCTGTTTATCACCGTCCCCGATTTGCTGGATTGGATGCGCTTTGCCTACGATAATCCGGAAACGACCTTTTCCGAACGTTTCGAGGAGATCCGCAACATCAGCCTGCTCGTCCTGGACGATTTCGGCACTCAGAATGCCACTCCCTGGGCGCAGGAAAAGCTGTTCCAGATCCTCAATTACCGCTATATCAACCGCCTTCCCCTGGTGGTCACCACCAACCTCTCTCTGGAGGATGTCGACGAGCGGCTGCGCTCACGCCTGGGAGATCCCGAGCTGGTCACTCGGGCGCGCATCCTGGCTCCCGATTACCGTGACCCGAAGAAAGAAACCTCTCACCCGGAGCTGTCCTCTCTCGAGCTGCTGGGCAATCGCACCTTTGGCACGTTCGATCTACGCAAGGCTGAAGGACTGACCCCGGAACATGTGCAAAGTTTGGAAAAAGCCTTTCAAGCAGCCAAGAAGTTTGCTCAAAAACCTCAGGGTTGGCTTTTCTTAAATGGTGGTTATGGGTCAGGTAAGACTCACCTTGCTGCTGCTATTGGAAATTATTATCAAAGTCAGGGTCTTCAAGCCCATTTCGTTGTAGTCCCAGATTTATTGGATCAATTAAGGGCCACTTTCAACGCTAACAGCGCGGCCAGCCTGGACCACCGTTTTGAGGAGATTAAGAAGGCTGAGTTGCTTATCTTAGACGATTTAGGTGCGCAATCACCCACGCCCTGGGCCAAAGAGAAGCTCTTCCAGCTCTTCAACTACCGCTACAACGCCGAAAAACCGACCGTGATTACCACTTCTCTCGCGTTGGAAGAGATCGATGGCCGGATACTTAGTCGTATTTTGGATGATCGGTTATGCAAACGATATACAATCAATGTTCCACCATATCATGGAAAATCTCCTTCCTTACGTGAAGAAAAATCTTCAAGCAGGAAAACCGGTTACAAAGATAGAAAATACAAAGAGATGCCTTAAAAATTGGAAAGATGTAATTCTGCAATTTCTTGGCCCACATACTAGCTTCATGACATGGCGAGACGGTTGATTTGATTAACCAGGTCAATCCGGAATGGCGCGATCTTTTTGAGGAGATTGAGTAAGGGATAGATAAATGCTTTGCTTGGTGAACTTGGAGGCTGCTTCATATTATTATAGATTTTTATCTAATATATTGACAAATTACATCCCTTTTATTATATTTAGGGAACCTGGCTCAGTCGGCACGGCGAGGCGCAGCCGGAAACCATCTTAACTCAAGCGAGGACCCTGATTCATGTTACCCAGTTTTGTATTGTCCCTTCGGGAAGGGCTGGAAGCAGCCCTGGTGATCGGTCTCGTGCTCGGTGCCCTGAAAAGGGTTGAAAAGAATGAGCTCCGGCCGGTCGTATGGTTGGGAATTGGCATTGCGATCTTCGTCAGCCTGGCGCTGGCGGTCGCCCTGAACCTGGTCGATATCGAATTTGAGGGGACCAGGGAAGCCGTATTCGAAGCGGTCAGTATGCTCTTCGCGGCGATCCTCCTGACCTGGATGATCTTCTGGATGAGCCGCCAGGCGCGCACGCTGCGCCAGGAGATCGAAGCTGACGTGCGCAAAGCCACGCTCCAGCCGGGGAGATTCGCCCTGTTTTTCCTGGCCTTTTTCGCAGTGCTCCGCGAAGGCGTCGAGCTGGCCCTGTTCCTCCTGGCAGCCCGCCTGGCGTCGAACCCGGTCCAGACTGTGACCGGTTCCGCCTTGGGCCTCGGGCTGGCAACGCTACTCGGCATTGCCCTCTTCTCAGCCACCTACAGGCTCAACCTGCGCCGGTTTTTCCAGTTCACCAACGTCCTCCTGATCGTCTTCGCCGCCGGCCTGGTCGCTCACGGAGTCCGCGAGTTGAATGGAATCGGTTGGGTTCCCGCCCTGGTCAATCCTATCTGGGACATCAACTTTATTCTAAGCAACCAATCTCCCCTGGGTGAGTTTCTCGGCGCGCTCGTGGGTTATAACGGCTCTCCCTCCCTGAGTGAGGCTCTCGCCTACGGCGCCTATTTTATCTGCCTGGCGATCGTGGCAGTTTTTGGCTTCCGTCGCCCGGCACCCAATAAGTCGCATCGGGTTTAAAATATCATTGTTATGGACCCTGGTTCTAAAAAGGCATCCCTACCCACCGCCTGGCACACGCTTCAGGTGCATGAGATCCTCATTCAATTGGGGACATCCCAGGAGACAGGGCTCAGCGAAGCTGAAGCTGCCAGGCGGCGCAAAACAGAAGGTCCAAACGAGCTGCGCGAGCAGGTTTCGAAAAATCCGGTCGCGATCTTAATTGCCCAGCATACGCGCCCCCTGGTTCTCCTCCTGTGGGGCGCCTTTTTGATCTCCCTGATCCTCAACAATTGGATCGACGCGGGAGCGCTTTTCGGGGTGATCCTGGCCAGCACCCTCCCCGGCTTCTTCGAGGAGTCGCGCGTCGAGCGAGCGCTGGAAGCCCTAATCCAAACCTCCGCCATCCAGGCAAAGGTCCGCAGGGAGGGGCAAATCCGCGAAGTGCCCGCTGCTGAACTGGTGCCCGGCGATATCCTCCTCCTGGAGGATGGTGACCAGGTCCCCGCCGATGCCCGCTTGCTCGGCACACTCAGTCTTCGCGTCCAGGAGGCCCCCCTCACCGGCCAGTCGCACCCTATTCCCAAGACCCCTCAGCCCATCCTCCGGGAAGCGATCCCTCCTGCGGACCGCTATAACATCGTCTATATGGGTGGGACAATCGTCCACGGCTGGGGTGAGGCGGTGATCGTGGCGACCGGGATGAACACCGAGCTGGGACGCACCGCCAGCCTGATCCAATCCGCGGAGACCGCCGAAACTCCCCTTCGCCGCCAGGTAAACCGGTTTTGGGGGAAAGGATCCCTGGCCGCCGGTGGGCTGGCCGCGGTGGCTTTTCTCATCGGGCTTCTGCGCGGAGATCCGCTCCCGGTCCTCCTCCAAAACACCGTTCTGCTGGCCGTAGCGGCCCTGCCGGCAGCCTTTCCGCTCGTGCAAAACGTCGTCCTGGCACTGGCGGCCCGGCGAATGCTCCACCGGCAGGCGCTGGTCCACCGCCTCCCTGCGGTGGAAGCCTTGGGCTCGGTCAACATCATCTGCTCAGATAAAACCGGCACCCTGACCGAAAACCACCTTACGCTCACCGTGCTGGACCTGGTCGGCCGCCCACTCGACCTGACCGAAACCCTCTCCGCCGGCAGACCGGTCCTGGACGCCCGCCAGGATCCCCTGGCGACCGAATGGCCGGGGCATCTCCTCCTCCTGGCTGCTGGGGCGCTGTGCAATACCGCCAGCCTCGAGCGCGACCCGAACAGTTCCGACGATTACCATGCGATCGGCGATCCGACCGATGGAGCCTGGCTGGTCGCCGCTGCTCGCCTGGGGCTGTGGAAACCGCGCCTGGACCGCCTGTTTCCCCGCCTGCTGGAAGTGCCCTTTTCCACGGAACGTCGCCGGATGAGCACCATTCACCGCGTGCGCATGTCTACCCTGCACCTCTCCGAGCCAGAACGCCCCATCACTGCCCTGTTCAAGCGCGAGCAGCCGTATATGGTCTTCTGCAAAGGTGCCCTGGACAGCCTTTTGGAAGTGTCCACACGGGTGTGGATTGATGGGAAAATCCAGCCGCTGACCGCCGAACGGCGGGCGCAGATCTGCAGCGCTCGCGACAGGCTGGCCAGAGAAGGGCTGCGGGTCCAGGCCGTGGCCTTCCGCCCGCTTGCCTCGCGTGAGACGTTCGAAGACGCGGCCTACTCCGCCTTCGAGAAGCTTCCCCCCGGTCTGCGCCATCTTCCCCGCACAAACCAGGATATCCCCAAGGCGGAGGAAATGAGCGCAGAAATGGAGCGGGATCTCATCCTCACCGGCCTGCTGGCCGTGGTCGACCCGCCCAGGCCCGAAGTCCTTCCTGCCGTCCAATCCTGCTGGCAGGCCGGAATTCGCCCGGTGATGATCACCGCCGAACACCCGGCCGACGCGGTGGAAGTTGCCCGCTCGCTGCACATCGCCAACGGCGTTCCCCCAAGGGTGCTGACCGGCGCGGAGCTCTCCCGGATGAGCAGCGCGCAGCTAGAAGCAGTCGTCGATGGGGTCTCGATCTATACCGGGGTTAATCCCGGCCAGAAGCTGGATATCGTCCACGCCCTCCAGAATCGCGGCCACATCGTCGCCATCACAGGAGATGGGATCACCGACGCCCCTGCCCTGCGGCGCAGTGACATTGGTGTGGCAATGGGCATTAACGGGACCCAGGTCTCCCGCGAAGCCGCCAACCTGGTGATCCTCGACAACAATTTCGCCACGATCGTCCGCGCGGTTGAAGAGGGCCGGCGGGTCTACGAGCAGATCCGCCTGCTCATCCGCCTGTTTTTGACCTGCAGCGCCGGGGAAGCTCTGGCCTTGCTGGCTGCCGCGCTCTTCAACGGAACCCTTCCCTTCAATCTTCTCCAACTCCTGTGGATCAATCTGGTCGCCGTGGGTCTGCCCGGCCTTGCGCTGACCGCGCTACGCCCCGAAAAAGACCCCATGCGCCAGCCGCCGGTCGATCCAAGAAAGAGTATTTTGAGCCGCGAGGAAACGCTCGGCGCTTTGTTCGCCGGGGTCGCGATTGGCGGAATCGCCCTCCTGACCGGATCTTACCCCCACCTGGACAGCGCCGTGCTTTTTTCGGCGTTTGTCTTTCTCCAGGCCGGTTTTAGCCTGGCGGCGTACCCGCTGCGGCGCTGGTTTTCACGTCCGCTCACTAAATCCAGCCTGGTTCTGCCCGCTGCGCTGCTCGGCGTGGTTTTCCTCCAGGTCTGCGCAGCCTTTGTGCCTCCGCTGCAAAGGATATTCGCAACCGGAGGGCTTCCTCTGGACAAATTTCTCTTCGTCCTGGCAGGCGGCGCAGCCCTGTTCCTCGCCCGCCAGGCAGGCAGGCTTGACAGAGACCCATCCCCTGAGCTATAATAGTGTAAATAATACACGAAGTGTTTGTGCTGGTTCCAGAATGGAGTATAAATAGATATGGAGACAGTTCAATTAGCGGATCAGGCTCGCCCGTTCCTCGATTACCTGCAAACCTGGATGAACGACCTCCCCACCCGGACGCTGGTCGAGGTTTTTCCCGATCCCGCCCGGGCGGCGATCCTCTCAGTGGATGTGATTAACGGCTTTTGCTATGAAGGTCCGCTCTCCAGCCCGCGGGTTGCCGGCATCGTCGATCCCATCGCCCGCCTCTTCCAGTCCGCCTGGGAGTTCGGCGTCCGCCAGATCGTCCTTACCCAGGATACCCACGATCCCGCTGCGGTGGAGTTCGCCCAGTGGCCGCCCCATTGCGTGCGCGGCACCAGCGAATCCGAGACGGTCCCCGCATTCAAAGCGCTGCCCTTCTACGACCGCATGGTGATTCTCCCCAAGAACTCGATCGATTCGGCCCTGAACACCGGCCTGCAGCGCTGGCTGAATGATCATCCGGATGTGCGCAATTTTGTCGTGGTCGGCGATTGCACCGACCTGTGCACCTACCAACTGGCCATGTTCCTCCGCCTGGACGCCAATGCGCGCCAACTGGAGCGCAGGGTAACCGTGATGGCCAGCGGAGTCGATACCTATGACATGCTCATTGAGACCGCCGCCCAGGTTGGCGCCATGCCTCATCCCGCCGGGCTGCTCCATCCCCTGTTCCTCTATCACATGGCGTTAAACGGGGTGGAAGTTGTCAAAGACATTTGCCCTTAAACCTGCTGGTTCTCTTCCACGCGAACCGCGTGAGCGCGCCGCCGGTTGCGCGAATTCTTCGATTGGTACATCGCCTTATCGGCTAACTGGAGCATCTTACGCAGCGATTGGCCATTCTCCGCCGTGGCCGACCCCAGCGATAGAGAGATCTGCGCCTTGCCTTCTCCCACCTGGGCCATCGCCATCATATTGCGGATGCGCTGCACAGCGCTCTCCGCGGCCGCGACATCGGCAAAGGGCAGGACGATCCCAAACTCATCCCCACCGATCCGCGCGACCATATCCTCCACCCGGCAGGCCTGGCGCAGAATCTCGGCCGCTTTGCGCAGCAGCTCGTCGCCTGCCTGGTGGCCGTACTGGTCATTGATCTGCTTCAACCCGTCCACGTCCGCCATGATCAGGCTGATCGGGTACTGGCGGCCGTTTTCCAGCCGGTTGATCTCCTCTTCGAAATACACCCGGTTGTACAGGCCGGTGAGAATGTCGTGGCTGCTCAGGTAGCGCAGCTTTTCTTCCGCCCGGCGCTGCTCGGTGATATCGCGGAAGCTCCACACCCGGCCCACGCGTTTCTCCCCGACCCGTTGAGGGTGCGAATAGCGTTCGAACACGCGCCCGTCTTTCAATTCGAGAACGTCGTAACTTTCCGCGTCGAGCTGGTTCGATAGCTTGTTCATCAGGCGGTAAAAAGCCGCCGGGTTGACCAGTTGGTCCAGGATAAAAGCCATCAGGTTCTGCTCACTGGCCGGGTTGATCACCTCGTTCGGGATGCGCCACATTTCGAGGAACTTGCGGTTAAAGCGGAAAGAGCGGTCTTTGGCGCTGATCACCAGGATCCCGTCGGCGGTGGCTTCCAGGGTTGCTTCGAGAAGCAGGTGCGATTTTTCCAGATCGCGTTCCGAGCGTTTATGCTCGCTAATGTCGCGCAGCACCACCAGCTTTCCGGTCAGATCGTGAAACCCATCGAAGATCGGTGAAATCCGAATCTCGTAAAAAAGCTGTTCCTCGTTCGCATCGATGGAAGTCTCCAGGCGGGTTTCCTGCTGCCCGGGAAAATAGCTGACCAGGTCCGGGAACCGGGATAATACCTGGCGGTAGGAAGCCCCTGCTTTCACCCGCTGGGCCAGCCCGAGGATCTTCCTTCCGGCGGGGTTGATATCCACCAGGCAGTCTTTCTGGTCGAAGATCAGCACTCCATCGGCTATGTTCTCGACCACGATGGCCCGGGCGATGGGAAGGACATCGATCAACCGGAAGCGAAAGATCGTCAGGGCAACGATCACCCCTGAAATCGAGAAGAAGATCGGGGTGGTGTCGTAAGATGGCAGCGGCAGGAGTCGGAAGATATAGATCATATTGCTCAGCCAGGGCAGCAGGATCGCGGCGACGAGTGTAACCACCTGGCGCGAATACCACAGCGCGCCATGCGAGAAAAACTGGATCAGGTATACGGAACCCAGGAGGAGCATGGCGTAGGCGTAGACCACCCAGATCCAGTACGAGGGTCCATAATCTTGCGAGATGAACACCAGGGGGCCATCGATGGCAAGCTGTGTTCTGCTCAAAACCAGATGGTGGTAGGGATTGGTCCACAACATGACCAGGGTGATCAGCGGCAGCAGGGCGAGCAGGATCCAGTTGCGCCGCTTCAACCAGCGCGCTTTCCCCGTATACTCCGAAGCGAAGATCACCCACAAAACCGGGGTAAACACGATGAAGATATGTTCAATATTTTTCCAGGTCAGCTTGGAGGGAAGATCCACCGCAACCAGCTCGAGGATATTGGCAACCGACCACAACCCAACCGAGGCCATCATCGCGCCAAATGGTTTTGCCCCCGAAACCGAGCGCCGCTCCCAGATATACAGAGCCAGCATGCCTGACACCGCAGCCGAAATCAGTAAAGGCAGTACATATGGGGTATACACCCACTGCATGCTTTCCTCCCCACACATTACCCCATTGGGTTCAATCGTTTATATTTGCACAAACCAAATGGTGCAATTAGTGTACCTGATTTGAAATGGAAAAGCAATCCGGATTGAATTAAAATGGAATTAGAACGCGGAAGACGGGTTTCTCTCCTCTAAAGCTGAATCATCCTCGCGATCCGCATCGGATTAACACCTTTTTAATCCTTTTTGGACATTTCTTGGATACGCTTTTTATCAACGAATGTGGTAAGATTATTGTATGAGTATCGGTACCACACCTGCCACTTCGAACAACCAGTACTGATGATGTTCGTATAAAGGTTTCTGGCTGGTCTGTCCAAGTGGGTTTTTTATTTAATTGATTCGGCCGAATTATTAATTTTTTTAAAAGAAACGACTCAATTTATGGAAAAAATCATTTCGGAAATACCCAACCATTTCAGCCTGCCCCGGCGGATTCACCGCCTGAGCGAGTTGACGTATAACCTCTGGTGGATCTGGAACCCGGACGCTCAAGCGTTGTTCTCCCAGGTCGACAAAGAGCTTTGGGAGCGCGCTTACCACAATCCGGTGTTATTCCTCCGCCAGGTCGAGCGCGCCCGTTTGAACGCAGTCACCTTTGACCGGTATTACCTCGAATATTACGACCGTGTCTTCCGCAATTTCGACGCTTATCTGGCAGAGCAGAAAACCTGGTTCAACACCACCTACCCGCAATACAGGGATTCCGTGATCGCCTACTATTCCTTTGAGTTTGGCCTGCACGAATCTTTACCGGTCTATGCGGGCGGGCTGGGCATCCTCTCCGGGGATCACCTCAAGGAGGCCAGCGACCTGGGACTGCCCATGGTGGCGGTGGGTTTCCTTTATACACAGGGATACTTTTCGCAGAAGATCACCGAGGATGGCTGGCAGGAAGCCCGCAACATGTACCTCAAATTCGACGAGCTTCCCATCATACCCCAGTTGACCGCTGAAGGCAAGCCGTTGATGATTTCCGTGGACCTGCCCGGGCGTAAAGTCTTTGCGCGCATCTGGAAGATACAGGTGGGGCGAGTCCCGCTCTTCCTGCTGGATACCAACATCGATGAGAACAACCCCGGGGACCGGCAGCTCACCGCCCGGCTGTACTCGAGCGACCTGGACCTGCGCATCTCCCAGGAAATCGTTCTGGGAGTGGGCGGGGTCCGGGCGCTGCGCGCCCTGGGCTACCAGCCCTCGGTCTGGCACATGAACGAAGGCCATTCGGCCTTCCTCACCCTCGAGCGAGCGCGCGAGTTCGTCAGCCAGGGGCTCACCTTCGAGCAGGCCACCGAGAAAATCCGCTCCTCGAACGTCTTCACCACGCACACCCCGGTCCCTGCCGGGAACGACGAGTTTCCCCTCTGGCTGACCGACAAGTATTTCTCAAACCTGTGGCCCGAGCTTGGCCTCAGCCGCGACGAGTTCAACAATCTGGCCCGCAACACCCCCGCCTGGGGCGGCGAGACGTTCAGCATGCCGGTCCTGGCGCTCAAGCTCTCCGACCACCGCAATGCGGTTTCCGAGCTGCATGGGCAGGTTTCACGGAAGATGTGGCAGTTCCTCTGGCCCGACTGCAGCGTGGACGACGTGCCGATCACTCACATCACCAACGGCGTGCACACCACCACCTGGCTGGCCCGGCGAATGCGTATGCTCTATGAGCGCTATCTTGGGGCCGACTGGATCGAGAACATCGACGACCCCAGCCTGTGGACCCAGATCGAAAACGTACCCGATGCCGAACTCTGGCTGGTCCGCAAGCACTGCAAGCGCAAGCTGGCAGCCTACATCCGCGAGCGCGCCCGCCAGCAGTGGCTGACCACCACGGTCCACCCGGTCCAGGTTGTCGCCTCGGGGGTGCTTCTCGATCCGTACATGCTGACCATCGGGTTTGCTCGCCGTTTCGCCACGTATAAGCGCGCCAACCTGATCCTGCGCAACTTCGACCGGCTGCTCAACATCCTCAACCAGCCCAACCGGCCGGTGCAGATCATTTTTGCCGGCAAGGCCCATCCCGCCGATGAGCCCGGCAAGCTCCTGATCCAGGAGGTCTACCGCGCGGTGAAGAACGCCCGCAACGGCGGTCGCCTGGTCTTCCTCGAAGATTACGACATGAACATCGCCCGCTACCTCGTCCAGGGGGTAGATGTCTGGCTGAATACCCCGCGGCGGCCCAACGAGGCCTCCGGCACCTCCGGGCAAAAGGCAGCCATCAACGGCGTCCTCAACTTCTCCATCCTGGATGGCTGGTGGCGCGAGGGATATAACGGCCACAACGGTTGGGCGATCGGCGATGATACCGAGTACCCGGACCCTAACCAGCAGGATGATGCTGACGCCGAAAGCCTCTACGACACCCTCGAAAACGAGATTGTCCCGCTCTACTACGCTAACCGCTCGGCCGATAACCTGCCCGGGGAATGGATCGCCCGGGTGAAAGAATCGATCCGCACCCTGTCGCCGCAGTTCAGCACGAAGCGCATGGTCAAAGAATATACCACCCAGGAGTACGCGCCGGCTCTGCAGGCCGAAAAGAATGTTGAGGCCGTCAAGGCGGCCTGAGCAAAGCAGTAAATTACAGTGAAGTGCAGTGAAAACCAGCAAACCGGGAGCCCTTCGGAGATTTCGAAGGGCTCCCGGTATTATATTTATCAGGATAGGTAATTGACGGCAAGTGGAAAGTCCCGGAAAACTCGATATGGTATAATTTTTCAACTCAGTCTGCCATTTTTCTGGACTTCTCTTTGATCAAATCCTTCCTCAAGACATCCTCAAACCGATTTTCGATCGCATTTAACATCTTGCAAATGGGGGAATGAATGCTATTCCTGCGAAAAAACACGCCGAGAATTGCTATGGCGTCAATCGTTGCGATCGCCTTGGTTCATGGTTTGATTTACTTATTCGTTGTTCCACCATGGCAGCATTATGATGAACCTACACATTTTGAGTACGTCTGGATGATCGCTAACTACCCTGCTTTTCCTAAGGAAGGAGAATATGTAGAAAGCGAACGTCAGATCATTCATGATTCGATGGTTCGACATAATTTTTTCAAAACGCCTGATCTAGAGCCTTTAAAATCAAATCCGGGTTGGGTAGGTGTAAATCAAATCGGAGATAAGCCACTATATTATCTTTTGGCCTCTATCCCGGTCCGTTTCATGAAAAGCCAGCCCGTAGAAAATCAGTTGTATGCCGTTCGATCGGTATCGTTGCTCTTATTTCTCCTCACGATCCTGATCAGCGTCCTTTTTTCCGCGGAAATATTCTCTCAGGGCAGCCCACTCAGGTGGTTGTTCCCATTATCCATTGCTTTACTTCCAGCTTTTGTAGATCTTATGACGGCTGCGAGTCCCGATTCAGCCGCGATCCTGGTCTATTCGCTTTTTTTGCTGTTGGGCGTCAGGATATTGAAGTATGGATTAATGTCCTGGATCTATGTCTTGATGGCATTTTTCCTGGTCATAGCAGGATTCTTCACCAAAACATCGACCTGGCTTATGGTGATTCCTTTTGGGGCTGCAATCTTTCTCTCTGTATTTCATGGCAAAAAAACCCTACTCGGTTGGGGAATATTATTATTAAGTTCTCTGGCTTTCATGTTCGTTCTGTTTTCTTGGGGAGATGCAGCCTACTGGTATCGATCGACAGGCCAGACTGAATTTACGCGTTTCGAAATTGAAAAAGAAGATAGAACATTTTACGCATATCAACTGGTCGGATCTCCAACCAACCCCAATCCGGCGCTATATCAGACCCTGCCGGAAAATGAACGCAAGAATATTTCCGGGAAACGGGTCACGATCGGAGCATGGGTTTGGGCTGACCATCCGATGAAAATTTTTCCGCCGCGGTTAATGACGATGCATTCCAACTGGCAGAAAGATTGGAGCCCGGTCAAGCCGGTTACGGTTACTCAGGATCCCGTGTTTATTGCATATACGGTTGACGTGCCTCCAGATCCGGGCCGTGCCTATGTGGTGTTGAATCCGGTGGACGGTTTGAATGAATCGGGGTCAGTTTATTATCAAAACCCAATCCTGGCCGTTGGAGAATATGAAGTTCGCTCTTCTCCAATTTATTTTGACAGGAATGCAAAAGCCGGGAAATGGAACGGGCAGAAATTCACGAACTTGATTCGCAACGCTGGTTTGATAGAAGCCTGGCCCAAATTCAATAATTTTGTGTACGATCTCGGGAATAAAATAGATTACCGGTTAGCTGAAGGAATGAGTTGGTATATTTATTCATTGGATATCAACGGAACCTCATGGTATATTACCTCGACAATGCAAAGATTATTCAGAACATTCTGGGCAACATTTTCCTGGGGACAGGTAGCCCTACTTGGTTCAAAACCATATCGATTTCTGTTTTTATTTACAATGCTCGGTATTCTTGGAAGCATTTATGGCGGGATAAAAAAGTTCAATTGGACAGGATTACAAATTGCTCTTTGGCTATGTTTAAATATCCTGTTGTCGCTAGGATACGCCTGGTTTACAGGGATCTCTATGGAGTCCTACATCAGTAAACCAGCCATATCGGTTGCCCGCTTTATTTTTCCATCGATATTCGCGATCATGGCTATCTTTCACTTTGGTTGGGGAAGTTGGATAGAAATTACGCCTTTCCGGTATCGAAAATTTATGGTTGCTGCTTATATCCTGATTTTTGCCGCGCTGGATTTAAATTCTGTCATCAGCATCAGCGCTTTTTTTAGGAATTAGAACTGCATCTGAGGATTGTATCCAGGTCAACCATGCAGAACGAATCACCGGTGAAGCAGATCGTTTCCCAAAAGCACATCAGAATCAATGTGCTAACTTTGTTCGGAATGGTCTATCTGGGTATGATCAGCTCCGCTCTATATTTCATCTATCGCAATTACGCCTACGATGATCCTTTCATAACCTACCGTTACTCATTTAATCTGAGCCATGGCTTGGGATTCGTTTACAATATTGGCCAGAAGACGCTGAGCACGACGACACCCTTATTTACTTTAACTCTTGCTGCGTTAAGCTTTTTTTGGAGGAATATTCCTCACGTCGCTAACCTGATTGGGGCGATCAGCATTGCCGCAGGAGCATTGTGCTTATATGATCTTTCAAGATCGTGGAAGACCCCATGGGTTGGATGGGTCAGTTTGCTCCTCTATCCCACGCTTCCATTAATGACCAACACGATCGGCTCAGAAACGCCCTTATATCTGGCATTCATACTTGGGGCGTTTGCTGCATATGCCAGGAAACATTTTTCAATCACGGCGGTATGCATCGGGCTCGCCACCTTAACCCGTCCGGACGGGATTCTGGTTGCGATCGTTCTCGGACTTGCTTATATACTTCAGCACCACGGACAGATCCTATGGAAACCGGCTCTTATCCTGGCAGGAATGCTGATGATCTGGTATGGATTTGCCTGGTTTTATTTTGGAAGCCCATTGCCCGTTACCCTCATGGTAAAGCACCAACAAGGGCTGATGACAATCAGCCAGAAGTTTGCGCCGGGTCTATTCACGATCTTAGGTTGGTACTTTAAAAACTGGCCATATTGGCTGTTAGCTTTCCTTGGCCTGATCGGTTTGATCCGGGCCTTCTGGCGCCGTTCATCTTTTAGGATGATTTTGCTATGGACCGGTGTCTACTTTTTGAGCTATTCGATTTTAGGAATTACCCGCTATTTCTGGTATTATGCCCCGCTCGTTCCAGGTTTCATTATCGCAGTGGGTTCAGGATTGGAAGAGCTCATAGCATGGATCAGCTTGCGGTGGCCAAAACTCAAAAAGGGTCCTGTTTTAGCCGTTTTGGTTCTTGGCGGTTTCTCCATATGGCAATTTTCTCAAATCTGGAAAAGTGCGCAAACATCTGATCCTCGCTATCCGGTTTATGCAAAAACGGGGATATGGCTGAATGAAAACACACCTCCTGGCGCAAAAATAGGTGCGCTTGAGGTTGGGATCATTGGTTATTACGCTCAGCGCACCATGATTGATTTTGCCGGATTGATCCAGCCAGAGATAGCGGCCCAGTTCAAAGAGAAAACAACTTATGAAGACGCGATGTTATGGGCAGTGCAGCATTACAATCCAGATTATTTGGTTCTTCAAGATAGTTTGTTTAATAATTTCCAGGAGAAATTCGTTTCAGCAAACTGCCGCAAGATAAAAATCATTGAGGATGAAACGAGAAGATACCCCAACGACATTATCATTTATCAATGTTATACTAATTTTTGATGCCTCTTATCAGAAGCGAAAACACCGTGAAGCTGATCATCCAGATCCCCTGTTATAACGAAGCCCAGACCCTCTCCCACACCCTGGACTGCCTGCCCCGCAGCATTCCGGGGATCGACGCGATCGAGGTCATGGTCGTCGACGATGGCAGCCGCGATGACACCGTCGAAGTAGCGCGCGCCTGGGGGGTCCAGCACATCGTCCGCATGCTGAGCCACAAGGGCCTGGCCGCCGCCTTCAAAACCGGCCTCGAGGCCAGCCTGCGCCTGGGGGCCGATATCATCGTCAACACCGATGCGGATAACCAGTACAAAGGCGAAGACATCCAGCGCCTAGTCCAACCCATCCTGGCCGAACAGGCCGACATCGTGATAGGCGACCGCGGCGTCGCTACCCTCGAGGGGTTTTCCCCCCTCAAGCGCTGGCTGCAGGCCCTCGGCAGCCACGTTCTGGCCCGCGCCTCCGGTCTGGAAATCCCCGATGCGACCAGCGGTTTCCGTGCCATGACCCGGGAGGCCGCGCTGCACACCATCGTGCTCAGCAACTATTCCTATACCCTCGAGACCCTCATCCAGGCCGGGTCGAACCGCATGGCCGTCGCCTACATCCCGGTCGAGACCAACCCTCAGACCCGCCCCTCGCGGCTGATGCGCGGCATCTCCGAGTATATGGTAAATTCCGGCGTCACCATCCTTCGCTCCTACACCCTCTACCGGCCGCTGCGCGTCTTCACCCTCATCGGTGGGGTCACCGCCCTGCTGGGCTTGATCCTGGCCATCCGCTACCTCTACTTCTACATCAACGGCTCAGGCGCGGGGCACGTACAATCGGTGATCCTGGCCGCGGTGCTGCTCATCGTCGGCTTCCAGATCGGGCTGATCGGCCTGGTGGCGGACCTGATCAGCTTCAACCGCAAGATCCTCGAAGAGATCCTCTACCGGATTCGCAAGGAGGAAGCCGGCGCCAGCCAGTCGCCTCTGGAGGCTGATCCTGATTTTGAGATCGAGGAGAATCCATCCATCCGCCGCAGGTCAGGCAGCTAGCTCTGCCCGGCTCCTGTGCTTGACCACGGTTACTTTGCCTTCTTGTCCATTCGCTGATTTGCCTGTTTACGAATTTGCCCCATGTGGATCGCCGCCGCTCTCATTAGTTTCCTCCCCGGACTGGCCTGGCTGGTCTGGCAACCGGACGACGGTGAAGATTCAGGCGAGCGCCTGGCCGGAGCCGTTGGCCTGAGCATTTCCCTGGTCGCCATCCTGGCCCTGGCGTTTTTCGTCCTGCACATCTCCCTCAGCGCTGCTGCACTGATCATCCTCTTTGTCCTGGCCGGGCTGGCAGGCCTGGCCGGGATCCTCCGCAACCGCCGCTCAGGTTGGAATGGGCGCGGCTGGCTGCTCGCCCTGGCCGCTTTCGCCGTCCTGACTGCCTGGCGCCTCTACCAGGCGCGGACTCTGGTCCTGCCGGCCTGGGTCGACTCGCTCCATCACGTCCTCATCGTACGCAAGATGCTCGAGGCCGGCGGTCTCCCCGCCACGCTGGACCCATACCTGCCCGTCCCCTTCTATTATCATTACGGTTTTCACGCCATTGCGGCGGTATTTGCCTTCTTTTCGCGCTTCTCCCCCGACCAGGCTGTGCTCGTCTTCGGCCAGGCGCTCAACGCCGCGGTCTGTCTTTCAGTCTACCGCCTGGGAAAAGCTCTCTGGCAAGACGCTTACCGCGCAGCGGCCGCGGCTGCGCTGGTGGGATTCTTTACTACCATGCCGGCCTACTACCTCACCTGGGGGCGCTATACCCTCCTGACCGGGCTGATCCTCCTCCCCTGGCCATGGCCGATCTCTACCAGCTCTCCCGCCGGCAGATCACGCGCGCCAGGGTCGTCCGGCTGGCCCTGCTCACCGCCGGCGTCGGCCTGACCCATTACCTTGCCGCGACGCTCTTGGTAGCCTTCGCCTTCGCGGTGGGAGTGGTGCGCCTGGGCGAGAACCTGCGCCAGCGAAACCTGGATCTGCACGGCTGGCTTCCGTTGATCGCCGCTCCTCTGACCGGCCTGATCCTCGGTCTGCCCTGGTTCCTGCGGGTCTGGCAGTTCACCGCCGCCAGTGTACGGATCAGCTCGACGATCGACATTGAAAGAGCGGCTCAATCCTTTACCGGCGGCTACGCCCAATATCTGTGGTACCTGGCCGGGCCGCAGCGCAATTACTGGTTGCTGCCCCTGGCAGCGGTCGGCCTGCTCCTCGCCCTGCGTCCAGGCCGCGGCCTGGCCTTCTCCCTCTGGTCCATTTTCGTGGCGCTCGGCTGCCTGCCCCAGGGGATCGTCCTGGCCCCCTTCCGCCCCGACCTGCTGGTGATCATCGTCTTCCTCCCCGCCTCCCTGCTCGCCGCGCACGCCCTGGTATCGGCAGGCGAAGCGCTGGGGAGCGTGGTCCGCCGGCCGTGGGCCGGGTTGGCCGCCGCCGGGCTGGCCGTCCTGCTCCTCGTCGCCTGGGGCGTCCGCGACACCCGCGACATCCTCAACCCGGTCACCATCCTCGCCGACCAGGCCGATCTGGACGCCCTGCGCTGGATCGAGAAGAACACCCCGCCAGATGCTCGTTTCTTCATCAACACGACCCCCTGGCAGGGCGGCACCTACCGCGGGGTAGACGGCGGCGCCTGGATCCTGACCCTGACAGGCAGGTGGGTACTACAACCGCCGGTTCTATTCGGGATGGGCAGCCAGGGATACGTGCAGGAAGTCAACCGCTGGTCGAAGCAGGCCAGCCAGCTCAAATCTTGCGATCCGCCCTTTTGGGATCTGGTAAAAGAGGCTAAAATCAACTATCTCTATCTGAAAACCGGTTCTGGATCATTTCGACCTGGCGAAATTGCAGCCTGTAATTGGTTGAAATCGATTTATGACGATGCGGGGATCGAGGTTTACAAAATCGCATTACCTTGATCATCAGGACAACAAATCAACATTTATGAATCTTTAGTTTCCGCAAAAAGCGAATGACATTACCACCGGAATGCCATTCCGGTAAAGCAGCACTTTACCAATTG
>DATKLX010000041.1:0-12454 GCA_035542155.1 Anaerolineaceae bacterium
ATCGGTAACTTGGCAAGGCTGGTTTCTAGTGCTATATTCATTCTGGCTCTGCTCCTAACGATAAATTTGGTTTCGCAACCTCAATTTACCACGTTCGAGCAGAGCTTTCTATTCCCTTCCTATTTGTGGGTAATCACCGACTTTTCCCTATTGACAAAAAACATCAAGATTTCTATAATGATTTTTGACGATTATCACAAAAAATCATCAAAAAGCAACATTCCAGTCCGGTTAATTCTTGAAGGAGAAAGTTGGCGAAAACTTCCACTACCTTCGAACGGCGCAATCAACTCCTGGCCCTACTCCACGAGCGGCCGGGCGTGCGGGTCACGGAAATCGCCCGGCTGCTCAGAGTGGCCGAAGGGACCATCCGCAACGACCTGATTGCATTGTCGAAGGAAGGGCTGCTCGAACGGGTCCGCGGAGGGGGAGTGCCGATCGACGATCACCCGGCGCTCAGTGAAGCATTTGCCAACCGGATGCGGGTCAAAGATAGCGCCAAGCAGGAGATCGCTCGCTGGGCGGCCGAGCTGGTGGATGACGGCGACACGATCCTGCTGGACGCCAGCACCTCGGTGTATTACATGACCTATTATCTCAAGGAACGCCACGGCCTGACCGTGATTACCAACGGCATCGAGGCGGGACGCCGGCTGGCGCAGAACAGCACCAACACCGTCTTTCTCCTGGGCGGAATGCTCAATTCAAACGGGGTCCCGGTCACCGACCTGGTCAGCGACCAGTTCCTCCGTGACCTGCACATCAAACAGGCCTTCGTCTCCAGCTCGGGCTTTTCGCCTGAGATTGGCCTGACGGAGCGCGATATCCGCGAGGCGCAGATTAAGCAGCGCATGGTCCAGATGGCCGAATCGGTGGTAGCGCTGGTCGACTCGAGCAAGTTCGGGCGCAGCAGCGTGGCTCCCTTCGCCCGCCTGGAGCAGATCGCTCACCTGTTCACCGACAGCGGTTTGGAGCAGGCCTGGATCGACCGGCTGAAAGCGACCTGTCTGACTTTTTCGGTGTGCGGCAAGGAAGGCGCCGCCGATTATACCCCCTCTCTAAAAGAGGACCGTCACTTTCGCATCGGGTTTGCTAACCTGGGCGAAAATATGCCTTTCGCGGTGGACGTGCGCCGTGGGGTGGAGCGCGCCGCCCAGGCCGCAGGCAATATCGACCTGGTCCTGGCGGATAACCAACTCGACGGGCAGGTGGCCCTGAAAGTTGCCGAACGGATGGCCGCGCAGAACCTGGACCTGATGATAGAATACCAGATCGACGAGCAGGCCGGTAACCGCATCATGGCCATCTTCCAGGATGCCGGGATCCCGGTCATATCGGTGGACATCCCCATGATCGGTGCAACCTTTTTCGGGGTGGATAACTACCGAGCCGGGTACCTGGCGGGGGTCGCCCTGGGAAGCTGGGTCCACGAGCAATGGAACGGCCAATTCGACCACCTGATCATCCTGGAGGAGCCTCGCGCCGGCGCTGTCCCGGCCACCCGCCTGCGCAGCCAACTGGAGGGCTTCGAATCAATCGTTGGGCCGATGGAAGATGGGAAACGACTGGTTATGAACTCAGGCAACACGCGTGAGATCAGCGAACAGGCGATGACCACAGCGCTCAAAAAGCTGCCCAAACTGCAGCGGCTGGTCGTGCTGTGCTTCAATGACGATGCGGCCATCGGTGCACTGGAAGCTGCCCGAAATCTAGGCCGCGAACAGGATATCGTCATCGTCGGCCAGGGCGCAGACCGCCGGGTCCGCGAAGAGCTGACCCATCCGAGCTCGCGGATCATCGGTTCGACCGCCTATTCGCCGGAGAAATACGGCGAACGGTTGATCCCCCTGGCGCTGCGCATCCTGCGCGGCGACCCTGTCCCGCCGGCGGTGTATATGGAACACACCTTCATCCACGCGGTGGATGTAATGGAAAAACAAAATGTAGAAAACCTTCCTAGCGAATTGTACTGATTTTCCTCTGGCACACCCGAACTGGAGCGTATGAGCGAGCCGATCCTCTCGTTGACCAATATCAGCAAAAGATTTGCTGGCGTTCACGCCTTAAATGGCGTCCATCTCGACCTGTGTCCGGGGGAAGTTCACGCCCTTCTGGGAGAAAACGGCGCGGGGAAGTCCACCCTGGTGAAAGTGATCACCGGTGTCCATCAGCCGGATAGCGGGGAGATTACCCTGAACGGGGAACAGATCCACCTTAGCGACCCGCGCCAGGCGACCAGGCTGGGGATCTCGGCGATCTACCAGGAATTGAGCATCTTCCCCGACCTGGACATCGCGGAGAATATCTTCGTGGGCAGGCGGCCCACGCTGGCCGCTGGCCTGGTGGACTGGCGGAGAATGTATCGCGAGGCGGGAAAACTCCTCGACCAGCTCGGCGTCCACCTGGATTTGAAGACCAAGGCACGCTATCTGAGCATTGCCCAGCAACAGATGGTTGAGATTGCCCGCGCCCTCTCAGTCAATTCCCGAATTTTAATCATGGATGAGCCGACCTCGGCCCTGACCTTGAGCGAGGTGGCCGACCTGTTCCGCATCGTGCGCCGCCTGAGGGAGGATGGAACAGCAATCCTCTTCATTTCCCACCGGCTGGAAGAGCTCTTCGAGATCGCCAACCGGGTCACGGTACTGCGCGACGGTGCCTACGTCGATACGCGGACAATGGATGAGGTCACACAGGAAGAGCTGATCCGCATGATGGTCGGCCGCAAAGTCACGGAGCTGTTTCCCAAAAAAGAAGTTCAACAGGGGGAGGTCATTCTGCGGGTGAGGAACCTGACGCGCAAAGGGGTCTTTGAAAATATCTCTTTCGAGCTGCGTAAAGGTGAGATCCTGGGCATGGCCGGCCTCGTCGGCGCGGGAAGGACCGAAGTAAGCCAGGCGATCTTTGGGGTGGTGCCGGCTGACGAGGGCACAGTCGAGATTGATGGCAATGAAATGCGGGTCACTAATCCCCAGCAGGTAATGGCTTGTGGGGTAGCATACGTGCCGGAAGACCGCCAGCACCACGGTCTGGTCACGGCGATGGATATTACCGATAACATAACCCTGCCCATCCTCACCCGGTTTACTCGCCGGGGCTGGCTGGCGAATAAAGAGGCCAGCCAGGCGGCTTATAACGCAGCGACGCAGATGGAAGTCAAAGCTACCACTGTCTGGCAGAAGGTCCGCGAGCTCTCCGGGGGAAACCAGCAAAAGGTGGTCCTGGCCAAATGGCTGACCACCACTCCGCGAATTTTAATCCTGGACGAGCCCACCCGGGGGATCGACATTGGCACCAAGGCTGCGGTCCACAGCCTGATGAGCAATCTGGTTGGCCAGGGAATCGCGATCCTGATGATCTCATCGGAGCTCCCCGAGGTCCTGGGGATGAGCGACCGCATCCTGGTGATGCACGAGGGGCATATGACCGCCCTGTTCGATCGCAGTGAGGCCAACCAGGAGAAAATAATGCTGGCCGCTACCCAGGCAGTATAACCGCAAAGGGATAGAGTGAACCCCATGACAACCATGAAACATGCGGTGTCCAAACCAAATTCGATCCAGGCGTTGCTCCGGTTCCGCGAAGTGGCGCTGTTGATCTTCATCATAATGCTCTGCCTGGTGATCTCGCTGGAAAGCCCGACTTTTTTGACCTTCAATAACTTCAGCGACATCCTCCTTGACATCTCCGTTCTGGCGATGGTAGCCCTAGCCCAGGCGATGATCATCACCACCCGTGGTATCGACCTCTCGGTGGCCTCCATGCTGGGCCTGACAGCGATGATGACCTCATTTACCATTCGCGCCTATCCCCATACCCCGGTTGGGTTGATCGTCCTTCTGGGAATGGCGCTGGGTTTTATCCTGGGAAGCCTGAACGGGCTGTTGATCACCAAAGGCAAGGTGCCCCCCATTATCGCTACCCTGGGCACCCTGAGCATCTACCGCGGGCTGATCTTCCTCTATAGCAATGGGAACTGGATCAATGCCTTTGAGCTGCCGGCCGCGTTTAAACAACTGGCCAAAGGGACCTCGCTGGTGCTTCCCAACCTGGTCTGGGTTGCCATCTTCGTCGCGGTGATCGTATACCTGTTCCTGAACTATACCCAGGCCGGTCGGGATATCTATGCCCTGGGGACCAACCCCGAAGCAGCGAAGATTTCAGGGATTCGTACTGAATGGGTGATTATGATGGTGTATATGATCTCAGGGGGAATCTGCGGGCTGGCGGGGGTGATGTGGGCCTCGCGGTTTGAGGCAGCTCAGACGAACACTGCCCTGGGGTTTGAGCTTCAGACTGTGGCGGCCTCGGTGATTGGCGGGGTCAGTATGCTGGGCGGGATTGGCACTGTCCCCGGCGTGTTACTGGGTGCGTTGCTCCTGGGAATCATTCAGAACGGACTGACCCTTTCGAGCATCTCGCCCTTCTGGCAGGGTGCCGTGCAGGGCTTTCTCATTCTTCTGGCGGTGGTCTCCGATTCGAGCCTCCAGCAACGGGTCAGGCAAACCTTTACGCGGAGGATTCCGCAATGACCACCACAGAAAAGATTGTTTCGACAATGATCAGCGCCAAACCACCGCGCAAATCCTTTTTCTCCAGGTTCCTGCACTGGGAGTGGTTCCTGGTGGTCTTGATCGTCCTGGTCGTGGCGATCAACAGCCGGCTGTCCACACACTTTTTAGATGTGCGCAACCTCTTCACTGCCTCCTCGGATTTCATGGAGATGGGCCTGATGATGCTGCCGATGGTGTTTATTATCATCACTGGCAATGTGGACCTGGCGGTGGCGTCGACGCTGGGGATGACTGCCTCGTTTATGGGGTTGCTGTTCAACCAGGGGATCAATATCTGGCTTGCGGCCGGTTTGGCTCTGGTCCTGGGGCTCGCGGCTGGCTTTGTAAATGGCTACCTGATCTCGCGGTTAAAAGTTCCTGCGCTGGTGATCACCCTCGGCACCTATGCCTTCTACCGCGGCATGGCCTACGTGATGCTGGGCGACCAGGCTGCGCGTGGCTATCCCTCCTCCTTTACCTATATCGGGCAGGGAAAAATCCCCGGTACGCTCGTGCCATTTTCGGTGGTGCTTTTCCTGGTCCTGGCGGTAGCGTTTGGACTGGTGCTGCACAAAACTGCTTTTGGCCGCTACCTGTATGCGATCGGCAATAACCAGGACGCGGTGGTCTATTCTGGCATCTCAGTTGCGCGGATCAAGGTCATCATTTTCCTGGTTTCGGGGCTGATGTCTGCCCTGGCTGGACTGGTTCTGGCGGCGCGCTTTGGCAGCACTCGCCCGGATATTGGCAGCGGATTGGAACTGGCGGTTATTACCGCGACGGTACTGGGCGGCGTGGATATCAATGGTGGAAGGGGAAGCATGATCGGGGCCGTTCTGGCTCTGATCCTGGTTGGGCTGATGCGTTTCGGGATGGGGCTACTGAATATCCAGGGCCAGGTGCAAAGCATTGCCATCGGGATCCTGCTGATCCTCTCGATCCTTCTACCCAATCTGCCCCAAATCATCCGCGAGGGACGTACGCGCTGGACTCCCCGGACAGCGCTGGTTGTCCTCCTGGGACTGCTCCTTGCGATTGCGTTTGGCTGGTTCTTCTTCTGGTCCCGCGCCGTCGTTTTCTCGATATCGTAGCCATCAAAGAACAAATCAACCGTTGGTTAGCCTGACCCCTGGAAAGGAGGTGAATCAAGCTCAAGAGAGGTTCTCGCGTACCTGCAGTTTCATTTCGTATGGATAAACCGTAAGATGAAATTCGAGTTCGCAAAAAAGGAGAAAGATGATGAAGACCCGTTTTGGTTTTTCCCTGATGGTTGTCGTGCTTTTGCTCGGTATCGCGCTGAGCGCCTGCGGTCCTCAGGCGACGGCCGCTCCCACGCAGCCACCACCGCCCACCTCGGCACCTGCCGCCCAGCCGACCACTGCCCCAGCGGCAACCGAGCCCCCCGCAGCTTCTGGAGGCGGGAAAGTATACGCCCTGGTTCCCAAGAACCTGGGAAATCCCTACTTCGATACCGCCAATAAGGGCGCCCAGGAAGCCGCCAAAGAGCTCGGCGTGACGGTTAACTACACTGGTCCGGCGACGGCTGACGCGACCCAGCAGATCCAATTGTTGAACTCCTTGATCGCCCAAAAAGTGAGTGGTCTGGCGATCTCCGCCGATGACGCGGATGCTCTCGTCCCCACCGGCAAGTCCGCGATGGATGCTGGCATCCCCGTGGTAACCTGGGATTCTGCGATCGCGGCCGGCGGAAGGACCGTTCACATCAACCAGGCTGAAGCGCAGGGGATCGCGGACGTCCAGATCAAAATGGCCTCCGATCTGGCAGGCGCGGGTGGCGGAAAGATCGCCATCTTGAGCGCTACCTCGACGGCTCCCAATCAAAATGAGTGGATCAAACTGATGAAGGAAACGTTGAAGAAGCCGGAATACTCCAAGCTGAACCTGGTCGACACTGTCTACGGCGACGATGAGGACACCAAGAGCTACAATGAGGCCCAGGGTCTGTTCAAGAAATATCCGGACCTGAAGGTCATCATCGCCCCTACGACCGTGGGGATCGCAGCTTCAGCGCGAGCTGTGCAGGATGCCAATCTGGTCGGCAAAGTCTTTGTGACCGGTCTGGGCACCCCCAATCAGATGCGCGATTATGTGAAGAGCGGCGCCTCTCCGCAGTTCGCCCTGTGGAATCCTTCGGACCTGGGATACCTGGCGGTTTACACCCTGGATGCGATTGCAACCGGCAAGATCAAGGGCCAACCGGGCGATAAGTTCACCGCCGGGAAACTGGGTGAGTACACCGTCAAAGATGATGGTACTGTGCTGCTCGGCCTGCCAACCGTCTTCAATAAAGACAACATCGACAATTTCAACTTCTAAGACTCAAGCTAAATAGGAGGGGGCAGGCAACAGCCTGTCCCCTCAACCTGATTCCCGCAACATTTCCCTCGGAAAATAGGGGAGGATATCATCGATGAGACGAATTGGCTTTCTGCTGAAAGTAAAACCCGAGTGCCTGGATGAGTATAAAGCCCATCACCGCGCCGTGTGGCCGGAGATGCAGGGCGCGCTGCGCCGCACAGGCTGGCATAATTATTCGCTTTTTCTGCGCGAGGATGGCCTCTTATTTGGCTATTTCGAGACCCCAGAGAGCCTTCAGGCGGCTCAGGCCGGTATGGCAAAGGAAGAGGTGAACGCACGCTGGCAGACGATGATGGCTCCGTTTTTTGAATCCCTGGGCAGCCTGAAACCTGATGAGGGGATGGTCGAACTGGAAGAAATCTTTCATCTAGAGTAGATTGTGAATTAGATTTAACTATGAATGAGCAGCAAATACTCAACGCCTATGGATTAGCCCGAGAACGGTACGCCAGTGTTGGGGTGAACCCAGATCTCACCCTGGCCAGCCTGGAACGAATCTCCCTCAGCCTGCATTGCTGGCAAGGAGATGACGTCGGCGGGTTCGAGGACAGCGGCGAAGCCCTGGGAGGCGGGCTGGCTGCCACCGGCAACTACCCCGGGAAAGCGCGAAACGCTGAAGAATTGCGCCGTGACCTTGATGTTGCCTTCCGGCTTATCCCCGGTACGCACCGGCTGAATCTGCATGCGATGTATGCCGAAACCGGCGGAAAGCGGGTGGAGCGCAATGAGCTGCTCCCCGAGCATTTTTCTGGCTGGCTGGAATGGGCCAGGGCCAACCATCACGGCTTAGATTTCAATCCCACGCTATTTTCCCACCCCCTGGCGAGCGGCGGGCTTACCCTGGCCAGTTACGACCGCGGAGTGCGCCAGTTCTGGATCGAGCACTGCATTGCCTGCCGCAAAATCGGCGAGTCCTTTGGCCGCGAGCTGAACGATCCCTGCGTCACAGATATCTGGATCCCGGATGGGTTGAAAGATACCCCTGCCGACCGTAAGACTCCCCGCCTGCTGCTCAAGGAATCACTGGATGCGATCCTGGTGGAAAAGATCGACCACCGCTACCTACTCGACGCTGTGGAGGGAAAGCTGTTTGGAATTGGCTCGGAAAGCTACGTGGTGGGCTCGCACGAGTTTTACATGGGCTACGCCGTCCAAAACGGTATTTTGCTCACCCTGGATACCGGCCATTACCACCCCACCGAGATGGTTTCGGATAAGATCTCGGCGGTATTGGCCTTTTTGGATGAGATTTTGCTGCACGTCAGCCGCGGGGTGCGCTGGGACAGCGACCACGTCGTCACCCTTAACGACGACCTGGTCGGGCTGGCCCAGGAGTTGGTGCGCGGCGAATACCTCTCGCGGGTGCACATCGGCCTGGATTATTTCGACGCCAGCATCAACCGCGTCGCGGCCTGGGTGATCGGGGCGCGCAACATGCTGCGCGCGCTATGCCTGGCCCTACTCGAGCCGGCGGAAACGCTGCGCCAGATGGAGCGGGCAGGCGATTTCACCGGCCGGCTGGCGCTGATGGAGGAGCTGAAGGGCCTGCCCTTTGGAGCAGTGTGGGATTACCATTGCTGGAGGCAGGGGGTGCCGGTGGGGATGGCTTTTCTGGATCAGATCCGGGCCTATGAAAAAGAGGTGCTGGCGGCTCGCGGATGAAATCTCGCCCGAATTTCCTGGTAAATTCAAGAAAAAGTGGTAAAATACGCGCCTAACTTGACGGACAATTGTGCTGCAGGAGAAAACACAAATGGTCAGAATCCGCTGCCACTTTGACGACTGCTCATTCTTGAATGGATTGTATTGTTCTGCGGCTGAAGTAGAACTCGACCCAAAAAAGATTTGCCTGACCTATACCCCGGTGAACCAGGTCGAGCCCGAAGTCGAGGACGAGATCGATATGGAGGAAGAAGAAGATCTGGAGTCGTGGGAAGAGCTGGAAGGCGAAGAAGAAGACGAGGACTGGGGGAACGAGGAAGCCGACGAGTATTAAGAAGGCGAGAACCGAGAACCGGAAAAGAGAACGGAGATCGGAGAACAGAAGAGAGTTGCCGTGCGGAGACATCCGCACGGTTTTGATTTAATACCCGCCATTCAACATCAAGGCTTATGCCAGAAATGGAACAAAAAACCGGGATCAGGCGTAGAATCGATATTGACCCTGGCCATTCGAAGAGAATATCCGGAAGGTGCGCCATGAAGAAAAACCAGACTAGCACGACTGCACTGGGGATTGCCCTGAACCGGGCGCTCGAAAGCGAGCGGCCGGCGGACGAACGGATCATCTTCGACCCCTACGCCCGCCAGATGGCCCCGGATTGGATGTACTGGATGATGAAATTCTTTACCGCTATCGGCTACGGCGAGATGCGCGGGCCGGGGGTGCAGGCTTTCCTCACCGCGCGTGAGCGCTACGTCGACGATGCCCTTCAGACGGCATTGAGCGAAGGGGCTCAACAGGTGGTCATTCTCGGCGCGGGATACGACTCGCGGGCTTACCGTTTTCCCGAATTCACACGGGGTGTGACCGTTTTCGAGGTGGACCATCCCGCCACCCAGGCGGATAAGCTCGCTAAATTGGGCAGGATTTTTGGCAAAATTCCTGCCCACGTCATTTTTGTGGCCGTTGATTTTGAGATCCAGTCTCTCGAGGAGCGGTTGGTTGTGTGCGGGTATCGCCCGGATTTGAAAACGTTTTTTATCTGGCAGGGGGTGGTCTATTACCTCGATCCGTCTTCAGTGGACAGCACGCTCTCATTTATTCGGCGCTGTTCTGGCCCGGGTAGCTCGGTCATCTTCGACTATATGTACCGGTCCACTTTCGATGGCGTAACAGGCCATGGCGAGTTATCCAGCCTGCGCCGGTACAGGCGGTTCACCGGCGAAGGGCTAAAGTTTGCCATTCCGGATGGCCAGGTGGCCGCTTTTCTCGAGGCGCGCGGCTTTACCGGGGTGAAGGATGTCGGTGCGCAGGAGCTCAAGGAGCTGTATTTCCAGGGCAAAAACTCTTCCCGGCGCGTCGCCGGCGGGTATGGGATCGTTTCGGCAACGGTCCTTTAGATTCTTGGCCCCGCGTCCCGGACCGCCTCCGGAACCCCATCCGCGAACTGTTCGAAATTGCTAGCGAACATGGCTGCCAGCCTGCGCGCCTGCTCGTCATAGGCCTGCGGGTCTGCCCAGGTACCGCGCGGGTCGAGCACTTCGTTTGGGATGCCCTTGCAGGTCGCCGGGACCATCACCCCGAAGACCGGGTCCGGGCAATACTCGACCGCGTTCAGGTCGCCGTCCAGGATTGCGTCGATGATTGCTCTGGAGTAAGCGATGGGCATGCGCAGCCCCACGCCGTACGGCCCGCCGGTCCAGCCGGTGTTGACCAGCCAGCAGCGGGATTGGTGCCGGCGCATTTTTTCACCCAAAAGCTGCGCGTAGACCATGGGGTGCTGCACCATGAACGGCCCGCCAAAACAGGCGCTGAAGGTGGCCTGCGGCTCCTTGACCCCTTTTTCAGTCCCGGCCACTTTCGCCGTGTATCCCGAGAGGAAGTGATACATGGCCTGCTCGGGAGTCAGGCAGGCCACTGGCGGCAGGACGCCGAAGGCGTCCGCGGTGAGGAAGATGATGTTTTTGGAGTGCCCGCCCATCCCGGACGGCTCGTAATTTTGGATCTCGCTCAACAGGTAAGAGGCGCGGGTGTTTTCGGTGATCGTCGCGTCGTCGAGGTCAATCTCGCGGGTATCCGGGTCGATCACCACATTCTCCAGGATGGTTCCAAACCGCCGGGTGAGGGCGTAAATCTGCGGCTCAGCCTCGGCGCTCAGGCGGATGACTTTGGCGTAGCAGCCGCCCTCGAAGTTAAACACACCCGTTTCGCTCCAGCCGTGCTCGTCATCGCCGATCAGGCGCCGCCGGGGGTCCGCCGAGAGTGTGGTTTTTCCCGTTCCGCTCAGGCCAAAGAAGATCGCCGTCTCGCCATCCGCGCTGATGTTGGCGGCGCAGTGCATGGGCAGGATGCCCTGTAACGGGAACAGGTAGTTGAGCACGGTGAAAACCGTCTTTTTGATCTCGCCGGCGTAGCGGGTTCCGGCGATCAGGGCCAGTTTTTGGCCCAGGTGGAGGGCGACGACCACGTCCGAGCGGGTGCCGTCGATCTCGGGCTCGGCTTCAAAGCCAGAGGCGACCAGGATGGTGAACTGCGGGGAAAAATCTTTGGGCGACCCGGTGTTGGCGTGGATGAACATATTGTAGGCGAAGAGGCTTGCCCAGGCGGTGTCGGTGATGATCCGCGCCGGGAAGCGGTAGGCCGGGTCTGCACCGCCAAAGCAGTCCTGAGCGAAGAGCTCAATGTGGCTGAAGTACTCGAGGATGCGCGCCTTCAGACGCTCGAATTTTTCCGGATCGAAGGGCTTGTTCGTTTTTCCCCACCAGATGTGATCCTGTGTGGTGGGCTCTCGGACGAAAAACTTGTCGTTGGCGGAACGCCCGGTGCACTTCCCCGTGTAGACCACCAGCGGGCCGTGCTGCGCCAGCATGGCCTCTCCTCGTTTGAAAACTTCTTCATATAGCAGCGGAGGGGTGAGGTTCCAGTAAATGCTTTTCGTTTTGACCGTCGTGCGAGTGAGCAGCTCGAAGCGTGCAGTCTGGTTATCGAACATTCAGCGACTCCTGTTTTTTCTGCCGGATAAAATCCATAGTCGTTTCGCCAGGGTTACTCTCTCCCGGTGACCAGGGCAAGAAGAGCCATACGAATCGGCACCCCGTTCGATGCCTGGCGGAAATAGGCGGCCCCTTCGTAGTCATCAATCTCCCGAGCGATCTCATCTACCCGGGGAAGGGGATGCATGATGGTGATGCCGTGCTTGGCGGACTGGAGGAGGCTCTTATTGACGATGTATGAACCCCGCAGCCGTTCGTATTCATTGGGGTCGGCAAAGCGCTCGCGCTGGATGCGGGTCATATAGAGCACGTCGCTTTTCGCGGCGGCTTCGACCAGGTCGGTGGTTTCAAAGACTTCGATCCCATCGGCGCGCAGGGCCTGGGTGATCTCGGGGGGCATTTTCAGCTCTTTGGGGGAGACAAAATAAAACCGCGGCCCATATTTCCCTAACAACCAGGAAAGCGAATGGACGGTTCGGCCATTCTTCAGGTCCCCCGCCAGGGTGACGGTGAGATTGTTCAGGCGGCCTTTCTCTTTTTGGATGGTGTAGATATCCATCAGCGATTGTGAGGGATGCTGGCCGGCGCCATCGCCACCGTTGATCACCGGCACGTCCGCGCCATCGGCCAGCTCTCTGGCACTGCCGACCTCCATGTGGCGGATGACCGCCACGTCAGCATAGCCCTGGATCATTTTCCCCGTGTCGTAGAGCGACTCGCCCTTGACAGCCGAGCTGGAGTTGCGCGCGTCCGGTGACGAGACGACCTGGCCGCCCAGACGCAGCATGGCAGTTTCGAAGGAGAGGCGGGTGTGGGTGGAGGGTTCGTAGAACAGGTTGACCAGCACCTTGCCGGACATGTTGTTC
>DATKLX010000042.1:0-4688 GCA_035542155.1 Anaerolineaceae bacterium
CTTCGAAGTCAGATCGAGATATTCAATAATTGACTTTGTGTTAGCCTGGATATTTTGATGGGTGATCCGCACAGCTCTGGGACGGGCGGTCGTACCTGAGGTAAACATGAGGGCTGCATCACTATGGTCATCCATTGGTTCGATTGGAGATGGCCAATCCTTTTCACCATTCCAGTCCAGACGATCCTCGAAAATCAAGGCTGTGTCGCTTGGGATGAAAGGATTTAGCCGTTGTAGAAACTTCCTATCCATACAGAGAAGTCTACAATTTGCGAACCTGAAATTCGCGTTGAATTCATCTGGGGTCAAGGTGGTTGCAAAAGGAACCGCGATTGCATAGAGCTTTAGCGTGGCAAGATAAGAGGCTACCCAGAATAACGAGTTTTGCCCCAGAATCCCGACACGATCCCCAGGATGTATGCCGTGCTTGATTAGCTCGCCTGCAATTTGAACACAGGCGCCTCGGAGATCTTCGTAGGTGAATCGACCTTTGCCTGTGATCAAGGCGGTATCTTGATCTGCGCTTTTTTCGAAAAGAAAATCAGCCGTATTCATAGCTCGTCATCCCTGAATTGAAGTTTGTTGGCTTCTCCAGGTCCAGAGTCCTGGTGTGATTTCTACTGAAAAGCGAACAATCTAAATTTGTTTTTTTACGAGTTCTGCTTCTTTTTTTCGAACGATGAATTCAGCCAGCCGATTGACTGAGTCCAGATTGTCCGGTATGATCTCCTCGTCGCGAATCTGTATTCCAAATTTCTCCTCGGCAAACATGACGATCTCCATGATGTTCATCGAATCGATGATCCCGTTTTCGAGGAATGAAACATCATCTGAATACGGAAATCCCTTTCCGCTGAAAAGGATGCTTTCAGCAATATAACTACGGATTGTTTCTCTGAAATCTTCCATGGTTCGCCTCTCTCTTCTCTCCTTGTTTTGAAATGTGGTTTCTGATATCCAGTCTTCTGAATGTTTTCAGGCGTAAGCAAGTCACGAAGACGGTTCACTCTTCAGAGGTCTGCCATCTCAGGTGTTGCAGCCCAACGCTGATGGCAGACTGCACTGTGGACAGGTCGGAAACGACCATCTTGAAATAGGTAAACAAAGGCCCGGGCCGAAAAGCCCATTCACGCCAGGCTCGTCTCTGCCAATAAAGTAGTCTTTCCGCAGGCAGACCGGGATAATCCAGCACGGTGCCCTTATCCATGTCCACCTGTTCCCAGCGCGTTCCCGGGCGGAACCATCCCTCGCGCACGACCTCGAAGAAGAAAGGTGTGCCGGGGTACGGGGCAGCAACGTGGAAGAGAGCGATATCCAGGGGCAGCCGCTTCGAAAAGTCGATCGTCTGCCGGATAGTTTCCTCGGTCTCGGTGGGCAGCCCGATGATGAAGTAACCCCAGTTTTTGATCCCGGCTTTTTTCGCCCAGCGCAGCGCCCGTTCGGCTTTATCCGGATAAGCTCCCTTGTGGGCGTGGCGCAGCACCTGCTCGCTTCCGCTCTCGATCCCCCACGTCATGAAGAAGCAGCCTGCCTTACCCATCATCTCCAGCATCTCTTCATCCACGTAATCGACCCGGCTGTTGCAGGTCCACTTCATGTTGATGCCCGTCTCGATCATCAGCTTGCACAGTCCCATCACCTGGTCCCGGCTGGCGGTGAAGAGATCCGCGTACATATTGACGTTGTTGATCCCCAGTTTCTTCAGCACCCACAGCTCTTCGAGGATTTTTTCCGGCGAGCGAAGCCGCACCGTGTACTGGTAGGTAACGTGCTTGATGCAGTAGATGCACCCGGCCGTGCAGCCGCGGCTGGTGACGATGAAGGTAAACGGGCCTTTCATCAGAGGCATCACGTATTTCTTGTATGGGAGCTGGTCGTGCAGCGGGATCGGCAGGTCGTCCAGATTGCGGATGAACGGCCGTGTGGCGTTGATGATGATTTCCTCTCCTCGCCGCCAGGCCAGGCCCTTGATCCCGAAGATGTCTGGCGAGCCGTCCTCGCGTAAAGAGGGTTTGTAAGTCGCGTCATGCTCCGCGAAGAGTTTCTGGATCTGCTCGTTGCGCTGGTCGAACTTGCCTTCCAGGTGGTCCAACAGATCTCGAAGGGTCAGGTCCGGCTCCCCCACCAGGACATAATCCAGGCTCGGATAAGGCTGCATGGTCTCGACCGGGATCGGGGTCACGTGGGTGCCAAAGGCAATGGTCTTTGCCCCGCTGGCCTTGGCCAGGAACGTCCCGTATATATCATTTTCGAGGGTAGGCGCGGTCACCTGGGTGAGGTAATATTTGGGCTGGTATTTCTTGATCAGCTCCCCAAACTCCTTCCAACCCATCCGTTCCGCATTGGCGTCGATGATCTTAATCGTATAAACCGGGACCAGTAACGCGGCCATCTGCGCCAGCGAAACCTGCGGCCAGACCATGTTCTCCCGCGTGCGCCGCCCGACCCGGTGCTGAGTACGGATCCACAACTGCCTATCCGGTGTTGGGGGGTTCACCAGTAAAATATCCACTGCGTCTTTCGAACGGGGTGTTGCCAGGAGTCCATCCCGGACGATCTGGTCTGCATTGGGGAATTTCGCCATTCGCAGCTCTGGGAGTCGAGACGTACCCAAATTGACGCTGCGCTGAGAGCTGGTTTGATTGCTCATCTTGTCTTTCTCCTTAGATTAACAATAAGTTTAGAAAAATTAATTGATCGATATCTGCATATCCCGGTGGATCAAATGATCCCGCTGGCTGAGGTCTTCGAGAACGCGCATCACAACCCATGAAATCACCAACTGGATGCCCATCAGGATCATCATCGCGCTTCCCAGCATGTACAGCCACAGGCGGTTCATATCCCATCCTTTGAGCCCGAGAACTGCGCTCACCAGGCCAATCCCCAGGCCAACCAGCAGGACCAGTACGCCCATCCAGCCGAAGTGGCGGTCCAGCGGCGGGTCGAAAATGGGCCGGCCAAACAGACCCTGGCGGATCGGGCGGTTATAAAACAGCGAAACCAGGTAATTGAAGGTCGTGCCTAACGAGAAAATGCTCACTCCAGCTACACTCAGGACCAACCCGGCGAACAACGCCGCCACCTGCCAGGGCAGCAGGCTGGTGATCCCCTGCAGGCGGGCC
Source organism: Anaerolineaceae bacterium (assembly GCA_035542155.1). Taxonomy (GTDB): domain Bacteria; phylum Chloroflexota; class Anaerolineae; order Anaerolineales; family Anaerolineaceae; genus DATKLX01. Next base: position 3,126 of record DATKLX010000042.1, read on the forward strand.
AGTACCAGCCCGGCTAGAATGAACGCCGCCAGCGCCAGCCCCAGGCCGCCGATCAAGCCCAAAATTCGGACCGGGTTGTATTCCAGCGCCGTCCAGAGGATGGATTGCAGGAAGATGCGTCCGTCTCGCAGGGCGCTCAACTTCGACCGCCCCTGGCGCTCGCTGTACGGAATGGCTACCTCGGTCACTTTGATCCCCTCGTGAATGGCGCGAGTGCTCATCACCGGGGTCAGGTTCAACCCGTCGGGCAGGGGATAGAGTTGCTCGAGAATGGCCCGCCGAAAAACGCGCATCCCGCTCGCGCTGTCGGTAACCTTCTTGTTGCTGACCAGGGTCAGCAGATTGGCGAAGAAGAAATTTCCCAGCCGGCGCACCGCCGGCATCTTACTCTCCGCTCCGGCCATCCGTGATCCGATGACCAGGTCATCTCCCTCCAGGGCTTGCTTGCAAAGGTTGGGGAAGTATTCCGGCGGGTAGGTGCCATCGGCGTCGAGAAATCCGATCAGTTCGCCGCGCGCCTGGCAGAAACCATTTTTCAGTGCGGCGCCATATCCGCGGTTTTTCACGTGGCGGATCAGGTGCACGTCGGGCACGCTGCTGATGATCTCGGCCGTGCGGTCACGCGAGCCATCGTCCACCACCAGCAGTTCCAGGTCATCAATCCCAACTTTGGATAAGTCTTCCTTCACCGCCTGGACGCGATGAATAATATCGGCTATCCCTTTTTCTTCGTTATATGCTGGGATCACCACTGAGAGTGTTGTCATCAATCCCTCCTTACCGGTCAAAGTAAACCGTACTGTGTTCTCTTTTTCTGGGGCTGCCGTCGATCGAGCGTACTTCTCGGGCAGGGATCCCGGCGACGATGGTGTGCGCAGGAACGTTATGGGTTACGACAGCTCCGGCTGCCACGACGGCGCCTTTCCCAATGTGAACGCCGTCCGTGATGATACAGCCGGAGCCCAACCAGACGTCATCTTCGATCGTAATTCCTTCGGCGGTGATTCCCTGATCGACAAAAGGCCGTTCGGGGTCATCCACCATGTGGTTTACGGCAATGATTTGGGTAAATGGAGAGGTATATACCCGATCCCCAATGTTGACGCCGCCCTGGCCGCGGATGATCGTATACTCCCCTACCAGGCTGTTGTTTCCGATTTTGATCCCCGAATGGGGCATATCCCGGAAGTTATATACGTGGAGCACCGCTCCATACATGACGATGGTATTCTCGCCGATATCGATCCCCTGTGGACAGGCATGCAGATAAACGCCCTGATCGAGGTAAGCTCCGTTCCCCAGGTGGATGTTATTGGCGAACCTCAGACGTACTCCGTTCTCAATCGCCGCCGCCCCATCCATTCTCAGGATGAGGCGATAGAAAATCCCCCTCAGGCCGATCCCCACCAGGGTTGGAATCCAACCCAACAGCAGGTAGAGAACCTGTTCGAGCAGGTACCGCCAGGGATCGGCAGCCTGCCTTTTCAAATAAAGTTCCAAGCTGTTGAGAACATTGGCCATGGGGAGGGTTTGATTGGCTATAATTTTCCATGCTCCGCCCTT
>DATKLX010000043.1:0-13166 GCA_035542155.1 Anaerolineaceae bacterium
GGGGCTACAAGACCTGGCCGGGGATGACCAGCGGCTTGATGGTCGCCGGAGTGGGGGTGGCTTAGCTGAGCATCCTCTTTCAAGGGAGAAAACTGCCTGGGCGATTTTGCTAAATTCGCCTACCAATCTTGGGACAAACACAATTTCGGAATTCTATTGACTTTATTATCCGGATTTGCTATAAATAGACAATTATATAAGTTTAGAATTTGAAACCAATCTGACACGTTCGCAAAGATAATTCATGTTCATCAACAATCTCTCCCTTAGCCTTGTCATCGTTATTGTGGTCCTCATTATTGAGAACCAGATTTCGGTTGGGCAGGTTAGAGTAAGAGCCAGGTAAGAGGAAACAAATCCTAGAAAGAACCAAAGCAAAAAAACCAGGAGCCGCCCAACCAGAGGGCGGCTCCTTTCTTATTTCTGTTTCGTCCAGGAGAAATGAATGCGATCCAACCAGATTAAAAGCGGCTTTGAACGGGCTCCGCACCGGGCTCTGCTCAAAGCGACCGGCGTCACCGACACGGATATGCCCAAGCCCTTTATCGCTATTGTCAACTCGTACGTCGATATTATCCCCGGGCACGTGCATCTTCAGCAGTTCGGAAGGCTGGTCAAAGAAGCCGTTCGCGCCGCTGGTGGCGTCCCCTTCGAATTCAATACCATCGGCGTCGACGACGGCATCGCGATGGGCCACATTGGGATGAAGTATTCCCTCCCCTCACGCGAGCTGATCGCCGACAGCGTGGAAACGATGATCGAAGCCCACCGTTTCGACGGCATGGTCTGTATCCCTAACTGCGACAAGATCGTCCCCGGGATGTTAATGGGCGCCGTGCGCACCAATATCCCAGCGATTTTCGTTTCGGGTGGACCGATGCCGGCCGGGCGCTCCCCAGACGGTGAAGTGATTGATCTGATCTCTGTCTTCGAAGGAGTTGGAGCCTACCAATCCGGGAAAATCGACAGCCGGCGCTTAAAGATCCTCGAAGACTATGCCTGCCCGGCCTGCGGTTCCTGCTCGGGGATGTTCACGGCCAACAGCATGAACTGCCTGATGGAAGCCCTGGGGCTGGCGCTGCCCTACAACGGATCGGCTCTGGCTCTCTCTGCGGAGCGGGAAGCCCTCGCCCGCCGGGCGGCCGGCTTGATTCTCACCCTGGTTGAGAAGAACATCACCCCGCGCGATATCGTCACCCTGGAGGCGCTGGACGACGCCTTCGCTCTGGATATGGCCATGGGCGGCTCGACCAACACGATCCTGCACGGCCTGGCCGTCGCCCGCGAGGCCGGCATCGAATACAGCCTCGAGCGGATCAACGCGATCGCCGCCAAAGTGCCCCACCTGTGCAAGGTCAGCCCTGCCGGGCAGTGGCACATGGAAGACGTCCACCGCGCGGGTGGGATTCCGGCCATCCTCAACGAGGTGGCCGCGGCGGGCTATCCGCTCCACCTGGACCGCATCACGGTGACCGGCGAAAGCCTGGGCCAATCCATCGCCGGCACAGCGGTCCGGGATCCCGAAGTGATCCGGCCATACGAAAAGGCCCATTCGGCCCAGGGCGGCCTGGCGATCCTCTTCGGCAACCTGGCCCCCAATGGCGCGGTGATCAAGACCGGCGGTGTTACCCCGGGTATGGATAAGTTTACCGGCCCGGCCCGGGTCTATGAATCGATGGAAACCGCCATGGCCGGAATTCTCGGCGGTCAGGTTTGCCCGGGCGACGTGGTCGTCATCCGCTACGAAGGCCCCCGCGGAGGCCCCGGGATGCAGGAGATGCTCTCTCCCACCAGCGCCATCATGGGAATGGGGCTGGGAGAAAAGGTCGCCCTGATCACCGATGGACGTTTTTCCGGAGGGACTCGTGGAGCCTGCATCGGACACATATCCCCGGAGGCTGCGGCGGGCGGACCGATCGCCGCACTGCGCCAGGGAGACCTGATCGAAATCGATCTGATCGCGCACTCGCTCAACGTCCGCCTGAGCGATGCGGAAATACAGAAACGCCTTTCCAGCCTGCCTGCTTTTGAGCCCCGCACAACCAGCCGGTGGCTGCGCCGCTACGCCTACTTTGTCACCAGCGCTGATACGGGTGCGGTCCTGGCAAGTTGATCGGTACGGCATGAACGATTGGAGGTGATCGAATGAAACGTACGGGCTCACAAATCGTATGGGAATGTCTGGTCCGCGAAGGGGTGGATACCATCTTTGGTTATCCGGGTGGGGCGATATTGCCGGTGTACGACGCGCTCCCAGAGTTTCCGATCCACCACGTGCTGGTCCGCCACGAGCAGGGCGCAACGCATATGGCCGACGGATACGCTCGCGCCGGTGACCGGGTGGGGGTGGCCATGGCGACCTCCGGACCGGGCGCTACCAACATGGTGACCGGGATCGCCACCGCCATGATGGATTCCGCTCCCATCGTTTGCATTACAGGCCAGGTGGCCAGTCACCTGATCGGTTTCGATGCGTTCCAGGAAACGGACGTGACAGGCATCACTCTGCCGATCACCAAGCACAATTACCTGGTGACCGACGTGCACGACATCAGCCAGGCTATCCGCGAGGCGTTTTACATCGCTCGATCAGGCCGCCCGGGGCCGGTTCTGGTGGACATCGCCAAAGATGCCCAGCAGGCAAGAATCGAATGGGCCTACGACGACAGCCCGATCCGCCTGCCCGGGTACCGCCCGGACATGCGCCCCATCTCGAAAGACATGCAGCGCGCGGTCGAAATGATCGCCGAGGCAAAACGCCCGCTCATCCTGGCCGGTAACGGCGTGCTGATCTCCGGTTCCAGCGAGGTGCTCAAGCAGTTCGCCGAGAAAACCCAGACGCCCGTGGCTTTGACCCTGCTGGGAATCGGCGGTTTTCCTGGTAGCCATCCCCTCAGCCTGGGAATGATGGGCATGCACGGAGAAGCCTGGGTGAACCAGACCATCCAACAGGCCGACCTGCTCCTCGCCTTCGGAATGCGCTTTGACGACCGGGTGACCGGCAAGCTGGCTCATTATGCCCCCAATGCGAAAAAGATTCACATCGAGATCGACCCATCGGAGATCAGCAAAAACGTCCCCGTCGATCTGGCTCTGGTCGGCGATCTGCGTGAAACGCTCGAACAGCTCAACTCCTGCATCCCCGCCATGCGCCACGAGGATTGGATCGCCGATATCACAGAGATGAAAGGGGAGTCCTCGGTACGCGACATCCAGAACCTTCCCGATGACGGGCACCTCTACGCTGCCCACGTCATCCACGACCTGTGGCGCTACACCCATGGCGACGCCATCGTCGTCACCGACGTGGGACAGAACCAGATGTGGACCGCCCAGTACTACAAACAAGACCACCCGCGGCGGTTCCTCTCCTCGGGCGGCCTGGGGACGATGGGCTTTGCCCTCCCGGCGGCCATCGGGGCGAAGTTTGCCCATCCCGAACTGGAGGTGTGGGCTATCGCCGGCGACGGCGGCTTCCAAATGACCCAGGCCGAGCTGGCCACCGCCGCCCAGGAAGGGATCAAAGTCAACGTTGCCATCATCAACAACGGCTACCTCGGGATGGTGCGCCAGTGGCAGGAGTTTTTCTACGAGCGACGCTATACCGCCACCCCGATGACCAGCCCCGACTTCGTCAAGCTTGCCGACGCTCACGGGCTGACTGGCCTGCGCGTGACCGAGCGCTCCCAGGTACATCCAGCTATCGATCGAGCCCGAGACGCAGAAGGGACGGTAGTCATTGATTTCCGCGTTGAAAAAGAAGACAGCGTCTACCCCATGGTGCCAACCGGCGCCCCCCTCCACGAAATGATCCGCCGGCCAATACCGGCCCAGACCATATCCCCAATCGACGACGATATTTAGTAGAAAGCCAGGGTAACTATGCGACACACATTTGTAGCTCTAGTCGAAGACAAGCCAGGCGTGTTGAACCGGGTCGTATCCCTGTTCCGCCGGCGCACGTTCAACATCGAATCACTCACCGTCGGCCACACCGACCACCCCGGTATTTCGCGAATTACCATCGTGGTCGACAGCGAACAGGTGGCGGTCGAACGCATCACTCCGTACCTTTATAAGCTGATCAATGTCCTCCAGGTAGAAGATTTGACTCACGTCCCGATGGTCAACCGCGACCTAGCGATGGTCAAAGTCCGCGCAACGCCCGACCGGCGGGTGGCGATCATGCAACTGGTGGACGTCTTCCGCGCCCGCGTCGTCGACGTGACCAACGATTCTCTGATCGCCGAGATCACCGGGGATGAAGACAAAATCGACGGGTTCGTCGACGTCCTGCGCCCATACGGGATCATCGAGATGGTTCGCACCGGGGTTGTAGCCATGGAGCGCGGTGCAAATACCGCACTGGCGCCCGCGTATACCTCGCAAAACAACCGCTCCAGCTACCATGGGTCCACGCCCGATAACGGCCGCTATATCCAGGCGTCCGCCGATTGAGCCGCATCAAATTAATCCAACATTCTATGAGGAGTCGTTATGGCAGTCATGAAGTTTGGCAACGTTGAAGAAGAAGTCGTCACCCGCGACGAGTTCCCCCTGGAAAAAGCTCACCAGGTATTGAAGGATGAGACCATCGCGGTATTGGGGTACGGCGTTCAAGGACCGGCCCAATCTCTGAATATGCGCGACAACGGGTTCAATGTCATCATCGGGCAGAAACCCGATTCTCCCTCCTGGGATAGAGCAGTCCGTGATGGCTGGGTCCCCGGCCAGACCCTGTTCTCCCTGGAAAAAGCCACCGAGCGCGGAACCATCGTGCAGTATCTGATCTCGGATGCCGGACAAAAGGTCATGTGGCCAAAGATCCAACCCCTGCTCAAGTCCGGTGGAGCGCTGTACTTCTCCCACGGTTTTTCGATCGTCTACAAAGATCAGACCGGCGTCGTCCCACCTGAGAACGTCGATGTAATTTTGGTCGCGCCGAAAGGCTCCGGCACCAGCGTTCGCGCCAACTTCCTCAACGGCAGCGGGATCAACAGCAGCTACGCAGTCTTCCAGGATTACACCGGCTGCGCGAGAGACCGCGCACTGGCGCTAGGCATCGCGGTCGGTTCCGGGTACCTTTTCCCAACCACCTTCGAGAACGAAGTCTATAGCGACCTGACTGGCGAGCGAGGGGTGCTGATGGGCGCGCTGGCGGGCATCATGGAAGCGCAGTACAACACCCTGCGCGCGCACGGGCACACGCCCAGCGAAGCATTCAACGAGACCGTCGAAGAGCTCACCCAGAGCCTGATCCGCCTGGTCGGCCAGAACGGGATGAACTGGATGTACGCGAACTGCTCCACCACTGCCCAGCGCGGCGCGCTCGATTGGCGCCACGAATTCCGCAAGGCGGTCGAACCGGTGTTCGACCGCCTGTACCAGAGCGTGGTGAGCGGCGAGGAGACGCGCATTGTTTTGGAAGCAAACAGCCGGCCAGATTACAAAGAAAGGCTGGCTGTCGAGCTGAAAGAAATGGAAGACTCGGAGATGTGGCGGACTGGAAAGGTCGTCCGCTCTCTGCGTCCCGAAAATTGGAAACAGTAATTTCGTCCGAAAAATGAGATAGGAAAAATGGACACGTTGATCCGCATTTTTGATACAACGTTGCGCGACGGGGAGCAAAGCCCCGGCGCGACGATGACCTCATCCGAAAAGATGGAGGTGGCCGGCGCCTTAGCTCACCTGGGGGTGGATGTGATCGAGGCCGGCTTTCCTGCCGCTTCTCCGGATGATCTGGAGGCCGTCCGGCGGATCGCGGATGAAGTTGGCAACTCTTCCGATGGGTCGACCCCTCCCATCATCTGCGGGCTTGCCCGGGCAACCCGCAATGATATTGACAAGGCCTGGGAAGCTGTTCGCTCCGCAGCCAGGCCGCGAATCCACACCTTCCTGGCAACCTCCGACATCCATATGAAGTACAAGTTGCGCATGGATCGCGAACAGGTCCTGGACCAGGTCCAGAAGATGGTCGCTTATGCTCGCAGCCTGTGCGCTGACGTGGAATACAGCCCCGAGGATGCCGGAAGGAGCGACCCGGAATTTCTGTACCAGGTGCTCGAGGTTGCCCTCCAGGCTGGCGCGACCACCCTCAATATCCCGGATACGGTCGGATATACCCTGCCGGAAGAGTTCGGCAGGCTAATCGCCGGGATTATCCGCAATACCCCCGGAATCAAAGACTGCATCGTTTCGGTCCACTGCCACAACGACCTGGGACTGGCTACCGCCAATACACTGGCGGGGATCAAGGCCGGCGCACGCCAGGCCGAGGTGACCATCAACGGCATCGGCGAACGGGCCGGGAATACCTCGCTAGAAGAAGTGGTGATGGCACTGCACACGCGTAAAAGCGTGCTCGACTTCACCACCCACATCGATACCACCCAGATCACCCGGGTCAGCCGGCTGGTCAGCAACTATACCGGGATCCCCGTCCAGCCCAATAAGGCGATCGTTGGCGCAAACGCCTTTGCCCACGAAGCCGGGATCCATCAGGATGGGATGCTGAAGCACCACCTGACCTATGAAATCATGACACCAGAAACCGTCGGCCTGACCCAGAGCCGCCTGGTGCTGGGAAAGCATTCCGGGCGGCACGCCTTGCGCGAGCGCCTCAAAACGCTGGGGTTCAGCACCGATGATGCCACCCTGGCCAGGGTTTTCGAAGCTTTCAAAGTCCTGGCGGACAAAAAAAAGATCATCACAGATGCGGACCTGGAAGCGCTGATCTCGGATGAGATGGTCAAACCCACTGAGATATTCAAGCTCGACGGCCTCCAGGTAGCCTGTGGGACGATGGGCATGCCCACCGCCACGGTGAGGCTGCTGGGACCCGACGGCAATCTGCACGTCCACGCCAGCGTCGGCACCGGACCGGTCGACGCAACTTTCAAAGCTATGGATGCGATCATCCAGGCACCGAACACGCTCCTCGAGTTCGTCGTCCACGCCGTGACCGAAGGGATCGATGCGCTCGGGCAGGTAACCGTGCGCATCCAGGGTTGCCAGAGCGGACCCATGAATGAGGCTGAAAACGAGTTCGAGCCGCCCTGCTCCTACGGCGGGAACGGCACCGATACCGATATTGTTGTCGCCAGCGCAAAGGCGTATCTCTCCGCGTTAAATAAACTGCTGGTATCCACCGGCCGGTACGGCCCGGTAGAAACGCCAGCCTTCCAACCTATTGTTGAAACACCAGAAAGGAACCACGACCATGAAACCCCGACCCACTCATAGAGACCTGCCCCAGACCGAAGGGCATCCTGAAGGCTTCCCAAAAGTAAACACCATTCCCGATGGCTGGGATCTCTCCGACGTGCTCACCAAGAAGTACAATGCGGATGAACCCTTCGACCCGGATCTATTCGACGATGAATCCGCGCCGTGGAACCTGGATCTTCTATGACCGGACCGAAGACACTATTTGAGAAAATTTGGGAAGGTCACGTCGTGGCTCAGGAGCCCGAATCTCCAGCGGTCCTGTATATCGATTTGCACCTGATCCACGAAGTGACCTCTCCCCAGGCATTTACCGGCTTGTGCCAGCGCGGCCTGCGGGTCCGCCGGCCAGACCGAACGGCCGCGACGATTGACCACTCGCTGCCAACCCGCCCCTCTCCGGATGGAACGCTGGAAGGCAGGCTGTCGTTCGCCGATGAGCTGAGCCGGAAACAGATCCTGCAGCTCGAGGAAAACTGCCGCGAATACGGCATCCCCTGCTACGGCCTGGGCAGCCAATATAACGGGATCGTCCACGTGATCGGCCCGGAGCTCGGACTGACCCAACCCGGGAAGACGATCGTGTGCGGCGACAGCCACACCTCCACCCATGGTGCTTTTGGAGCCCTGGCGTTCGGGATTGGGACCAGCGAAGTGGAGATGGTGCTTGCTTCGCAGTGCCTGCTGCAGAACCGCCCCAGGACGATGGAAGTCCGTGTCGAAGGGAAGTTAAGCCCTGGTGTGACCGCTAAGGACATCATCCTGGCACTGATCGCCAAAATCGGCGTGGGCGGCGGTACAGGCTACGTTCTAGAGTACAGCGGGCCGGCAATCCGCGCCTTGAATATGGAAGAGCGGATGACGATCTGCAACATGTCGATCGAAGCCGGCGCTCGGGCGGGGATGATCGCCCCGGACGAGATCACGTTCGATTACCTGGCGGGTCGCGATTTCGTCCCCAAGGGAGCTGATTGGGAGCGGGCCATCGAGCGCTGGTCACTACTCCCCTCGGACGAGGACGCGTTCTACGATCGCCAAGTCATCCTCGACGCCTCCAGCCTGGAGCCGATGATCACCTACGGGACCAACCCGGGGATGGGGATCTCAATCAATGCCCTCGTCCCAACTCCACAGGATGTGCCCCTGGCCGATGACCGGCGAGCTTTGGAGAATGCGCTCCAGTACATGGACCTGCGCCCGGGTTCTTCGCTGATCGGTCATCCGGTCAATGTGGTATTTATCGGCAGTTGCACCAACTCGCGGATCACGGATCTGCGTATGGCAGCGAACCTGTTCCGAGGGCGGAAAGTCGCCCATGGAGTGCATGTCCTGGTCGTGCCGGGCTCGCAGCAGGTCAAACGCCAGGCCGAGGTGGAAGGCCTCGACCGGGTGTTCCGCGAAGCAGGCGCCGAGTGGCGCGAGGCCGGCTGCAGCATGTGCATCGCCATGAACGGCGACCAGGTTGAACCCGGCCAGTACGCAGTCAGCACCAGCAACCGCAACTTTGAAGGCCGCCAGGGAAAAGGCGGGCGCACATTCCTGGCTTCACCCTTAACTGCCGCCGCGGCAGCCCTGACCGGTCAAATCACCGATCCGCGGACGGTGATCGAACAACCTATCCCCTGAGGTATTCCGGAAAAGAACATGAACCCATTCCAGACGATTTCTTCTCGCGCGGTGCTGCTGCCCCGCGATAATGTTGATACGGACCAGATCATCCCGGCTCGCTTCTTGAAGGTCACGGATAAAGCCGGCCTGGGCGCCAACCTGTTCGCGGACTGGCGCTACAGCCCGGCGGGTGAACCTCTGCCTGGATTCCCCCTCAACGATCCGGCCGCCCTGGGGGCAGGGGTGCTGGTAGTGGGGAATAACTTCGGCTGCGGCTCATCGCGCGAGCACGCCCCCTGGGCGCTGATTGGTTTCGGCTTCCGGGCGATCATCGCCACTTCGTTTGCCGATATATTCCGTAATAATTCCATCAAGAATGGCCTGCTGCCGGTGGCGATCTCCCCTGAGGCACACCAGCACCTGGTCGGGCTTCTCAGCGAAGAGCCAGAGGCTCAGGTCACCATCGACCTGGCTTCCCAGAAGGTTACCATGCCCGATGGCGCTCAAACCAGCTTCCCGATCGATCCCTTTTCGAAGACCTGCCTGCTCAACGGCACGGACGAGCTTGGCTATTTGCTTTCGTTTTCTGACCGAATCAGCGCTTATGAGCAGGCCCGGGAGAACACCCCAGCCTGATTTTTTCCAACCGGCTGAATTATCCGTAGGAGGAGCTATGATTCAGGTTTACGATACCACATTGCGAGATGGAACCCAGCGCAAAGACATCTCCCTTTCCTGCCAGGACAAGCTGGCGATTGCCGGCAAGTTGGATGAGCTGGGAGTGGCATTTATTGAAGGAGGCTGGCCTGGATCAAACCCCAAGGACGCCGAATTTTTTACCCGCGCCCAGGATATCGCCTGGCAAACCGCCCTGATCGCGGCTTTTGGCTCGACCTGCCGGGTTGGAGGCTGTCCCGAGGATGACGCCAACATCCGCGCCCTACTCGACAGCGCTGCCCCGGTCTGCACCCTGGTCGGCAAGACCTGGACCTTGCACGTCACCGAGGTGCTGCGCACGACCTACGACGAGAATCTGCGCATCATTCAGGAAAGCCTTGCCTACATGAAAGATCAGGGACGGCGGGTGATCTTCGACGCTGAGCATTTCTTCGATGGCTATCAGGCCGATCCGGCGTATGCCCTGGAGGTGCTCCGCGCCGCGGAACGCGGTGGGGCGGAAACCCTGGTCCTCTGCGATACGAACGGCGGCTCGCTCCCCTGGGAGATCACCGAGATCGTCACCGCGGTTGGGCAGGCTGTCGACGCGCCGCTGGGGATCCACGCCCATAATGACGGCGAATGCGCGGTGGCAAACTCGATCAGCGCAGTCCGCGCGGGGTGCATCCAGGTCCAGGGAACGATCAACGGGTACGGCGAGCGCACCGGGAACGCCAACCTGTGCTCGATCATTCCTGACCTGGAGCTGAAGCTGAAACTGCAATGCCTTCCAGTAGGACGCCTGCCCAGGCTGTTCCAGCTCTCGCGCTACGTCTCGGAAATCGCCAACCTGACCCACGACGAATATCTGCCCTACGTAGGCACAGCGGCGTTTGCCCATAAGGGCGGCATCCACGTCGCGGCGATGCGCCGAAACGCCCGATCTTACCAGCACATCGACCCCGAGCTGGTCGGCAACCAGATGTCAGTGGTCGTCTCCGAGCTGGCCGGGCGCGGCAACCTGCTCAGCAAAGCCGAAGAATACGGCCTGGACGTGAACGGGGGAGAAGAAGTCACCCAGGTCCTCAACCAGATCAAGATCCTCGAATCGCGCGGGTTCTCCTTCGAGGCCGCGGAAGCGTCGGTGGTATTGATGATGAAACGCCGGCAGGCCGATTACCAGCCGCCCTTCGAGCTGATCGACTTTTCGGTCATGGTGGAGCACCGCCAGAAACGCGGCATATTTGCTGAGGCCACGGTGAAAGTCCGCGTGGGCGATGAAATTTACCACACCGCCGCGGAAGGCATCGGCCCGGTCAATGCTTTGGACCTGGCTCTGCGCAAAGCGCTGGCGACACATTACCCCGAAATCAACCATTTCCACCTGGCCGATTACAAAGTGCGCATCCTCGACGGCCAGAACGGCACGCAGGCCATCACCCGTGTATTAATCGAAACGCATAATGGCAACCATACCTGGCATACGGTCGGCGCGAGCCCGAACATCATCGAAGCCAGTTGGTGGGCCCTGGCAGATTCGGTGGAATACGGGTTAATGACCCTCGTACCAGAAAAACAGGCCCATGGAATATAACCTTGCCCTCGTCCCAGGAGATGGGATCGGCCCTGAAGTGGTGACCGAAGCGGTGAAAGTACTTCAGGCAGTCACCCAGCGGAACGGCCACACCATTCACATCACGGAACGTCTGATCGGCGGCTGCTCCATAGACCGATATGGGACCGCGCTGACCGACGAAGCCCTGGAAGTCTGCCGCAGCGCCGACGCTGTCCTGCTCGGAGCGGTTGGCGGTCCCAAGTGGGATGACCCGAACGCCTCCGTGCGCCCGGAGCAGGGACTGCTCCGCCTGCGCAAGGAGCTGGGCGTATACGCCAACCTCCGCCCGGTCGCAGTCCACCCCGACCTGGTCGGCGCTTCTCCACTCAAGCCGGAAAAACTGGCCGGGGTGGACCTGATCGTCGTGCGCGAGCTGACTGGGGGCCTGTACTTTGGACAGCCCAAAGGCCGCGATATGGTCGATGGACAGCGCCGTGCGGTGGACAGCATGGTCTATACGGAGGAGGAAATCCGGCGTGTAGTCGATAAGGCTTTCCAGCTTGCGCTGGGCCGCCGGAAAAAGGTCACCTCCGTGGATAAGGCCAACGTCCTCGAAAGCTCGCGGCTCTGGCGGCAGGTTGCGGTCGAGGTGAGCAAAAATTATCCCGAGGTTGTCCTGGAGCACATGCTCGTCGATACGGCTTCGATGCGCCTGATCACCAATCCAGCCGGATTTGACATCCTGGTCACCGAAAACATGTTTGGCGATATCCTGACCGATGAGGCCTCAGTCCTGGCCGGGTCGATGGGCATGCTGCCCTCCGCGTCCCTGGGGGAAGGCCGCGTTGGCCTGTACGAACCGATCCATGGGTCGGCCCCCGATATCGCTGGCAAAGGCATTGCCAACCCAATCGGTACAATCTTGAGCGTGGCCCTGATGCTGCGGTATTCATTTCACCTTGAAAAAGAAGCTGCGGCAATTGAATCGGCCGTCAGCCAGGCGCTTTCGAAGGGCTGCCGAACGGTGGACCTGGGCGGAACTCTGAGCACTACCGAAATAACTGCGGAAATCCTTACCGGTTTAGGCCGGTTTCTGGGATAAACCTATTGCCAAAGGAGATATCAAAATGAGCAAGCCAACACAATTTATCTGGATGAACGGTGAGCTGATCGATGCCGACAAGGCAACCATTCCTTTTCTGAACACAGCTCTTCATTATGGGGTTGCAGTATTCGAAGGGATCCGCTGTTACCAGACTCCCTCCGGGAGCGCGGTTTTTCGCCTCCAGGAACACATCGAGCGCCTGCTGGATTCGGCCCAGATTCTGGGGTTCCGCAGCATGCCATATACTACCGACGAATTGATCGATGCGGTGAACCAGGTGATCACGGCCAATGGGTTCACCCAATGCTATGTCCGCCCGCTGATCTTCGCCGGCGGGCCGCAAACCAGCCTGAACCTGGATGATTGCCCGGCTTCAGTGGGCATCACCGCCTGGGAGTGGGGCGCTTATCTGGGCGAGGAGGCGATCGAAAAAGGCATTCGCGCCAACGTCTCTTCTTTTACCCGCCACCAGCCCAACGTGATGATGACCAAAGCCAAGATCAGCGGAAACTATGCCAACAGCATCCTCGCCAAAACTGAATCGGCCCGGTTGGGCTTCGACGAGGCTATCATGCTCGATCCGCAAGGGTATGTAGCCGAGTGCACCGGCGAAAATATTTTTCTGGTCCGCAAAGGAAATATCTACACCACCCCAACTGCGGCGATTCTGGAAGGGATTACCCGCGATGCGCTGCTCACCATTTGCCAAGACCTGGGATACGAGGTCATCGAGCAGCCGGTTTCCCGCGACCAGCTCTACATCGCCGATGAGGTCTTCGTCAGCGGCACAGCCGCGGAAGTCGTGGCCGTCCGCGAAATCGATTTCCGCCAGATCGGCAACGGGAAGATGGGCCCGGTTACCCGCAAGATCCAGCAGGCCTTCCAGGAAACCATCCACGGAAATGGGAAACATTCGGCCGAGTGGCTGTATCCGGTCAAGGTTGCCTCCCCGGCTTCGGTCAGGTAAATAAAGTAGAAACCGAAAAAATGATAGTCTCCCTATGAAGCGTGTTTATG
>DATKLX010000044.1:0-20179 GCA_035542155.1 Anaerolineaceae bacterium
TCACCGCTTTCGTGGAGGGCTGGGCGCTGTATGCCGAGCGGTTGGGGCTGGAAACCGGCTTCTACACCGACCCTTACAACAATTTCGGTCGGCTGAGTTATGAGATGTGGCGCGCCTGCCGCCTGGTGGTCGACACCGGCATGCACGCCCTGGGTTGGACCCGTCAGCAGGCCATCGATTACATGCTCGAGAATTCCGCCCTCACCGAGCTTAACGTGATCAACGAGGTCGACCGCTATATCGGCGACCCCGCCCAGGCCCTGGCCTATAAGCTCGGCGAGTTGAAGATCCGCGAGCTGCGCGCCCGCGCCGAATCTGCCCTCGGCCCGCGCTTCGACCTGCGCCTCTTCCACGACGCCGTCCTCTCCGCTGGCGCCATCCCCCTCGACCTCCTGGAGCGCAACGTGGAAGATTGGGTAAAAGACCTCACCACAGAGAGCAGGAAGAACGCAGAGAGAAAAAGCTGAACCACTCTGCGATCTCCGTGCTCTCTGTGGTAAATTCTTGTAGAGGTTATCATGCGGAAAATCAATCTGAACGACAAGCTATCCCAGATCCACGATCACTGGCATCCCCGTATCGTCGCTGAGCTGAACGATTCCTACGTCAAGCTGGTTAAGATCGAGGGCGAATTCGTCTGGCACCACCACGAAACCGAAGATGAGCTCTTCCTCGTCCTCAGCGGCGAGCTGACCATTCAATTCCGCGACCGCGACGTCGTCCTCCACGAAGGTGAGATAATCGTCGTTCCCCACGGGGTGGAGCATTGCCCGCTGGCCCGCGGTGAGGTCAGCATGCTCCTCCTCGAGCCCAAATCGACCCTCAATACGGGCACCGAGCGCAACGAGCGCACGGCCGAAGCCGAGTGGATTTGATGGAAAGGAAAGGTATGGACCGGTCGGTGATCCGGAGGCCTTTGCCTACGCCCAGGAGCGCGAGCTGTTCAAAAAATTCTGCCCGGCCTGCGTCCGTTCCGCGACCGAGATCCTCGAGAAGATCCTCGTGGAATAGCGGACGGCGCTTCGCTGGCCTGCACTTCCTGATCCCGGCCTGCTACCTGGATTCGATCGATCCGCCGCTGCAGGTAGGGCGAGAAATGGCCGGCATAGCGCTCCCACAACTCGGGCCGCCGCCAGTCTTCGCCGGAGATGCGCTTCCGGCAGGATAAAGTTCCACACCCGCATTCAAATTCATCGTACGGGCTGCCATCGCAGGTGGCGTAGTCGAAACATACCTCTTCGCCCGCGGTAATATCTCGCAGCGCCACCAGGGTAATTTGACCGTTCAACACGGCGTTGGGCTCGCAGCTATGGTTGAAAAAATCGGCCTCTTCGTCCTCCCGGGAAGGGACCAGGTAATGGTCCTCTTCCACCTGGATCGAATGGCTACGTAGCGAGGGTGATAGCTCATCCAACGCTTTGCCGGCCACAATACGTCCTCCCCAGACTACCAGCAGCTCATTCGCCTGGATCGCCTCGCGGGCGAAGATCCCCAGATTGCCCTTCGCCGGATGCGATCCGGCTTTTAATTTTGGCGAAAGAAAATGGATCGTTGAATCTGGCAAACAGTCACCTCCGCTACAAGATTGGCCCTGCTGGGGCTGTGAAGCGCTGCCGGGTGAAACGTCACCCTTGCCAAGGATTGGGATTATATCGCGAATTGTCGTTTTCTGCCAAAATAGAGCCGAGAGGCCGTTGCTTCGTCAACTGGTTCCTTTGAGGTCCAAAGTACTGTATCATAGGTAGGATCACCGATCGTTCCGGAGGTTTGCGATGGTTGGTTACTCGGGAAATCCCCTGGTGAAGAAGCTGGGATTCAAGCCCAACAGTGCTGGCCTGGTGCTCCACGCCCCCCAGGAATATGCCGTCCTGCTGGGTGAAATTCCCCCAGGCGCACGCCTGGATTCAGGTTGGCAGCATGAGAGCGGCACGCTAGCGGCGATGTACGACTTTATCCACTACTTTACCCGCGACCGGGCCGCTCTCGAGCAGGATTTCGCCATCCTCAAGGCCGCCCTCAAGCCCGGTGGCGTGCTGTGGATCTCCTGGCTCAAGGGCCAGTCCAGGCTCGCCGCCGGCCTCAACGAGAACCAGATTCGCGAGACAGGCCTGGCCCATGGGCTCGTGGATGTCAAGGTCGCCGCGATCGACGCAGATTGGTCCGGTTTGAAATTTGTCTACCGCCTCAAGGATCGTTCATAACAAACCACCCACTCAGGATCGCTTTTCGTATGCCTCCTTATTACCTTCCCATCATTTTGACTGTTCTATCGAGCGTTCTCTACCACCTCTCGCAGAAGCTCACCTCGACCAGCGTGCATCCTCTGGTTGGCTTGATCGCCACCTACATCACTGCCCTGTTGGTCACCCTGCTCCTCCTGCCCTTCTTTCCCCTCAAAGAAAGTCTTCTGGCATCCTTCCGCCAGCTCAATTGGGCCAGCTTTTCCCTGGGGATCGTGATCGTTGGCCTGGAGGTGGGTTATCTCCTCGCTTATCGTGTTGGCTGGGATATCAGCCTGACGGCGGTCTTCTCGAACGTCGCCGTGGGGCTGATCCTTCTGCCCGTTGGTCTGCTCCTCTTCAAAGATCGGCTTACCCCGGCCAATATCATCGGCGTTCTGGTTTGCATCGGCGGGTTGTATCTGATTAACACCAAATAAAGGTGCAGGATGACTCTTCACCTGGTTGGCGTCCTGACCATGGCTCTTCTCCTCGGAGGCTGCGGTGTGTTTGGCCCGCGGCCTGTTGTCCCAACCCGCGTGCCAACCCGTTCGCCCAACACCCCGACGGTCGCGCCCACCCACACCGCCGTTCCTCTGGTACAGCCAACGGCGCTTCCCGTTCTATCTACCCCACCCAACAGTGGATTGAGCGTTCAAGGCCCCTGGTTGCTGGCCGCCGGGGAAAAAGAGGTAACCGTCTACAATGCAGATAGCAGCGGCAAATTGGTCGTCCCTATCGGCAGCCTGCTCGACGGCCGCTCCGACCTGCAGAGCGGCCGCATGCCCGGAGGCGCCTGGCTCGCATTACGTACGGTGAAAAATGTGGAGACCCGGACAGGGATGGAGCTGATCCTCTTTCACCTGCCCGACGGGCAGATCCACCCTTTAACGCCGCTATTCGCGCAAGATCAGGATTCTTCCACCACCAACCCGGTTAAGGAGGCAGTCGCTGCGCCGGGCGCCCTCCTCTGGTCTCCGGAAAGCCGCTACCTGGCTTTCGTCGCCGCGCTGGATGGGCCAAATGCAGACGTCTATCTCCTCGACTCGCAGACTAACTCCCTCCGCCGCCTGAGCGCCGGCCCAAAACAGGCATATCCCCTTGCCTGGACACCGGACGGCAATCAGTTGATTTACGCAGAAGGCAGCGGCTGCAGCGGGTCTGGCTGCCAGGTTGATTCGGTGTGGATCGCTCTGGCCGATTCGGGTCAGCCGCGCAAGCTCTATAATGCCGCAGAAAGCCGCGACGAAACAGTGCTTGGTTTTTGGGGCTGGCGCCAGATGATCGTCTATAGCGAGGACGCGGTTGGGAAATATAATATCCGCCGCATCGACCTGGATACCGGCGAGGAATTCAGCCTCTACTTCGGCCATTTTTCCAGCGCCGCGTTTGATCCCACCTCCCTGACTGCCGCCTGGACCGTTCCGGGCGACCTCATCCTCAATGATTTTTCCAGAAATGCCGCTGGTCTGGATATGATCTCCGCCGGTGTGCCCAATTTCCAGTTCATCCGGCGCGGCGACTGGCGCCACGTGGTCTGGCTGGCGGAGACTCGCTCCTTTGCCCTTGGCAGCGGCCAGATGGAAGGGACCGTCCTGATCCACGCCGACGGGCGTAGCGTCAGTTATCCTGATGAAAACTGGTGGATCCATCCGCCCCAACCTTCGCCGGACGGGAAATTGCTTGCCTTCATTGGAGGTGGGAGCGGGATTATGAAAGAAACTACCGGCCTGCGAGTGTACGACGCGAGTGGCCACCACATCCAGACCTTCACGATGGCCCCGGTGGAAGCCCTTGCCTGGACGGCCGATGGCAAGGCCCTGTTCTTTCTTTCAGAGGATCAGATCTTTTTTCAGCCCATTGGCAGCCGGCGGGCCATCATCGTGGATCGCCAATCCGATTTTGATACCACAGCCCCATTGGTCTGGCTGGCCGACAGCCGTTGATCGTCCCCCAGGAGATACCATAATAAATTCTGATGGGATGTCGACGACGTGCAGAACGTCGCCTCTGTCCATCCCATTTGGCGAGATATAACCCTTTTTGACAAATCTTTTAAATCATGACAATGGGTGCAAATTAGCACTTGACAAACTTATTCGTTCATGCTAATATATGCATAATCATATATTATGCAAATCGAATACAGGAGAATTCCTATAGTGTCCCTCGAATATGCCATCCTCGGCTTCCTCAATTACCAGCCCTTCACCGGCTACGACCTGAAAAAGCTCTTCGACCGCTCGGTCAGGCACTTTTGGTCGGCGGACCAGAGCCAGATCTACCGCACGCTGGCGCACCTGACCGAGGAGGGCAAGGCCGAGATCGAAGTGGTCGAGCAGACTGACCGCCCGGACCGCAAGGTCTACCACATCACTCCCCGGGGACGCGAGGCCTTTATGGAGTGGCTGGGCGGTCCCTTCCCCAGCGACGATCCGAAAAGCAGCCCGCTGGTCCAGGTCTTTTTTGCCGGCCGCCTCACGAACGAGCAGATCCTGGAAAAATTCAAGGTTGCGCGGGAGATCTTCCTCGCCATCCTGGAGACCTATGAGAAAGTCCCGGCCCAGATCGATGAGTATGTCGAGATGGTCAAATCTCCTCGCGAGCAGTATTTCTGGTTCCTGACCCTCGACCTGGGCATCCGCAACATGCGCACCCAACTGGCATGGGTCGAGGAAGTGATCGAGACTATCGAAAGCGGCGGCCTGCCTCAAGAGTAAAACCTCAATACCAACCTGATTAACGAATAGACAGAGCAACCACGGATAAGAACACGGCCGCAGGTCGGTTCCCGGCTCTCGAATCTCGCCCACTCACCAATATGACAAGGAAAGCAGCCATGATGAAAAACAGCCGGTCTCTCCGCCAGCGCACGCGCAAAGCGCTCTTACTTCTCTCGTTCTTATTGTTTCCCATCACCATGAATTACCTGTCGCCCTACGTGATCATCGATGGGGCTTCGCAGGGCATCGTCAACGGCAGCCTGGTCGCCTTTGGGTTGATGTTCCTCTCGGCGCTGCTCTTAGGCCGCCTGTGGTGCGGCTGGGTTTGTCCAGCCGGCGGGATCGGTGAGATCTGTTTCCCGGTCAACGACCGTCCGGTGAGCCTCAAAAAAATCGACTGGATCAAGTGGTCTATCTGGATCCCCTGGCTGGGGATCATCGTCGCCAGCGTGATCCTCGCCGGTGGCTATAAAACCATCGATCTGGCCCTCGACACCCAGAACGGCATCTCCGTGGCCGGGTCGGTCGACCGCCCGATCCTCTTCGCTTACATCATCTATTACTTCGTCGCGGGTGTTTTTGTCGCCCTATCCTTCTTCGTCGGGCGGCGGGCGGGCTGCCACTCCATTTGCTGGATGGCCCCGTTCATGATCCTCGGCCGTAAGCTGCGCAACCTGGCCGTCTGGCCCTCGTTGCGCCTCAAAGCCGACCCGGCCCGCTGCAGCGACTGCAAGACCTGCGTCACCAACTGCCCGATGAGCCTGGATGTGAACGCGCTGGTCCAGGCCGGCCGCATGGAGCATCCCGAGTGCATTCTTTGCGGTAGCTGTGTGGATAACTGCGCCCGCCACGCCATCGTTTATTCCTTCAGCGCTGGAAAGTAGGGAACCACCATGAACGTCACCTTTTTGAACGGAAACCCCGACCGCAACCAGGGCGGCCTCGACGGGTACCTGTTTCGCCTGGAGCAGCTCTTTCGCGAACAGGGGCACGCCGTCACCGCCATTACTCTCCGCGACCTCGACCTGCGCGGCTGCAACGGCTGCTTCGACTGCTGGGTCAGGACCCCCGGCGAGTGCATCCAGCCCGATGAAGGCTGGCGCGTCCGCCAGGCCCTGATCCGCTCCGATTTCACCCTCCTCGCCGCGCCGCTGCTGATGGGCTTCCCCTCCGCGCTGCTCAAGCGGACCATGGACAAGCTCATTCCGCTCATCCATCCTTACTTCGCGGTGGCTCACGGCGAGGCCCACCACCTCAAGCGTTACGAGCGCTACCCCCGCCTTGGGCTGCTCGTTGAGCGCGAAGCCTCCTCTGACGCTGCCGACCTGGCCATCACCGCCGATATCTTCAGCCGCGCCGCGCTCAACATGCAGACCAGCCTCGAGTTTGCTTCCGATACCGGCCGCCCATTGGAAGACCTGGCCCGGGCCATGACCGCTCCCCTGGATCCGAGGGCCTGCGTAGCCTTTGCCGAGGGGCTGGGCCCCACCCGCGGCGTCCAGGTCGCGCCGCCTTCCCGCCTGACCGTCTTCAACGGCTCGCCGCGCGGTAAAAAAGGCAACACCCCGCTCCTCCTTGGCCACTTTCTGCGCGGCTTCGAAACCCATCCCGGGCGCAGTTCCCAAATCTATCATCTCAACCGTCTCCACGACGGTGAAGTTTTTCAGCAGGCCTTTGCCGAAGCGGAATGTGTCTGGTTGGGTTTCCCCCTCTACGTCGACGCCATGCCCGGCCAGGTTAAGACCTTCATCGAGAGCCTGGAACCCTTCGTCGGCAACCCGGGCAATCCGCCGATCGGCTTCCTGGTCCAATCCGGCTTTCCCGAGGCGGTCCACTCCCGCCACGTCGAGCGCTATCTCGAAAAGCTGGCCGCGCGCCTCGGCTCACCCTACCTTGGGACCATCGTCCGCGGCGGTGTGGAGGGCATTCAGTCCCAGCCAGAAAAGGCCAGCGCCAGGCTGTACCAGACCATGTACCTGCTTGGCCAGACCTTTGGGGCCACCGGCCGTCTCGATCCCACGCTTCTCCGCTCTCTAATCCCCTTCGAGCGCTTCCGCTGGTTCCAGCAGCCTGTCCTCCACCTCCTCGCGCGCCTGCCCATGCTGCACTATTACTGGGACAGCCAGCTCAAGCAAAACGGCGTCTACGAGCAGAGGTTTGCAAGGCCCTATGAGGAGATGGGACAGGGATCGATCGATAACCGGGATTTGAGAACCGAGAACCGTAATATTTTCCCATGACCTTTCCTGTCTTTACCTGCCGGTAACTTTCTTTATATAATTGAGCAAGGCTCTCAGCCTTGCTCAATTGCTTTTTTGGTCATTTGCCCATCTGTTCGAGGTTCTTATGGAATATCGAGCCTTTGGCCGTACCGGAGTACAGGTCTCTCCCCTCTGCCTGGGAGCCATGAATTTTGGCCAGCGCACCGACTCGGCCGAGTCGGCCCGCATTCTCCGCGCTGCCCTGGAGGCTGGCATCAATTTCGTCGACACCGCCGACGAGTACAACCAGGGTGAGAGCGAGCGCATCATCGGCAATGTCCTCGCTGAAGGCGGTCGCCGCCACCAGGTCTTCCTCGCCACAAAGGTCCACTTCCCCATGGGCCCCGGCCCCAACGACCGCGGCAACTCCCGTCTGCACATCCTCAAGGCCTGTGAGGATTCCCTCCGCCGTCTGCAGACCGACCACATCGACCTCTACCAGGTCCACCGCCCCGACCCCACTATTCCTCCCGACGAGACCCTCGGCGCCCTGACGGACCTGGTTCGGGCGGGCAAAGTACGCTACATCGGCTGCTCCACCCATCCGGCCTGGATGGTCATGGAAGCCCTGGCGACCAGCGAACGCTTCCACCTGGCCCGCTACGTCTCCGAGCAGCCGCCGTACAACCTGCTCGACCGGCGCATCGAGAACGAGCTCATCCCCCTGGCCCTGAAATACAGTCTGGCCATTCTCCCTTGGGCGCCCCTGGCCATGGGCGTGCTCGCCGGCCGCTACCCGCCGGGCAGCGAGCTGCCCCAGGATTCGCGCGCGGCGCAGAATCCGGGCACCTACTATGCTCAGCGGGTGACCGGGCGCGGGATCGCCGTCGGCGCGCGCTTCAGCGAGATCGCCCGCGCTTCCGGCAAGACCCCCGGGCAGTTGGCTCTCTGCTGGGTCAAGGACCAGCCCGGGGTCACGGCTCCCATCGTCGGCCCGCGCACCCTCGATCAGTTCGTCGATCTCTTGCCCGTCCTCGAGATGCGCTTGAGCGATGCCGAGCGCGCCGCCTGCGACGAGCTGAACCCGCCTGGCAGTGTGGTCACGAATTTCCATAACACCGCTGGCTGGATGAAGACTGTGGTAACTTAAAAGGCAGCTCTGATGGACTTCGAAACCCAAAAAGCCGCTTTTCTCAAACGCAATCAGGCAGAGCGCCGCCGCCTCGAGCTCAACCTGCTCAACCTGACCGGCGCCGACCTGCTCATCCCCGGCGTCAACGGGGACTGGACGGTGAAAGACCTCCTCGCCCATCTGGTAGACTGGGAACAGCGTTTCCTCGGATGGTACGAAACCGGGAAAGCAGGCGAAAGCCCTGCCCTCCCTGCCGCGGGAATGACCTGGCGCGACCTCGATCTGCTCAACTGGATGATCTACGAAAAGCATCTCCCCCGGCCTGTGGAGGAGATCCTTGAGGAATTTCGTTCCAGCTACCTCGAGATCAAGGACGTGATCGAGAACGCCAGCGCTGTCGAGCTCTACGAGCCGGGGTATTACCCCTGGACCGGCAGCCGGACTCTCGCCTATTACGCCTGGGAGTGCTCTGGCAACCATTACCGTTGGGCTAAAAATCTGATCCGCAAATGGCTCAAATCCCAGTCCCGCGACCAGAAACGAGTGGTAGTCTGAGATATAATAGCCTTTCGGTTCTCTATTCTCAGTTCTTGAATCACAGCTCTCTTTTTTCTGGAGGATATCCCCGTGGCAGATGCAAACAATGCCTTCGATGAATTAAATTGGCGCGGGCTGGTCTACGATTATGTCGACGGGATCCAGGATGTGCTCGCCCGAGAGAAAGTGACCGTCTACAACGGCTTTGACGCGACTGCCGATAGCCTCCACGTCGGGCACCTCGTCCCGTTGATAGCCCTCGCCCGGCTGCAGCGCTTCGGGCACAACCCGATCGCCCTGGCCGGGGGTGGGACGAGCATGATCGGCGATCCTTCCGGCAAGGCGGCAGAGCGCCAGCTTTTGAGCCGCAAGGTGATCGAAGCCAACGTCGAGGCGATCAAAGCCCAGTTGGCCCACCTCCTCGACTTTGAGGTCAAGACCAACCCGGCCCGGGTGCTCAACAACGCCGACTGGCTCATGCCTCTCTCCCTGATCGATTTCCTCCGCGATGTGGGCAAATACTTCACTGTGAACTACATGATCACCAAAGAGTCGGTGCGCAGCCGTCTGGATCGCGAGGATGGCATCTCCTTCACCGAATTCAGCTACATGCTCCTCCAGTCCTACGATTTTCTCCACCTCTACCAGGCCGAAGGCTGCACTCTCCAGACCGGCGGCTCGGACCAGTGGGGCAATATCACCGCTGGCGCCGAGCTGATCCGCCGTATGTGCGGTAAACCGGCCTTCGGGCTGGTCTATCCCCTGATCACCAAGGCCGACGGCACCAAGTTTGGCAAGACCGAGTCGGGCTCCGTCTGGCTTTCGCCCCAGCGCACCTCGCCGTACCGCTTCTACCAGTTCTGGTTGAACACCGACGATAAAGACGTCGTCTCCTACCTGAAGTTCTTCACCTGGCTGTCCCGCGCAGAGATCGAAACCCTCGCCCGGGTCGTTGCCGAGCACCCCGAGCAGCGCGAGGCTCAGCGTGTGCTGGCCCGCGAGATGACCCGCATGATCCACGACGAGACTGCCCTGGCCCGCTCCGAGCAGGCTTCCAGCGTCCTCTTTGGCGGCGAGATCTCCGGCCTGAGCGCTGCCGATATCGCCGACATCTTCGCCGATGTGCCCTCCAGCCAGGTTCCCCTCGCCCGATTCGCGGGTGAAGGTATCTCCATCATCGACCTGCTCACCACCACCAGCCTGGCCAAATCGAAAGGGGAGGCCCGCCGATCGATCGAGGAAGGCGGCATCTATCTCAACAATGCCCGCGTCTCCGATCTTGCCATGACCGTCACCCTGGACCAGGTTATCGAAGGCCGCTTCCTCGTCCTCCGTAAAGGCCGCAAGACCTACCACCTGGTCGAAGTCGTGTAGCAGCTCTGGGGCAGAGTGTTATGCCTTCCTTCTCTTCTCTTGAAATCTCCGGTTACCGCGATCATCACATCGCCAACACCTTCATCCGCCAGGAGGACGAAACCGCTCACCTCGGCGTAGTCTTCCCCGGCATCGGCTACACCGCTGCCATGCCGGTCTGTTATTATCCCGGGCTGGTCCTGCGCAGCCTGGGTGCGGACCTGCTCAACCTCGAAACCGCCTACGCCCGTTCGGGTTTTTCCAACCTTGGCGAAGCAGAACAGGCCGCCTGGCTGCTGGCCGATGCTGCCGCCGCATTGACCGCCGCCCTGAAACAGCGCCGCTATACTCGTGTGACCCTGGTCGGTAAATCCCTGGGCACCGTGGCCACGGCTGCCCTCCTCGAAGGCCGGTCCGACCTCCCGATCAGCGAGTGCATCTGGCTGACCCCCGTGCTGCGCTCTGCTCAGGTGTGCCGGTGGATTGCCGCCGGGAAGCCGCGCGGCCTGCTCGCCATCGGCGCCGCCGACAGCTACTACCGTCCCGAGTTGATCGCCGGCCTCGAACGGGGGTTGGGGCGTAAAGCCCTGGTGTTCCCGGGCGCCGATCACAGCCTCGAGATCCAGGGCGATCCGGCCGGAACGGTGCGCGTCATTGCGGAACTGGTCAATAGGGTGATGGAGTTTCTTGCATTATAATATCTCCATGATGTCGATCCCAACCCGAACCCAGATATCCGCCGGGGGGGTAGCCTTTCGGAAAACGGAAGGCCACGTCGATGTGGCTCTTATCTCGGTCGGGTTGCAGGCGCGTTGGCAGCTTCCCAAGGGGATGATCAACCCTGGGGAAACCAGTGAGGAGGCCGCGCTGCGCGAGGTGCGCGAGGAAGCCGGGATCGAAACCGAGCTGCTGGCCCCCATCGATAAGATCGAATACTTTTACTATTCCACGGATATTAGCGGGCGGCGGATCCGCTTCCATAAATTCGTCCAGTTTTACCTCATGCGCTATTGTTCCGGCGATCCAAAGGATCATGATCATGAGGTCAACGAAGCCTGTTGGACGGAGATCGAGGAAGCTTACAACCTGCTCCGTTTTGATAGCGAAAAACGGGTCATTGAGCGGGCTCGCGAGCTGATCCAGGAGCTGGAAGTAGGGGGAGTCGTCGACTGAGCCGGGGCGGTTAGGTTCCAAATTTATGCTATACTCCTAATCGATGAAGGAACCATCGCAAAACACGCTGACCCATCTTGAATGCCCGGAATGCGGGCATTTTTATCCCGCTGACGAGCTTCAAACCTTTTGCCTGGCCTGCCAGTCGCCGCTGCTGGCGCGTTACGATCTCTCCGCCTTGCGCTCCCGCGCCGGCCTGCGTGAGGAGATCGCTCGTCGCCCGCGAGGCCTCTGGCGTTGGGCTGAGTTGCTCCCTGTCCGGGAGGCAGGCTGCCGCGTGAGCCTGGGTGAGGGTGATACCCCACTGCTCTACGCGGGCCGCCTGGGAGTCGGGTTGGGCGTTCCCAACCTGTGGATCAAAGAAGAGGCGCTCAACCCGACCGGCTCGTTCAAGGCGCGTGGCCTGGCGGTGGCTGTATCGCGCGCCGCCGAGCTGGGCGCGCGCGTTTTCGTCATCCCCACTGCTGGAAACGCTGGCGGCGCGCTGGCGGCTTATACGGCCCGTGCTGGCCTGGAAGCTCACGTGTTCATGCCCCAAGACGCTCCCCGCCTGAATCAGGTCGAGGTTGAGATGGCCGGGGCGCATCTCTACCCGGTCGCCGGCTTGATCCACGACGCGGCTCGCGCTGCGAGATCCGCAGCGGCTGGCCGGGACTGGTTTGATGTTTCCACATTCAAAGAGCCTTACCGGGTGGAAGGCAAAAAAACGATGGGCCTGGAGCTGGCCGAGGCGTTTGACTGGCAGCTCCCGGATGTCATGATCTATCCGACCGGCGGGGGGACCGGCCTGGTCGGGATGTGGAAAGCCTTTGGCGAGCTGGAGGAACTGGGCTGGATCGACAGGAAGCGCCCGCGAATGGTCAGCGTTCAGGCCACGGGCTGTGCGCCCGTCGTGCGCGCCGTCGAGCAGGGGTTGGAGCGTACCGAGCCCTGGGAGAATGCCAAGACCATCGCGGCAGGGCTGCGTGTCCCGACTGTTTTTGCCGACCGGTTGGTCTTGCGCGCCATCCGTGAGAGCAGGGGGACTGCCCTGGCGGTCTCCGACGCGGAGATCCTCACCGCTCAACGCGAGCTGGCCAGGGAAGAGGGTATCCTCGTGGCCCCCGAGGGCGCCGCCACGCTCGCCGCGCTGCACGCGCTCTGCGCCCGCAATTGGATCCAGGCCGGTGAGAGGGTCGTTTTGTTTAACACTGGCAGTGGTTTAAAATATCTGTAAGGGTGGTTAAAACGGAGACGCACATGTCGAACGACCAGTCACGCGCTTCATTGGAGCTTTTGTACCACATCAGCCGGGAGCTGGCGACAGCCCTGGATCTGCGTACCGTCTTGCAGCGCGTGTTGTTCCTCTCACTGGAGTATGTCAAGGGCGAGCGCGGGAGTATCGTCGTCCTGGATGACCGGGGGAACGCCGTCGATGCTGCCATTGTCTACGGCAAGCGCGTTCATACCCACACTACCACCCAGCTCCGCGATACCGTCGACAAGGGCCTGGCCGGCTGGGTGATTCGCACCGGAAAGCCCGTCCTGGTGCCCGATACCAGTAAAGATTCCCGCTGGCTGCGCCGCCCCGACGATGCCCAGGAGCGCACCGGGGCCAAATCGGCCATCTGCGCTCCACTGATGGCCCGCGAGCGGATGGTCGGCGTGATCACCGTGGTCCATTCCACCCCGGGGGCTTTTACCGACGAGCATCTTGCCCTGATCCAATCCATTTCTGACCAGGCCGGCCAGACGATTTTGAATGCTCGCCTGTACGCGGAGAGCCAGCGCCAGGCGCGAGTGATGACCGCCCTGGCTGAGACCGCGGCCACAACCAATGCTTCCCTCCGCCTCGACGATGTGCTCCAGCGCATCATAGACCAGACCTGTTCCGCTCTGCGCGTCGAGGCGGTTTTGCTGGCCCTGATTGATGAGACCCAGACCGGGCTGCTGGTACGCGCTGTTACCGGGGAGCCGGCCCGGCCGGTGCTTGGCCTCACCATCCCCATGGATAACGGCGTGATCGCCAGGGTGGCCCGTGAAGGCCGCGGTGTGATCATTTCCCGCGAAAAAGCAGCCGAGATGGAGGAGAAGCTGCCAAAGATCAAGCTCGGCGCGTTTGCCTGCGCCCCCGTTCACGTTCAAGGTACGATCATCGGCGTGCTCATTGCGCTGAACCCCCTCGCAGGCGCTTTTGACGGCGACGCCCTGCTCGTCCTCACCGGGATCGGCAGCCTGGCGGGTACCGCCATTCACAATGCCCAGCTCTATGAGCAGTTGCAGGCCACGCAGAAGCGCTACCAGGAACTGTTCGAAGACAGTGTCGATCCCATTCTGATCACCGATCTTAAAGGGAAGATCCTCGAAGCCAACCGCCGGGCCATCCGCACCAGCGGGCGAGCCCCTGAGGAGCTTCTCGACATGACCATCGGCCAGCTCCACCAGATCCAGCCCGAAAAAGCTGGCCCATCTTTGGAGCTGATCTCCGGCGACGAAACGATTTCCTACGAATCCTTCCTGCGCATCGAGGGGCGAGACGACCTGCCGGTCGAAGTTCATGTTCGCCGTGTCCGCGTGGAGGGCAGCGATTCACTCCAGTGGATTTTGCGCGATATCTCCGAGCGCAAGGCGCTCGACGTCCTTCGCGACGATCTGATCGCCATGATCTACCACGATTTGCGCTCCCCGCTGGCCAACGTGGTCTCCAGCCTGGATATCCTCACCTCCATGCTCCCTCCCGACAGCAATCCTTCCCTCAGCGCGGTCCTCCACATCGCTATCCGTTCTACTGAGCGCATCCAACGCCTCATCAGTTCGCTCTTGGACGTCCACCGTCTGGAAGCCGGCCAGGCCATCGCCAACCAGAAGAGCACAGATCTCACCAGCCTGGTCCAGGAGGCTCTCGAAGTACTCCGCCCGGTCCTGGATGGCAAAGGGCAGAAGGTCAGTACCGATCTGGAAGCGAATTTGCCCCCGGTTTGGGTGGACGCCGATATGATCCGCCGCGTGCTGATCAACTTGCTGGATAATGCCGCCAAATTCTCCCCCAGTGGAGCCAGCTTGGCCGTGGGCGGTAAACGCGATCCGCAGGGCGCGGACCAGATGGTGATGGTCTGGGTGTCCGATAATGGGCCGGGCGTTCCTCTCGAGCAGCAGCGCCAGATTTTCAACAAGTACACCCGCCTGCGCCCGGAAAATGGCCCCAAGGGTCTGGGGTTGGGGTTAGCCTTCTGTCGCATGGCCGTCGAAGCCCACGGCGGGCGGATCTGGGTCGAGAGCCAGCCTGGTTCGGGCAGTCGTTTCTTCTTCACACTGCCTCAGGCCCAGAACCCAACCTGAATCCTCAAAGTTTCAGCCTGAGCGGATATGATCCCTACTGGATACCTGCATAGGAGTCTGTGTATGCAAGAAATTGCCCGCGGAATCTACCTGGAGACGCTCTTCCCAGGGGTGACTTTAGGAGCCATCAGTCTGGCCCACGGGTTGGTTTTAGTGGACGCGCCGCCTCGACCCGACGATACACGGACATGGCGCTCGATGCTGCTCAACCTCGGGGGTGGGGTGGACCGCCTTCTCGTCAACCTGGATAGCCATTACGACCGCACCCTCGGGGCCCGCTCGATGGAATGTACGGTCGTAGCCCATGAAAAAACCGGGCAGGCCTATCAAAATCGCCCTGCCACCTTCAAAGGCCAGGCCGGGGAGACCGGCGCCGAATGGGAGTTGATCTCTGGCATTGGCCCTCTCCGTTGGGCTCCCCCGGAGCTGACTTTTACCCACTCGATGACGATTCACTGGGGCGAAGAGGCGATCCGCCTGGAATATCACCCTGGTCCAGATTCGGGCGCCATCTGGGCGCTGATCCCTGGCGTCAGGGTCGCCTTTATCGGCGATGTGGTGATCCCTGACCAGCCGCCATTCCTGGCCGAGGCGGATCTGGATGCCTGGATGGAAACCCTCGAGCTGCTCCTTTCTCCGCTCTACAGCAGTTATTTCCTCGTCGGTGGGCGCAGCGGCCTGGTGCCTCAGGAACAGGTGCGCCGCCAGATTTTTTATCTGACAGAGGTTTCCCGCCTGGCGGCGCAGGCTGGCGAGCTGGGGCTTAAACCGGAGGCCGCCGCGGAAGAAATGATCCCGCCCTTGCTCGGCCTGCAGGATATCCCCGCCAGCCGGCGCAAACAATACAGCCAGCGCCTGCGCTGGGGCCTCTGCCGGTACCTCCGTGGCGACAGGCGCGAGATCCAAGTGGATGAAGAAATTGAATAGTCTGCTCCATCTCTCAGCAGCCCAGGACAGAAACGAATGACCTCTTCCAGTTTCATGCCCATCGTCGAGCTCACCCGCGGGGAGATCGTCGAATCGATCCATTTTGGGGCGGCGGCAGTCGTGGATTCCAGCGGCGCGCTTCTGGCCAGTTGGGGGAATCCGGATACAGTGACCTTTCTCCGTTCCTCGGCCAAGCCTTTCCAGGCGCTGCCATTCGTCGAGCGCGATGGCGATCTCACCCTGGGCTTCACCTCACGCGAGCTGGCCATCATCTGCGCCTCCCATTCGGGCACCGACGAGCACGTCAGCGTAGTCAGCGCCTTGCAGCAGAAAATTGGGGTCAGTGAAGCCGATCTGCTCTGCGGGACGCACCCGCCCTACCACGAGCCTACCTACCATGCCCTGCTGTTGCGCGGCGAAGGGTTACGTCCCAACCGCCACAACTGCTCGGGGAAACACACCGGGATGCTCGCCCATGCGAAGCTGCGCGGGCTTCCTACCGCAGATTACATCAGCATGAGCCACCCCATCCAGCAAAGCATCCTGCAGGCCTTTGCCGAAATGTGCGGCGCGCCCCCCGACCAGGTGGAGGTCGGCATCGACGGCTGTTCGGCGCCCAATTTTGCCGTTCCTCTGCGCAGC
Source organism: Anaerolineaceae bacterium (assembly GCA_035542155.1). Classification (GTDB taxonomy): domain Bacteria; phylum Chloroflexota; class Anaerolineae; order Anaerolineales; family Anaerolineaceae; genus DATKLX01. Next base: position 16,226 of record DATKLX010000044.1, read on the forward strand.
GCCGCCCTGGCCTACGCCCGCCTCTGCGATCCGGCTGCCCTGGAGCCCAAGCGCGCCGCGGCCTGCCGGCGCATCAGCGCGGCGATGACCGCTAACCCGGATATGGTCGCCGGCCCAGAGCGCTTCGACACCGTCCTCATGGGGCTGGCCTCGGGGCGTATCCTGGCCAAGTCCGGCGCCGAGGGATATCAGGGGATTGGCATCATGCCTGGGGCGCTGGGCCCCGGGACTCCGGCGCTGGGGATCGCCTTCAAGATCGCGGACGGCGATGGTTTCGGCCGCGCTTGCCCCTGCGTGGGGGTGGAGATCCTCCGCCAGCTTGGCGCTATCTCGGCCGCCGAGGCGGCGCAACTGAACGCCTTTGACGCCCGCCCGATTTATAATTGGCGCAAGCTCGAGGTGGGTAAGATGTACTCGATTTACCATGGACGCTGAGCACGATCTACGCGAGCGCGCCCTGGCGATCCACCTCAGACTCCTGGACTACTACGGCCAGCCGGAGTGGCGTACGCCGCTGCCAGCCATCGCCGAGCTGGTCTCCACCATCCTCTCCCAGAACACCAACGACCGCAACCGCGATGCTGCCTTCAACGCGCTGACGGCGCGTTTCCCCACCTGGGAGGAGGTCCGCGACGCGCCAGTGGAGGAGGTGATCGCCGCCATCCGTCCCGCCGGCCTGGCCAACCAGAAGGGCCCCCGCATCCAGGCCGTACTGCGCTCGATCACAGCCGAGCGCGGCTCGCTGGACCTGGAGTTTCTGCGCGCGCTGCCCGCCCAAGAGGCTCGCGCCTGGCTGATGCGCTTCGACGGGGTGGGTCCCAAGACAGCCTCGATTGTGCTCCAGTTTTCCCTCGGCACGCCCGCCTTTCCGGTGGACACCCATATCTACCGTGTGAGCGGCCGGCTGGGTCTGCGCCCGCTCAAAATGAACGCCGCGCAGGCTCACGTCTTCCTGGCGACCCTTTTTCCCCCAGACGCTTATTCTGCCGCACACCTCAACCTGATCCGCCTGGGTCGCGAGATCTGTACTGCCCGCCGGGCATTCTGCGAGCGCTGTCCCCTCCTCGACCTCTGCCCTAAGGTGGGCGTGAAAAAATAAAGTGATTTTCCCCACGCCGCCTTCCTGAATGAAAAGGAATAATGTGAAATGGACCAAACTCAGTCTAAAAAACTGAGGAGTCTCTGGAGGTTCCTCTCCGTCGTGGGGATCCTCCTTCTCTCCACCGGTTGTACCCAAATTTCGGCCCCTGATCGATCCATCCCATTCACCCGCGATTCAACCAATAATGACCCTCCGGACACCGCTGCACAACCGACGCCCGGGCCGACCGTGGAGCCGGGGAAATATGACTGGCTCCAGTTCAACGGTGACCCCAGCACGGCGGGAACAACACCCAGGAGCACATTCTCACTCAGGCCAACGTGGCCAACCTCAAGCTACTTTTCCGGGTCACCATCCCCGGTCAGGCAGATACGGCCCCGGCTTACCTCAGCGGAGTGATTACTCCTCAGGGAAAGATGGACCTGGTCTTCTTGACCACCACCGATGGCCACACTGTAGCGGTGAACGGCGCCAATGGCGACGTGATCTGGCAGCACCAATATGGCCCCAACGGTTGCAATATCAACCGTTCTGAGAAAATCTGGGCGTGCTATACCACTGCCTCCCCGGCGGTAGACCCCAACCGCCAGTACGTGTACTCCTACGGGGTCGACGGCCTGGTGCACAAGTACCAGGTCGGAGATGGAAAGGAGATCACCGGCAGCGGCTGGCCCCAGCTTTCCACCACCAAATCCGTCCACGAAAAGGGGTCTTCTTCCCTGGCCTTTGCCACCAATCGAAGCGGGGTGAGCTACCTGTACGTCGCCAGCAGCGGCTATCCCGGCGACCAGGGGGATTACCAGGGCCACCTGACCACGATCAACCTGGCTACCGGTGAGCAGCGGGTATTCAATACCCTGTGCAGCGACCAGACTGTCCACTTCCTGGAAACCCCCTCGAAACCGGATTGCGAGGAGACCCAAGGGGCGATCTGGGGCAGGCCGGGGGTGATCTACAGCCAAAATCCTCTGGCAGGACCACCAGATCGGCGGGATCCATTGGGAAAGCCCGATCGTCGCCAACGGCATCCTCTACATCCCCGACCAGGAAAACCACCTCAACGCCTACGCCTTACCCTAGAGCGCAATCGTCAATTGGGAATTGGTTGATCAGGAGGAACAGACTGCTGAGATTGACAGGATCGGTTGTTAAGAACGGTTCATTAAGATGGTGATCTTTTTTCTGCCAGGGGTCAGGTGATGGTTGAATCGGGGGATTCATTCCCGTGGGGATAGGCCGGGGGGAAGGGCTTTCCGGCCAGGAAGTCCCTTCTGGTTTGCGCATAGATATAACGGGCGGGGACCGAGACGATTTCCAGTTCCGGGTAGCGTAGCACGCTCAGCGCCCCGCCGTAAATGCAGCCCGTGTCGATGTTGATGGTGTTGTTCAGCCAGCGCGGTTGGGCCACCGGCGTGTGCCCGTAGACCACCTTCGCCCGGCCGTGGTATTCGCGAGCCCATTCCATGCGCTGCGGGAGGCTAAGCTCGTCCACCTGTGCCTGGCTGTCGTGGCCGTCAGGCCAGGGCGGCGCTGCCTGTCCTGGCGGACCCCAGTCCTGTCGTTCTGGGACAGGGTAGGCCATGGGCGCAGGCAGGTCGTCCGAGGTCTGGCCGTAAAGGGCGAACTGGCGCACCCGGAACGAACCGCGCCCGATCATGTCCTCCGGCAGCCCGGCGTGGGCCGCGACGAGCCTGCCCCCATCCAGCCACAGGTAATCGGGCAGGCCGCACAGAAACCGCTCCACCTGGCCCGCGAATTCGGGCGGCTCCAGCGCCATCTGCGCCAGGGTATCCCCCAGGCCGTTGGTCACTTTCACATCCTGCCCGGCGAGATAGCGCATCAGCTTGTCGTCGTGATTGCCCGGCACGCAGAAAGCCTGTCCGGCAGCCACAGCGCCCATCACCAGGCGCAGCACCTGGGGCGCCATCGGCCCGTGGTCGACCAGGTCGCCTAGAAAGACCAGCTTACGTCCGGCAGGCGGCTCCAGGACATACTCCCGGCCGTCTTCTCGCAGGCCATACCCCAATTTCGCCAGCAGCCCGGCCAGCTCGTCGAAACAGCCGTGGATATCCCCCACGATATCAAAAGGCCCTTGCTCATCCCGGTGCTCCATGGCCAGTGGCTCGCGGACCACAACCGCCGCGTCGACCTGGGCAACCGTTTCGAGCACATACAGCGGCCGCAAATTTTCCCACCTCAAGCGAGGAAGGGTCCGTTCCAGCTCGGCCTGCTGGCGCGCCAGGATCCGCCCATCGACGCTTCGCTCCGGGCGGGCGGCGTTGCGCTCGTACGCCACCTGCGCAGGGAGGTTGAATACGATCGCCGCGGTGGGACAGTGGTAGCGGCGGGCCAGGTCCAGCAGCGGGCGGCGCGCATCGGGCTGAAGGTTGGTCGCGTCGATCACCGTCAGGTGCCGGCGAGCCAGGCGGTAGCCGGCCACCAGGTGGAGAGCCGCGAAGGCGTCCAGCGTGGCCGACTGGTCGCTCTCATCGTCGCTGATCATCGCCCGGAAGGAATCCGAGGAAAGGATTTCGGAGGAACGAAAATGCCTGCGGGCAAAGGTGGTTTTCCCCGCGCCAGACACGCCGACCAGCAGCAGGAGGCAGAAGTCGGGAATGACGAGATTCATGGGACTATTAAAGCGTAAAATGAAGAATAGAAAACGGAGAACAGTGTACTCAGGACTGTTCTCCATTCTCTACCCTCTTTCTTCCCTAACGTAGGTTTTGTGCAAATAAACGCCGAATCGCAAAAAACGGCGGAAAAAATGAACTTTTCCAACTGAATAAAAGGCGGGTATGCTCAAAGCGATCCTGTTGAGAGGAAATCGCTGTGAGCCCAACCGAAGCACC
>DATKLX010000045.1:0-55355 GCA_035542155.1 Anaerolineaceae bacterium
TTGCCGCTGAACATCGATCCGCAAATTACTTCAATGATCCCCGAATGATGTTTCATGGCACCTCAGGAGTTTTACATGTGGAAAATCAGGATGGAAACTTCGAACGAAAATACCAACGGGCAGATGTCTTTCTGCATCTGCCCGTTAAGTGTACCTGAATTTTGCCGAGAACGGGAGATTATACCGTGATTTCTTCGGCTGCTTTCGGAAGCTCGTAACCCTGCACACGCAGTTGTTTCTTGAGGTCGATCAGAGATTTCCGTCCAAAGCCTTCGATCTTGAGGAGACCGGCTTCGCCCTGGGACAGAGAGTCGATCACCTGCCCAATGGTCGTGATCCCTGCCTTGTTCAAAGCCTCGGTTGCGCGCGTACCCAGGTTCAGTTCGCTGATTGGCTTATCCATGGAGGTCCGCTCGGATTCGCGAGCTTTCTTGAGATCTACGTAGCTCTGGCGGGCCTGCAGCTTCTTGTAGAAGCGATCTACCTGGCCTTCGACGTCGATCAGGCGTTGCTGTTGGCCGGTGAAGAAGGGATGGCACTTCGAACAAACTTCGGTGTGGATGACTTTCTTGGTCGAACCAGTCGTCCAGGTATTGCCACACGCACAAATCACCTGCGCATCCGTATAAAACGTGGGATGGATGCCTTTTTTCATCGTTAATTCAATCCTTTCCCCGTGGAATACAGTTTCTACCAGCGAGAAGTGATACCACGGGATAATAGTCCAAGCGATCTCGCCTGTCGTGGCGAGCCAGTTCACCTATTCAACTTCGGCAGAGGCATCCACTGGTATGATGCTGACGATCTTGCGCCCGTCTGGAAGAGTTTCGTACAAAACCGTGCCTTCGACCGTCGAGAAGAGAGTGTAATCTTTTCCGACGCCGACATTGCCGCCGGGTTTTATGCGGGTGCCGTGCTGGCGGACGAGGATGTTCCCGGACAAAACGTGCTCGCCTGCATATTTCTTAACACCCAGCCGCTGGCTGTTGCTGTCGCGGCCGTTGCGGCTGGAACCGCCACCTTTTTTATGCGCCATTTTTCCTACTCCAATGTAATCGATTCAACTTGCAGCCGTGTGTACTTCTGGCGATGCCCGGTCTTGACCCGGATGCGTTTCTTGGGCCGATACTTGAAGACGACCAGCTTTGGGCCCTTGGTATGCTCGACAACGGTCGTCTGGATTTGAGCGCCAGAAACGTTGGGCTTGCCCACCGAGATCTGGTCTCCGTCAACCACTAAGAGTACAGAACCCAGATTGACTTTTTCCCCGACTCCAACGGGCAGGAGGTCTACCTCGATGTAGCCACCTTCGACGGCGCGGTACTGCTTACCGCCGCTCTCTACAATCGCATATTTCATTTTTTCTCCAATCTTCACTTCGCCGCGCTGCCCGCAAACTGCTCTGCCAGCGCACGGGGAAGTTGGGGATACAATTTGAAACCCCAGCAAAATTCTTGCCGGGGCAAGGCGGAATGGATTATACAAAGAGTCAGCGGGTTTGTCAAGAATTTACTTCAGGCGGCGGTCATCACCCACTCGAACCGTCACCCCGATTGAATCCAGGTGCTCTAAAAAAGCCAGCGCGTATTTACGGCTGGTCTGGTAGCGGTCGCGGAATTCGGCCACGGTCAGGGTTAGGTGATCTTGAAGATAGCCCTTCACCCCCTCCACCAGCGCAGCGTAATCCCGGTTGAAAAAGACCACCTCCGGCGATACCTGGATCAGGTCTCCCCGCGCGAGCAGCGCGTTGACCAGCTCCTCGCCCAACTCAGCCTGGACCTCTTTCAGCGAAGGGGGCGAGTATGGTGCCTGGGTAAAACGGGCCAGCACGGCCCGGTAAACTTGCTCCTGCTGCGGGTTGAAAACGACCTGGTGATCCGCAAGGCTCAACAGCGCTCCCTTTTCCATCAGGTCGCCCCGGGCAATCAGGCGATGCATGGCTGCAAGAAACGGGCGATTTTGCATCTTGAGCCGGCTTTTCAACTCCTCGCGGGGGATGCCCTGGCGCAGCGGGTATGACTGGTGATAGGCCTTTACCACTTCCAGGACCTGCCCCCGGAGAGCATTCCACTGGGGGAGAGCGATCACCAGGAGGTCCTTTCCCTCTCCGTCCAGGGCGAGCAGATCGCCCTTTGAGATCAATTCCTCTGCCGCGGATTCAGCCTGAGCAGTCTCCAACCTCGCTTTCTGGACGACCTCTCCCAGCGGCGCCAGACCGCTCACCAGGCTCGCCTGAAAAAGCACCTCGGCGGGGGACCCTCCGCGTAAATCCTGGAGGCGGGCCAGGACTTCCTCAGAAAATCGTTTGTGGCGTTCCCCAGGCTGCGGATCGACCACCTCGCCGCCACCCAGGGTTTCGCCTGGAGAGGGACGGCGGAGAATAAAGCGGTCGCCGCGTAAAGCGACGACCGGGTCGCGAAGCTCGAGCTGCAGCCAACCAGACTGCCCGGGAAGCAACTCCTCGCCGCCCAGGACGCGGGTGCGGGCAATGACTTCGGCTGTGCCCAGGAACAGCTTTACCTCTGCATTGTGCTTGAGTGAGGTTTCGACGCTGGAGAGCAGGCGAAAATCGACGTCCAGCCTGCGGGTGGGTAGATATTTCTCCGGTGAAGCGACCACGTCGCCTCGATGGATCTGGTCCACATTCAGGCCGGCAATATTGATTGCCGTCCGGCTGCCGGGAACCGCCACCTTCACCATGCGGTTGTGGATCTGCAGCCCGCGTACCCTCCCGTGCAATCCGGATGGAAGCACCTCGACCTCATCACCCAGGTAAAATTGGCCATCAGTGAGCGTCCCGGTCACCACCGTGCCAAAACCGGACATGGTAAACACCCGGTCGATGGGAAGGCGCGGTCGGCCCAGGTCCGGCCGGGCCGGCTGCGCTTCGAGCTGCCGGGCCAGGGCTTCAACCAGGGCCGGCAGGCCCATCCTGGTTTTTGCCGAGACGCGCACCAGCGGCGCGTTTTCCAGGACAGTCCCCTGAATCGCCTGCCGGACCTCCGCCTCAACCAGGTCGAACCATTCGGGGTCATCGATGAGATCGGCCTTGGTCAGGGCGATCACGCCGTTGGATATCTGCAGCAAATCTAAAATGGCCAGGTGCTCGCGCGTTTGTGGCATGACCCCTTCATCCGCGGCGACCACGAAGAGAGCAGCATCGATTCCCCCCACTCCGGCGAGCATATTTTCGATAAAATCGCGGTGCCCTGGCACGTCGACAATGCCGATAGTTTCACCATTGGCCAGTTCTAGCCAGGCAAAACCCAGATCGATGGTCATTTCCCGATCGCGCTCCTCTTTCAGGCGATCCGGGTGACTTCCGGTCAGGGCGGCAATCAGCGTGGATTTACCATGATCGACATGTCCAGCGGTGCCGATGACTCTCATTCGAATTACCGGGCTCGCCCAAAAGCGCGCTCGTAGGCTGCCATCCACTCGTGGGCCAGGCCAAGCAGACCCTGCAGGCGTTTCTCCGTCTCTTCGGTGGCCACATGGAGCTGATCCTGCAACTCCTGGCTCACATCTTCGAAGAAAACGATGCGCTCGGTCAGCTTCTCGAACTGGCGGTTGACTTCGCGCCCCTGCTCTTCCTGGGCCAGGGCATAGTTTGTCCAGCGTTTTTGATCGTCGGCTTTAAAGGTGGTCCAATCCTGGCGGAAACGGTCTTCTGCCAGGCGCTGCATCTCGGTGATCTCGTTGATCCGCCGCTCGATCCGCTGGATTACGTCATCGAGGGATTCCTGGGACCGTTTCACCGAGCGATGGGTCGCATCCAAAGCCTGGAGTTGGGCATCCAGTCCCAGGGCCTCCTTTTCGATCGACTCGAAGCGCGCACTCCAATCCCGCCAGGTTCGGTCCCGCTCGACCTGGATCAAAGCCTGCTTTTCGAGGAAGGAGGCCTGTGCCTGGCGGCGCTCATTTTCCGCAGAAAGCAGTTCTGAGAGGCGAACCTCGAGCTTGCGCAGGTTATCGGCGGTCAGATCGACCTTACCGCGCTGTTCGTCGGCGCGTTTTCGCAGCGCCGCGACCTCGCCCTGAATATCGACGAGGCGTTTATTATCCTGCCGGCGGCCTTCATCGATCAGCTTGAGGGAGCGTTTGTATTCCTCATCCGAATGGTGATATTCGACCAGGCGGTTTTCGAGCTCTTCGATCAGCCGCCCCAGGCGAAACTCTTCTTCCATGCGCGCCTGGATGGATTTGCGCATATCGGGAATCGACTCCTGACCTTTGCGCACGTCCGCGATGGCTTTGTTCAACCCCTCCACTTCCACTCGCCGCATCTTTTCATATTCACGTTCGTGGTCGCTGCGCATTTTTTCGATGCCTTCCAGGGAGCGATTGAACTCGACCCGTACCTGGGCAAGGGAGGCTTCGAACTGGTCCAGGCGAGCCAGGATGGAAAATGCGCGGGTCACTTCGCCCGTCACTTCACGGATCTGCTGATGAACCGGTGATAAACTCCCTTCGAGGTTCGCCAGACGCTCCTCGAGCGTCGCTATGATTAATTTATCCTTGCGGCGTTCTTCATCGAGCCATTCCAACCGTTTAATGATTTGTTCCTGATCCATGGAAGGTTCCTTCGTTTTCAGATGATAAGCTTTTCAAGGGGTTTCATGTGAGAACGGTGGAGGAAACCCCTGTTTTTCGTTTACCAAAGAGATTTCCTGCGAACCATTATACCATTTAGGGAATCGGGAGATGTGTAAACGGTTTGAGGATGTTCAACACGCTTGGTTGAAAAAGGTGCGGAAAAATGCCGGCGATGACCAGTACCAGAATCCCTATTCCGACCAAAACCATTTCGGCGGTCGTTTCCTGAGCCTGGAACGCCTGGATCCGGGGTACCGCCGCCGCCTCAGGGGAAGGAGCCGTAGCCGGTTCGAGACCAGAATCTAGCAGAACGAGCACCACCTCTTCCACAGGCTGGATCTCCTCCACGGGCGCTTCCTGACTTTGGAGAAATACGGCCAGACTGCGCAGGGCCGCGACCATCAGGCCAAAACTACCGGCCAGGATCCAGTAAGCTTCAGTGCCCGATTGCTGTGCGATACCGTTCAGCAAGGCCTGTTTGACCGGAAAATCGGCCAACAATGGAAGGCCGGCGATCGAGAGGTGGGAGGCGACCAGACCGGCCGTCACCATCGGAAAATATCGTCCAAAGCCGCGGAGCTGATCCAACTTTAATGAACCGGTTTCATGCTCAGCGATCGCCAGGCAGAGAGTCCAGACGGCAAAGCCCAATAGCCGGGGCAGCAGCAGGAGGGCAAATAACGCCAGGCCGCCCTGTCTGGTGAGGCTGATCGCCAGCAGAGAGAACCCGGTCTCGACGATCACTCCGTAGCCGAACATCCGCCCCAGGTGATTCTGGAAAGCCGCCCAGAGCCCACCGGTGACGACCATTAGCGCGCCGATTAACCGCAGGCCAACGTACAGATTGGCTGAATCGCGGATCCAGGCATAACGATCAAGAAAATTTAGACCGAATAAGAGCACGACCGTGGGCAGAACGGAGAGGACGAATCCGGCCACATAAGGCTGGGCCTTTTCGGTGAGCAGCGGAATCCAGGTATAGAAGGGAAATACCGCCAGAAGGAAGGCAAACCCCAGAGCCAGGAGCATGCCGGCGCGGGAAGTCAGCTCTGGAGCGGCGGAACCGGATTCTACGCCGGTGAGCATCCAGCCGGTGAATAGTATAAAGGGCATTCCCAGCGTCTGGAAGATCAGATAACGCAAAATACCCGGGTAGATTTTTTGTCCTGGAGGTGAGAGCAATGGAATGCTGATCAAAACCGCAATTTCAATGAATAGGGCCGCATAGAGGAACGGCTCGACTGCCACTGCCGCGACCAGGAAGGCAACCATCCCCAATCCGGCAGGAATAAAGAGCTGGTTCGCCCGGCCGATACGCGATCCGATAAACCACATCCCCGCCAGAGAGTAGACCAACATTAAGAAGGGGCGATCGCCCGCATCCAGGGTCAGCGTCCTGCCCAAGAATGTCATGGTGGGGTTCAAATATAGGGGAATTGGCCCCAGTCGGGAGCCCGGGGTCATCGGTAGGAGCCACGCCAGGAGGGCAAGAAGCACCACCAAACTGGAGCCAATCCAGTAGGTCACGCGGGGGTGGTAATGCGCGGCCAGCAAAAACAGGCTCAACAGGGCTGGAAAGATGACCCATAATACTGGCGCATTCATGAGGCATCCCCCTCGATAGCGCTGCTGGTCAGCAGGTATGCGCCGGTCAACGCCAGGCCCAGATTGACCGCCGCGAGAAGGCCGGCCACCAGTACCGAAGACTCTACCACGGCATAGATCACCTCAAACCCGGATAATACGGTCAGCAGGCCAATCACAACCCGGAACGGCTGTGCGGTCATGCCTAACTGGAGGAGACCGATTCCAATTAAGATAAAGCTGCCCCATACCTGTGTCGAAGCAGCCCCTGGTAACCAACCCTGACCTTTCGATGCAAAGGTTGAGATGATCAGCATCATCAATCCTCCCGCCAGAAGGCGGAAAAGGCGGCTCGAAGGCCAGGATCTCTCTTCAGCCAGATCCTGCTTCTGGCCGGATTGGGTCAAACCCAGCGCAACGCTTGCCATCCAACCGACCACAAGCTTGACCAGGGCCATCCCCATCGGCCAGTGGTTGGCCACCAGGATCGTTACGCCAGTGTACTGGAGGACCAGGGCTACGATGGTCCAGCGCCAGTCCCGGCTGACCAGCAGAAAAAGCGAAGTAATCCCCAAAAGAACGACCGCCAGGATAGACAGCATCAGGGAACTCCCTCGCTGCGAAGGAATGTAGCCAGGAGGGCCAACAGCACCAACGCCCATATGACGCCGCCGTCGCCCTCCAGAATCGCGATCAACCCGGCGACCAGGCGTCCGATTGCCCGGTAAGCCAGCCGGAACAGGCGATATACCCAATCGAGACGGAGCACAGCCGCGCCAAAATCTAAAATACTGCCCAGGAATGGTTGCCACCAGGTGGATTCCATGTCCGGCCAGGCGGTCAGACGCACCATCAATAAACCTGAGGCCAGGGCAAATATGCTGACGGCTGTGCTTGCCCAGGGAACGCCTGCGGACACGGAACCCTTCCAGCCAAAAACACCGAGGACCACCTGCGTACCGGTCAGGAAGACCAACCCCAGCGGGTATATGAGGTAGATCCAACGCTCCATACTTTCCAGCGAATCGCCGGGTTTCAGAGCGTGTCGGGCATAACCGACGAGAAGGAGGGCCAGAGCACCCAGGTAGAAAATATTAAACCCGGCAAAAGGCCCAGAGACGAGCCCATGCAAGCCGCTGGCTGCGGGTGAATAAGGCAGCGCGCCGAGACCCCACAGGCCGAGAACGGGGATGAATAAAAGCCGCCGGCTGCGCGCTGAAAACAAAAACAGATTCCCACCGGCCAGAATCAGCGCGATCCCCCAGGCCAGGCTGCCCAGAGGTTCGCCGCGCACCACGCAGGTGATCGCAAGAGAGCTGAACGCGATAACCCAATACGGCCGGCCGCTGATCTCATCCTCAGAGCGAATCCAGAGCAAAGCCCCATAAAATGCACCCAGGGCCGTGAATGCCAGCAGCCAGGGCGCCCAAGCTGCGGGCACGATCCCGGCGGGAAGGCGGGCTAAAACGACCAGGCTGGCAGTGACAGGGACAAGGCGAAGCACAGTTCCCAGGCCCCGGCGCATCGGCGGCTCTTTGCGGAAGGGGAGATGAAGAGGAAACACACCCAGGCGGAGACCCACACCGATCAATAAAATCAGGCCCACTCCCTCTGGCGCCGTGGAGAGCTGTACCACCTGGCCATTCGCCTGGCCCGCGATCAGCGCTGCCATCACGACCAGGGTTCCCATCAACCGCGCGGCAAAGGCGACCACAACCTGCCCGCGCAACCTTATTTCCTGGCTATTCACCAATAAAATGAGCAACTCAACCAGGTCGATCGCCGTCCAGGTTAAGATCAGAGACAGGGGATTGGCGGCAAGCACTGCCAGCAACCCCACAGCCGTCAGCAACATACTACCTGCCCAGGCAAAGGCATTGGTCTGATACTGGTAGCGGGCGGTCGCCGTGAGTAGCACCCCCAGGGCCAGGGATATCAGGGCAAAGGCATACGGCCAGGAGACCTGGTCGAGGGAAAGCGCAGGGGAAAAGGGAAATATGGACTCTGGCTTCCAGGGAATCAAGACCATGCTGAGAGGGAGACGGAGACGCAGGAAGAGCACCACCCCCCAGGCGACCAAGGTCGAGCTAACCGCGATCAGCCAGGTAAAACCGAACCCTGGCCTGAGCAGCCTCAAAATCAGGATCACCGCCGCGGCCAGCAGAAAGATGGCGACCGGCGCAATGATCAATGTATCGAAAAACGTGTTCACAAAAAGAATGGATCCATTACTCCGAACAAATTACAGGACGGGGGCATAGGGCTTGCGCTCCAGGAAGCAGCCCATTCCGGCCCTCCCCAGCCACTGCTCGCCATCGACGATCATCTGGCCGCGCAGGAAGACCTTTTCGGGGTAGCCGACCAGCTCCCAGCCTTCGTACAAATTGTAATCGGTCCGGTGCTGGGCGTGTTCGATCCCATAGGTCAGCTTGCGCTCCGGATCCCAGATGACGATATCCGCGTCGGCCCCGGGCAGTAATGCTCCCTTACGCGGGTAAAGGCCGAAGATCTTGGCCGGGTTGGTGCTGTTCAGGGCAACAAATTGGTTGGCCGTGATTTTTCCCGCCCGTACCCCGTAGGTCCACAGGATGGGTAGGCGGTCACCTACGCCCGGAAGGCCGTTGGGGATCCTGGTAAAATCATCCGCGCCCAATTCCTTTCCCGGGATCGCCACAGGTTTCCCCTCGTACAGGATTGGCCTGGCGCCGTTATAAAAGAACGCGCAATGGTCCGTACCAATCGTCTGGAGAATACCTTCCGCCAGACCCTGCCACAGGCGGGCCTGATCGGCTTCAGTCCGCATTGGCGGCGAGCAGACCCATTTGGCTCCATCCGGACGGCGAAGATCATCCACCGTAAAAAACAGGTACTGGGGGCAGGTCTCCCCCATCACTGAGACGCCCGTATGGCGGGCATATTGGAGCTGGTCCACCTCACCTGCAGCGTTCATGTGAACGATGTAGAGAGGCGCCCCCGCCTGGGCGGCCAGGGCCGAGCCGCGCAGAACCGATTCGACCGCTCCCCAGGCCGGGCGGGTGAACGCATGCCATTCTGGACTGGTGCGGCCTTCGGCAAGGGCATCTTTTACCAACAAATCGATCACGTCCCCGTTCTCAGCGTGGAGCATAGTGAGCATCCCCTGTTCTTGGGCGATGCGCATCACCTTGAATATCTCGCCATCCTGCAGGCGGAGACGGTTATTGTATGCGGTGAATACCTTCAGGCTGGTGATCCCCTGGTCGATCAGATGGGGAATTTCGGCAGCGATTTTTTTATCAAAATGGGTGATGTTCATGTGGAAGCTGAAATCGATCGCCGCTTTGGGGTCGGCTTTTTTCCGCCAGGCGTTTACGTTCGCTTCCAGCGTGCCGGGATCTTGTGGCACGAAGTCGATGACTGTGGTCGTCCCACCAAACGCGGCGGCCTTATGGCCGGTATAGTGGTCGTCAGACGAAACTGTGCCAAACATGGGCAGATCGAAGTGCGTGTGCGGGTCAACGCCGCCAGGGAAAACCAGCTTCCCGGTCGCATCGACCACTTCCGCGTTGGGCGCATCCAACTCAGACCCAATCTCCTGGATGATCTCCCGGTCGACCAGAATATCAGCGACAAAGGTCTCCGAAGCGGTGATCAAAGTGCCCGATTTAATCAGAAAAGACATTCAACCCTCCAGAAAAATAACCTTATTAATCATCCTCAGTGGAATGCGGCTCCGCTCCCAGGCCAAAAACCCCAAGCAACTCGAGGATCTCCGGATCGAGAGCTGGTTCCAGCTTGAGATCTCCGGCCTCATACCGCCCGCCCTGGAGCGCCCGCTCGCGCAAGGAAGACCACAAAATCTCACGCTCCTCCGAATGGATCACCAGATCGTTGAGCGTGCGAGCCTGGTTCAGGTAGTCCCCGGTCGTATAAAGAAAGGTCAGGCGCCGCCAGTGGTCTGCCACGATCGGTTCGGGTAACGGGAGCAGCGAACCGATCTGGATCTTGAAATACTCCTCATTGGCCCGCGGGTGGTCGCGCTCGTCGCGAAGAAGCTCCCCGCGCGTCGCCAGCTCGTGTCCACGAACTTCGGCGACATACTGGATCTTCCAGCGCTCGGCCTCGCCGAATGCGGCGGTCTGGTAGAACGCCAGGTAATCGACGTCTACAACTTTAGGCGCGTGACGCAGGGGGATACGGTACCAGCCCAGCACCCGGGCAATTTCCAAATCTCGCGGCGATGGCAGGACGCAGACCAGAACCAGCGCTTCACGAGGGATCATGGAAAACCTCCAGACTAATTCAAGACGCCGGTCCGGGCGTTGAACTCCTCGATCAGGCAGTCAATCTCATCGGCCTGTTTCTGGACGGTGGTCCAATAATCCCGGTCGTACCACTGGGCGTTGATCTCCTCGTAAGTTTTACCCTGCTGTTCCACCCAGGTGAAATACTTGAGGTTATGCACCCGTCGGCGGTCGGTGTAGGATAGCTCCAGCATGTGATCGGTCGACTCACCCAGCAGGTAGCGGGCAAAGTGCTCGGCCGCATCGGTGGTAGTATACGCCCCGGATTCCTGCCGCATTTCTTCTAGGCGGCTGCCGTACAGTTGCATCGAGTCGGTCAGAATGGTAAGTACCACATCGTTCTCACCCATCTCGTAATACTTGGCCAGTTTGATCGCTGAGAGGACGTTGGCGATCCCGGAGAAGCCGAGCAGATCCAGCCGGCTGACGATCTCAGCGGGAACGCCCTTCTTGGCCAGGTAAATGCGGCCTTCCGGCTCATTGAACAGGCGGGCGAGGTTGACCACGGCGTTATCGTCGATGGCTACGACCACGTCGGTGTTTTTGACGTTATGAATCCACGGCACGTGCTTGTCGCCGATTCCTTCGATGCGGTGGGAGCCAAAACCGTTCTCGAGCAGGGTTGGGCATTGCAGAGCTTCGCTGGCAACGATCTTGCTGGAGGGGAAGTGTTGTTTCAAGTAATCGCCGCTGGCGATGGTCCCCGCGGAACCGGTCGCCGAGGCCATCCCGCGGTAATCATCCTTTGGCCCTATAACGGCCTTGAGCACCTCTTCCATTGCGTGGCCGGTGACCGTATAGTGCCAGAGATAGTTCCCGAATTCCTCGAACTGGTTGAAGATCATCAGGTCCTGGCCGGATTTGCGTAACTCCCAGCACTTGTCAAAGATTTCCTTGACATTGGACTCAGTGCCGGGGGTGGCGATCACTTCACCAGCGATCTTAGAAAGCCACTCAAATCGTTCCCTGCTCATCCCTTCAGGAAGAATGGCGATGGACGTACAACCCAGCAGAGCCGAATCGTATGCTCCACCGCGGCAGAAATTTCCCGTCGATGGCCAGACCGCTTTTTGGGTGGTCGGGTCGAATTCACCGGTCACCAGGCGGGGCACCAGGCATCCGAAAGCCGCGCCAACCTTATGAGCGCCTGTGGGGAACCATTTTCCGATCATCGCGATAATCCGCGCCGGAACGCCGGTTAGAGATGAAGGGAACTCGATGTAATTGACTCCGTCGAATTCGCCCCCCGAGGCTACCGGCTCGTTGTGCCAGGTGATCCGGAACAGATTGCGGGGGTGGACGTCCCACAGGCCGATCCCGCGTAATTCTTCCTTGACTTTCGCCGGGATCCTGGATGGATCTTTCATCTGTGCGAAGGTCGGAATGATGATATTGCGCTCGCGAACTCGTTGAAGAGTATGCTTCAGGCGATCTTCATGCAGAGTCAGGTCAATTTTTGCCATGGTTGGTTCTCCATACGTAACTAGTAGTTCCAATTATGTGTAATGCCAATTATTCGCTAACAGTTTTGGGGCTGCTGTCCAATGTTGACCAGCCATCCTCAAGAGGATGGAGGTTAAGATTCCGAATCGGATGGCTCTTCACTGGTGATGTAAAGTGGTCGTCCCTTCACCTCGTCGTAAATGCGGCCGATGTATTCCCCAAGAATACCTAATGAGATTAGCTGGACCCCTCCTAAGAACAGAACCGCGATCAAGGTGGATGCCTGGCCGAGGGCCGCGTTGGTCGTCAGGCGCAGAATGATCACCACCGGGATCGCCAGGATGGCTATCGCCGCCGCGATAAAACCAACGTATGTCGCCAGTTGGAGAGGGAAATACGAGAAACCGGTGATCGCATTGAGCGCCAGGCGGAACATCTTGCGGAAAGGGTACTTGGTTTCCCCTGAATACCGCGCCGCCCTCTTGTATGGCAGGCCAATTTGCTTAAAACCGACCCAGGAAGCCATTCCGCGCAAAAAGCGGTGCCTCTCTCGCATTTTGTTCATTACATCAACCACCTTGCGATCCATCAGGCGATAGTCACCGGTATCCAGCGGGATCTTCACATCGGTGATGCGATAAATCACCCGGTAAAACAAAGAGGCGGTGGATTTTTTGAAGAAGGATTCACCTTCCCGTTCAGTGCGGACGGCATAGACGACTTGATATCCTTCCTGCCATTTAGCGATCATATCCAGGATCAGCTCGGGTGGGTCCTGCAGGTCTGCATCGATAATGACCACTGCATCGCCGCGGCTGAAATCCAGGCCGGCGGTGACTGCAATTTGGTGTCCGAAATTACGCGAGAAGATCACCGGACGAACGCGCGGATCTTTTTCCTTTAAGTCACGGATCAGATCGGTTGAGCCGTCCTTCGAGCCGTCGTCGACCAGGATCAATTCCCAGGGTTCGTTGGTCTTCTCCATCACTTCACAAATCCGCCGATACAGTTCCGGCAGATTTGCCGCCTCATTATAGATCGGGGCGATTATTGAATACGTAGGCAACATGCATCCTCCCCTGCTGGAGGGCCACTCCGGCGATGGATCCACTCAGACCTTCAACAACTTTTTAACAGCCCGCAAGCTGGGTTCGATGACCGGGGCTTCTCCAGCCGCCTGCATGGCAGCGCGCACATCTTTTAATCCGCTGCCTGTATTTAACACCAAAACAGAATCGTCTGCACCAACCAGCCCCTGCTGTACTGCTTTGACCAGGCCTGCATAAGCCGTGGAACCAGCCGGTTCGGCAAATATTCCCACTTTGCCCAGTTCGGAGATGGCTTTTAAAATCTCGGAATCCGGAACGGTCAGGTAGCACCCATCGGTCTGGGTTGCCGCGCGAACGGCGCGCAGCCCATCGCGGGGCATATCGACCGAGATGCTGTCAGCGATCGTGGTGGCATTGACAGGTTTGACCTCTTCCGTACCGGCAAAGTAAGCGTTGGCAATCGCCGCGGAGTTTTCTGATTGGATCCCGAAAAGGCGCGGCATCTGCTCCAGCCAGCCCAGCTCGTGCAAATCTTTGAAACCTTTGTGAATCCCTGAGATAATATTCCCATCGCCTACCGAGACAAATATGGTGAGCGGTTTATCGCTGCGGCCCATGCGCAGCAATACGGTCTCCCAAATTTCAAAGGCAGCCGTCTTTTTACCCTCCGCGGTAAAAGGGTTGTAACCGGTGTTGCGGCAGTACCAGCCAAACTCCCGGGACGCTTCGATGGTTAAATCATAGGCTGAATCGTAATTGCCATCGACCAGGATCACCTGAGCGCCGTAAATCAGGAGCTGGGCGACCTTAGCCTGCGGGGCAGTCTTGGGGGCAAAGATGATCGCGCGCTGCCCGACCGCAGCCGCCATTCCCGCCAGGGCGGCCCCGGCGTTCCCGGTCGAGGCCGTCACCACCACCTCAGCGCCGATCTGCTGCGCCCGGGCCACGACGACCGCACTGGCGCGGTCCTTGAATGACGCTGTCGGATTGCGCCCTTCGTCTTTGACCCACAGGCGCTTCAAACCCAGCTGGCGGGCCAGGGCAGGCGGCGTATACAGAGGCGTCCAGCCTGCCGCCCGCAGCGGAGTGCCTTCATACCCCGGATCGGCTACCGGCAGGAGGGGTAGATAGCGCCACAGGGATGGATCTGAGCGGGAGGTAATGTCTTCGATACGATATTTCTGGCGCAACCCGGCGTAATCGAGGAGGACGCTCAGATTCCCGCCATCCCGCGGGCAGGTATACTGGACCTCGTCCGGGCCATATTCTTTTCCACAAATCGAGCAAACAAAACCGGTATAGTTTGGCATATTGCCCTTTACTATATTTTACAGCCCACGCTGGCCGCGGATATATGGGGTGCCCAGGGCAGCCGGAGCGCCCAGGCGCTTGCGGAAGGCCTCGCGGGAGCCAAGGATCAGAATAAAGATCGTTGCAAGGTAAGGAAGCATATCCATGATCCGACCTACGGAGGGATTATTCGCAGTAGAAACCAGAGGAAGGGCCGGATTTTGCAGATCCAGAGGCAGCCGGCGCAGCAGCCCGAAGAAGTACGATACCCACAACCCGCGTAAAGGATCCCATGACGCAAAGATCACCAATCCCACTGCAATCCATCCCAGCCCGGATGCTTTTCCATCAACCCATCCTGGATCGGTGATCAGGCTCATCGATGCTCCCGCCAGGCCGCTCATTAGTCCGCCGAAAACAACATACAAATACCTCGTGCGGATAACGTTGATACCGAGCGAGTCGGCGGCGGAAGGGTGCTCGCCCACGGAACGCAGATTGAGCCCCGGGCGAGTACGGTTCAGGTAATACCATGCCAGGGGGGAGAATACCAGCCCGATCAAGACAATGATGATTTGTTCGGCAGCGACATGCTCCAAAATGGGCAGGGTAAGTGTGGTAGGGGCTGGAACGCGCTGACCGACATAAGGTTGCCCGAGGATACTGGAGAGACCGGTTCCCAGAATGGTCAGAGCTAACCCGCTGACCACCTGGTCGGCTCGCAAAGTGATGGTGATAAAGGCATGTAAGAGCGCCATAAGACCGCCTAAAAGCATGCCGACCAGTATCCCCAAGAGGAGATCTCCGGTGCGGAACCAGGTGGCGAAACCACCCATGGCGCCCATTAACATCATGCCTTCAATACCCAGATTCATGACCCCCGAACGTTCGGCGAAAATCTCGCCTAGCGTGGCAAAAAGCAGGGGAGTTCCGCTCACCAGAGCGCCAAACAATATCGTGACACCAAGATCAAACAGGTTGCCAGAGGTCATGAAACGTCTCCGATCTCTCGAACCGGAACATCCTCAACAATTTTTTCGATATACACTCGATACCTGAACAGCATCTCTGTCCCCACAACCACGAAAAGGATCACACCCTGGAGCATCGATGAGATCCCTTGGGGTTGGATTAATTGCGTTCCCACGAGCAATCCCCCAAACAAAAAGGAGACGAAAATCGCTGCAATGGGGTTTAAGCGGGAAAGCCAGGCGATGATCACTCCCGTAAAGCCGTATCCCCGCTGAAACCGCCCGTTGAGCTCGCGCAACGCCGCGACCTCGTTCATTCCGGCCAACCCGGCAAGCGCCCCTGAAAGGGCCATTACCAGCAGGATATTGCGCTTTAAATTGATCCCGGCATATCGGGCGGCTTTGGGATTATTGCCAATCACTCGGATCTCATAACCCCAACGGCTGCGATATAGAATCCAGGCCAGGACGATCGCCGCGACAATTCCCAGAAGGATCCCTGGATTTGCCGTCAAACCCGAAAGGACGGGAATTTTATCGGCAAACTGGGTCAGCCGCGGCCAGGTTGCGGAAGGAGGGAATCTTCCAGTCGATTCGAAATCGCCGATACTCCAGGGGCCCACGACTACAAAAAATTCGAGCCATTTATAGGCGACATAATTCAACATTAAAGTTGTGATGATTTCATTGATATTAAACCAGGCCTTCAGGAAGCCCGGTATCGCACCATAGATGAGGCCCGCCAATATGCCAGCTGTCCCCATCATCCCCAACATAAGCACCGCGGGGGTCGTCTTGGGCAGGATAAATACAGCGATTGCGGTCGCTGCCCATGCTCCCATAAACATCTGCCCATCAGCGCCAATATTCCACTGCTTCATGCGGAAAGCTAGGATACATGCCAGGGAGGTCAATAGAATGGGTGAAGCTTTCACCAGCGTATCCGACAAAGGGCCAAAACACAGCAATCCTTTCGGACAATCGGTACCGGTGAACAAGGCAGTGAAGCCTGCGCGCCAGTCAGCAAAGGTGCCAAAGCCTTGTTTGAAGATTTCCTGGTAAGTCGCGATGGGATTGGTGACTCCCGCGGCTTTGAGGACAAAGCCACCTGCGATCAGGGCCAGGATTACCCCCAAAACGGAAGAAACCATACCAGTCCATCCTGGGTTATCCAACCGAGATTCAAAACGGACACGATAGGATGTTCCAGGCAAATTCATGCTTCCGCCTTCACTCCAGCCATCTGCAGGCCGATTTTCTGGATGTCGGCACCTTCGGTCGAGGTTTCACCAACAATTTTTCCTTCGTATATGATTGCAATCCGGTCACTCAAAGACAATAACTCATCCAGATCTTCCGATATGAGTAGAATAGCAGCGCCGGCATCTCGTTGGCTGATCAGCAACTTATGGACGCCTTCCGTCGCCCCAATGTCCAATCCCCGCGTAGGATGGACCGCGATCATAAGCTCAGGACGCTTTGATGTTTCCCGGGCAAGGATCACCTTTTGCAAATTACCACCGGAGAGCATCCGGACAGGGGTTTCGACCGTGGGCGTTGCAATTTGATACTCCTTCACCAGTTGGATGGCATTCTTGCGAACCGCAGCTTTATTAATTGAAAGACCAGTCGAAATAGGCGGCCGGGAAAAGGCTTTGAGGATCAAGTTTTCTGCGATACTGAGAGCCGGCACGCTGCCGACTTCCGAGCGATCCTCAGGGATATGCGCCACTTGCCAGCGAAGCTCTCGCCAGTGCGTCTTACCATCGATAACTGCATCACCTATCTTGATTTCGCCTGACTTAATCGTTCGCAGGCCGGTGAGGCATTCCGCCAGTTCGCGCTGACCATTTCCTGCCACTCCGGCAATACCCAATATTTCTCCGGCGCGAACCTCAAGAGACACTTCACGAACCGCGGGCAAGCCGCGATCATTATCTGCACATAAGCCATCGACATCCAGCACAATTTCGGCTGGTTGCGCAGGTTTTTTATCAATCTGGAATAACACTTCTCTTCCGACCATCAGCTTGGCAAGCTGAGCTTTGGTCGTCCCCTTTGCACTGACATTCGCCGCGCTTACTTTTCCGCGACGCAGCACGGTCACCCGATCGGCAATGGTGACAACCTCTTCCAGTTTGTGCGAGATAAATACGATCGTATGACCGCGTCCGGTCATATCTCGCAGTGTTTTAAACAGGGATTCAACTTCCTGGGGAGTTAAAACTGCCGTCGGCTCATCCATAATCAGGATTTTTGCGCCGCGGAATAGCATCTTCAGCACTTCAACACGTTGTTGTTCACCAACAGAAAGCTCCCAGATTTTCGCCTGAGGATCGATATTCAAACCGTATTGTTTGCCTAGCTCTGCCACCTGATCCTCAATCTTAGAGAGGTTCAGGAAAAAGCGAGGCTGATCCAGACCAAGGACCATGTTCTCCGCAACCGTATGAGAAGGAACCAGCATAAAATGCTGGTGCACCATCCCGATCCCGAGGGCAATTGCTTCCTGCGGAGAACGAATGACGACCCGTTTTCCCCCAATGAAAATGTCTCCAGCTTCCGGGCGATAGAGTCCAGCCAGTATATTCATTAGCGTGCTTTTTCCAGCACCATTTTCCCCCAACAGCGCATGAACCTCCCCTACCTGACATGAAAAATCAACGTGATCATTCGCAAGCACGCCAGGGAAGCGCTTTACAATGCCGCACATTTCAAAAGCATTTGATAATTCGGTCATTCACTTCTCCGGGAAAAATCGATGGCGTGTTGGCGCAGGGGATACCCCCTGCGCCAACGTCATTGTCATTTTCCGAGAAATATTTCCTGCTAAGGCATGGCAGGGATCGTGCCCTGGATGCCGTCTGCTAGCCAATGCATGCAAATCGTGCAGGCTGTTCGCCCACTGAGATTGCTAGATTTAATGGTAGCGTCATCAATCCCCTGGAGATCTTCATCGGTCAGCGACTGCCCATCGGGGACGACTACCTTGCCAGTATTATCCTTGATGGGCCCTTTGAAAACGTCCTTGCGGGTGAATTTGCCGGCCTGCATGTCAGCCAGCTTTGCTTTGACCTGATCAATCACCTCGGCAGGAACACCTGGTTGTGGTTTCTGGCCTTCCATGAAGCCATACAGACCAACAATTCCCGTATCGGCGTCCAGATAATCATTGCCCGGCTTCCAGGTGCCAGCGCGAATCTGCTTGACAATGTTGAGATAAACGGGGCCCCAATTCCAGTAGGGAGTACCCAGGCACTTTTCCGGCGCTGGCGTGCAGGAGTTGACGTAGTCATATGTGAAGGCCCATTTACCAGCGTTAGCGGCCGCTACTAAAGGCCCGGGAGTATCGGACCCAATCAGGACGATGTCCACCCCAGCATCGAGCAGGGATTGTGCAGCCTGCTTTTCCTTGTCCGGGTCATACCAGGTGTTGATCCAGCGGACTTCCATGGTGCACTCCGGGCAGGTGACTTTTGCGCCGATCATGAAGGCGTTGCCCAGGCGGATCACCTCGGGCAGAGGCCAGGGGGCGACATAACCCAACTTGGTATTTTTATCCGCCTTGGCGCGCGCACCGGCGATCATTCCAGCCAGGTACTTCATGTCCTCCATGGCGCCGAAGAGGTTGCCGTAGTTCTTGCCATTGCTGCGATAACCGGAAACATGCAGCCAGGAAACCTTAGGGAACTCCTCGGCCAGGGTATCCATAGTCGGGCCATATTCAAAGGTGGTGCCAATGATGAAATCGAATCCTTTGCGGGCAAGTGCGCGCATCACCGATTCAGCATCGGGGCCAGGGTTCACCAGTTCGACATACTGAACGTTGATGGTGTTATCCTGAGCCGCCATCCATTGGGCGCCTTCGGTATGAGCCTGAGACCAGCCGCCATCGGCGTGGAAGCCAACCAGGACTACAGCAACGTTGAACTTACCCTGGACAATGTCGGGAATTTGGAAAGTTGGCGAGGTGGGAGCCGCTGGAGGCTGGGTGGCTGCGGGGGCCGCAGGAGGTTGGGTGGCAGCGGGGGTCGCTGCCGGTGCGCAGGCCGTGAGTACCAGGACGGCCATAATGAGCAGAGACAGGCTGCGCCATATCAAGTTTGTTTTCATTTCGACTCCTCCAAGTTTGCAGTCATTTGCGAAAGGTTAAGAACGGCATTGGAAAATACAATCAAGGTTTCCGGTCTCGTTCACCTCCTCTCACTGGGCAAAAGCCCTCTGTAATCGACCAATCCCGAGATCTGCAAAGCACAAATCTTAGGGCAAAATGGGCTGTTACAGCTAGCAAACACGATGGACAGCGAGATAAAAGTATTGTACTCTATTCTGCGAGTGTTGCTCGTTTTAAAGTGCGAATTTTCCAGTTTCGGATCGGCCGTTCTGCAAGCTTCTAAGTCGAAGGGAGCAGCTTCCCGCGGAACTCATTTTCATTCCTTCCTACGGGAAGCTGCCTTTCAATACTTTATGGGACGATCCAGGTCCCCGTTTCACCTGCCAGTGCCCGCCCGATGTTCTCGGGGTTGGTGATCAGGGCCTGCTTGCCGCCTTTTTCGAGGTAATTCAAGATCGCCTGGATCTTGGGAAGCATACTGCCCTTGGCGAAATGGCCTTCGGCCATATACTGCCTGGCCTCGGCTACCGTCATGCGATCCAGCCATTTCTGATCGGGCTTATTGAAGTTGATCGCCACTTTCTCCACGGCCGTCGAGATGACGAACAGGTCCGCACCGATCAGAGAGGCCAGGACTGAGGAACCGAAATCTTTGTCGATGACCGCTTCCACGCCGACCAGATCCCCGTTTTCGTCCTCGATGACCGGGATGCCGCCGCCGCCAACCCCGATGACCACGAACCCGGCGTCGATCAGGCATTTAATGGCGTCTGCCTCGACAATTCGCTGCGGGATGGGGGAAGCCACTACCCGCCGCCAGCCGCGACCGGCATCTTCCACCACAACCCAGCCTTCCTTATCGTGCTGAGATTTCGCAGTCGCTTCGTCCATGAAGGACCCGATCGGCTTGGAGGGGTTCTGGAAAGCCTTGTCGTTGCGATCGACGATGGTCTGGGTCACGACCGCGGCCGATTTTTTGTCCATCCCGCGGGTCTTGAACTCGTTATCCAGCGCCCGGGCAAACATATATCCGATGGACCCCTGGCTGTCCGCGCCGCAATAGTCCAGCGGAACGTCGTGCAGCTCCTGGCGCGACAGCTCGGAGCGGCGCAGGATAAAACCCACCTGGGGGCCGTTGCCATGGGTCACGACGACGTCCCAACCCTGCTGGATCATATCGCAAATATGGCGCATCGATTCCGCCCCGGCCTCGTACTGGTCGGGGATCGTCTTGTGGGCCTCATCCTTGATCAGGGAATTGCCGCCAACCGCGACTACTGCAACACCTTTTTTCGCCATATGAACAAATCTCCTTTTATCCCATGGTTAAGGCCATCACCGCTTTTTGAGCGTGCAGGCGGTTTTCGGCTTCGTCGTACACGACTGAGTTTGGCCCGTCCATCACTTCGTCAGTCACTTCGATGTTGCGGTCCGCGGGCAGTGGGTGCATGTAGATCGCATCGGGCTTGGCCAGCAACATCTTGCGCTCGTCGGTGATCCAGTGCTCGTACTTCTTGATGATCCTGGCCCCTTCTTCCTGGTCGGGAGTGTGGACCATCGCCCCCCAGGACTTGGCGTAGATGATATCGGCGTCCTTGAAGGCGGCTTCCATATCGTCCACCACCTCGAAGCCAACCCCATATTTGCGCGCCTGCTCCTTGGCCTGGTCCATGATCTCAGGCATCAGGCGGAACTCCGGTGGGTGAGCCAGGACCACGTCCATACCAAAGCGCGGCATCTGCAGCACCAGCGACTGCGGCACGGACATTGGCTTCTGGTAAGAAGCAGCGTATGCCCAGGAAACGACCATTTTTTTGCGGCGCAGGTCGCGGCCTTTCTTCTCGATGATGGTCATCAGATCGGCCAGGCACTGGAAGGGATGGTAGATATCGCATTGCATATTGAGCACCGGCACGCGCGAAGCCTTCGCGACGGCGTTCAGGTAGCCGTTGCCCACGCCCCAATCGACGTGGCGGATGGCAATCCCATCGAAATAGCGGCCGAAAATCTCGCCGATCTCTTTGGGGGTATCCCCGTGGGAGATTTGCGTGGTGCGCGATTCGATGAATGCGCCGTGCCCGCCCAGTTGGGCGATGCCCGCTTCGAAGGAGCCGCGGGTGCGGGTGCTGCTGAAAAAGAACAGCATGGCCAGGACTTTGTCGCGCAGGTAGTCGTGCGGCTCGTTCAAAGCCCGCTTGCGCTTCAGATCGAAAGCCACATCCAGAACGGTCTCGACTTCCTCTTTGCTGAAGTCCAGATCGCCGATCAGGTCACGTCCATGTAGGAATGTTTGCATCTTTCACCTCCGTTGCTCTTACTCCATCGCTCCCAGGACCAGGGCGAGGAGCGCCATGCGCATCACGACGCCGTAATAAGCCTCCTGCCAGTAGCGCGACCAGCGGGTGATGTCCACATCGGTGGGGATTTCATCCATGCGCGGGAGAGAGTGCAGCAGGATGGCATCCGACTTGGCCTTTGTGCTCAACAGCTCGCGGGTAATCTTGTAATTGGAAGGGGTCAGCCCATGCTCGCCAGCTTCCTGGCGAGACTTGGTGTAATCAGGCTGGACGACCGGCTCGACCAGGATGACGTCCGCGTCGGCAATAGCCTGCTCCACGTGCTCGGCTTCCTTGTAATTCAGGCTGTAATTGGCGAGCTCTCTCTTGAATTCGTCGGTCAGGTTCATGTCCGGGGGCGCAACGAAGGTGATCGGGCAGTCGAACTGGGTCAGAGCATAGGCGAGAGAGTGCATGGTGCGCATGCGCATATCGCCGACCGCCAGCCATTTCAACCCGTCGATGTGGCCGCGCTCGGTCAGCACGGTGTACAGGTCAGTCAGGATCTGGGTGGGGTGCTCACCCCAGCCGTCGCCGCCGTTGATGATCGGCACGGAGGCCCATTTGGCCGCTTCGGCAGGAGCGCCCTGCTGGAAGTGCCGCATCACGATCACATCGCCGTAGAACTCAAGCATCTTGACCGTGTCTTTGATCGATTCCTGGTAGAAGTCACCGGCGCGGGTCATCTTGGCATCCGAGAAACCGGTGACATGTCCGCCCAGGCGGTGCATGGCCGATTCATGGGCGAGGCGAGTGCGGGTTGAAGGCTGGTAAAAAGCGGTGACCAACGTCTTCTCAGCTAATAAATTACTGTTACGGCGACTGCGAGCAATTGGCTCGAGCTTATCAGCAACCTGAAAAACCTGGAAAAATTCCTGGCGCTCGAAATCTTTGAGCGAAAGAATGTCACGACCGGCAAAGCTACGCATGTTAAAAACCTCCTTGGATATGGTTTTGGATTTTGATCAGGTTTGGTACTGGGCATCAAGGCATATACCTGGCGAACTGGCTCAATATCGGGACCTCTACGACCTCCTCTCCTGCTCTGGCGCTGCCCAGCTTGGGGTGTGAAGTGGACCGACGCTGCGAACGACATGAAAACGGAAATATCCAGGCAGGAAATAACTGTAAGAATGGTCGATTACTTTTCCATTGGATGCGTAGAGGGATGCGATGAACATCAATAGCACATCTCCTCGCTGGATTTCCAGCGCGCGCGCGACTTCAGTCGAAGCGGCGACGGCTCGAATCTCCGTATAGGACTGGCTCAACGGCGGATTGCCGCGTTTGAGCAGCAGATCCAGCACGGAGCCGGTGAACCCGGATTTCAAATCGGAAGGCATCAGGATGTCTTCTGGGAGGATATCCACCAGAAAGGCCACGGGGCGGTTCTCGGCCTGGATCACGCGCGAGACCTGGATCAGACGGGCACCCGGCTCAATTTCAAGCGCTTTTGCTTCCAGCTCATCGGCGTCGATTTCTTTCACCAGGAGATCGCCTAAAGAAACTTCGAGTCCGATCCGCTCAGCCAGGGTCTCGATACTTTCCAGGACTTCCAGGCCGCTCTCGATGACTTGCGTCGGGTTTACAACAAAGGTCCCGACCCCCTGCTTGCGGCGAATCAACCCCTGGCCTTCAAACGTGCGCATGGCCTCACGCAGGGTAGCCCGGGATACACCCAGTTTTCTCGCCAGCTCGGGTTCGGAGGGCAGGCGCTCTCCAGGAGGTGTCTTTGCGATGAGTACAGCCAGACCGGACTGCAATCGTTGGAAGGGATGTGAAGCTTCAGGCATAGAACCTTCTTTCGCTGAAAGGATAGACCTACTCAATGACTGGAATGAATCGGAACTGCGTGACATCCACCAATCCCCGATCAGAGATGCGCAGCGCAGGGATTACCACGAGCGCTAACAGGCTCAATTGCATGTTCGGGTTATTCAAGGTACAGCCGCATTCTCGGAAACCACTCAAGACACTGGCAGCCTGGCGAGCAACGTCTTCAGCCCGATCGGTTGACATCAGACCACCGATCTGTAGCTTAACCAGGCCAGTCACGTGACCATTTCGCACTACCACCTGTCCGCCTCCGACTCGGGCCAGCTCATTGACTGCTGCGGCCATATTGGCTTCGTCCGTCCCGACGACGATCAGGTGATGGCTGTCGTGAGCCACAGTGGTTGCAACGGCGCAGGAGCTGGTCAGGCCAAATCCGTGCACCAGGCCGATCTGGATCTGACCGGTGCCCTTGTGGCGCTCCACCAGCGCCACCTTGAGGATATCCCGGTCCCGGTCGGGCTTGATCAATCCATGGTCGACCGGCATTTCCAGCCTGAGGTGCTGAGTCGGAGCCTGGTTTTCGATCACTCCGATCACGTTGGCGATCACCCTGGGCGCATCGATGGGAGAGGTCAGGCGGAAATCGTCCGTGGTGACTGGCCGGGCCAGATGGACGGAATTCTTCGCCCATTCTGGATACGGATAAGCCACGCGATCAACGCTGAGGACGCCGTTTTCGGCGACGATCCTGCCTTTGGCCATGACCACGTCGATGGTCAGCATGGCCAGGTGGCTGACCAGGAGGATATCTGCCCAGCGCCCTGGAGCGATCTGGCCCTGATCACGGCTGACCCCAAAATATTCGGCTGTGTTGATCGTCGCCATCTGGATGGCGATCATGGGAGAGAGCCCCTGGGAGATCGCATGGCGCACTACCCGGTCCATGTGTCCATCGTCAACCAGGGTTTCTGAATGGGAATCATCTGTACAGAGCACAAAATTACGCGAGGAGAGGCCCTTTTCGGTGATCGCGCGGACTTGCTCAACCACGTCGTGCCAGGCTGACCCGAAGCGCATCATCACCCGCATTCCCTGGCGAGCCCGGGCGACTGCGTCATCCATGCGAGTCCCTTCGTGGTCGTCCTGAGCCCCGCCCGCAACATAGCCGTGGAACGGCAGCCCCAGATCGGAAGAGGCATAGTGTCCGCCGATCACCTTTCCCGCGTCGCGGGTGATCGCCATTTCGGCGTGTATGCCAGGATCCCCATTGTATATCCCGGGAAAATTCATCACCTCGCCCAGGCCGATGATCCCCGGCCAGGTCATCGCTTCGGCCACCTCTCTTGGCCCCAGCGTGAAACCAGGGGTCTCCATACCCGGAGCTGAGGGGACACACGAGGGCATCTGCACCCAGACGTGAATCGGCTGAAGCGCAGCTTCATCCACCATCAGGCGCACGCCCTTCAGCCCGAAAACGTTGGCGATCTCGTGCGGATCGATAAACATCCCCGTGGTCCCATGGGGAATCACCGCCCGGACGAACTCGGTGACCGTGAGCATCCCCGATTCGACGTGCATGTGCGCATCCAGCAGGCCAGGGACCAGGTAGCGCTCGCAGGCATCGATCACCTGGGTACCTTCACCGATCGTGTGCGAGGCGTCTGGGCCGACGTAAGCAATCCGCCCATCCTTGATGGCGATATCGGTGTTGGGAATGATTTCGGCGGTTTGCACGCAGACCCACTGCCCGTCGCGGATCACTGTATCCGCAGGGATCCGTCCCATAGCGCAGTCGACCAGGATCGTGCTGGTTGGCTTTTGACCTTGCTTGGGCGTCATCGCAAACTCCTCTTCTTTACCGACCATACCGGGTTAACTCAATAAGCGGCGTGCGGCGGC
The DNA here is from genome assembly GCA_035542155.1 of Anaerolineaceae bacterium. Classification (GTDB taxonomy): domain Bacteria; phylum Chloroflexota; class Anaerolineae; order Anaerolineales; family Anaerolineaceae; genus DATKLX01. The sequence continues at coordinate 25,342 of DATKLX010000045.1, forward strand.
GTTGTGTTTTTCGATCAGGCGGGGTAAGTCTAGCGTGCGGATTTGCCCCTCTTCTACGATCATCCGCCCATGGACGATGGTGTAATCTACGTTGACGGGTGCGCAGAACACGACCGCCGCGACAGGATCGTGCAGTGCGCCAGCATACTCGAGGCGGTTCAAGTGGATCGCGAAAAAGTCGGCGCACTTACCCGGCTCGAGCGAGCCAAGATCCCGTCGTCCCAGGACCGCTGCGCCTCCCAAAGTGGCCAGCTCTAATGCCTGGCGAGCCGTCAGGAGCGGCAATGTGCTCTTTCCGGAAAGTGAAGCTCCCTCGATCCCTGCCCGCAAACGGGCCAGGAGCATCGCCTGGCGAACTTCCGACAAAAAATGGGAGCTATCGTTGCTGGCGGAGCCATCCACGCCCAGGCCGACTTTCACGCCGTTCTGGCGGTATTCGTGGAGCGGGGCTATCCCGGAAGCCAGGCGCATATTGGAGGTCGGGCAGTGAGCCACTCCGCAGCCGGTGCGCGCATAAACGCCGATCTCTTCCGGGTTAACGTATACCGAATGGGCAAACCAAACGTCCGGCCCTACCCAATCAACCGACTGCATGTAGGAAACCGGACGGTGGCCAAATTTTTCGAGGCAAAATACCTCTTCGTCCTGGGTCTCGGCCAGATGAGTGTGGAGTGCCACGCCATAATGGCGCGCCATTCGTGCGCTTTCTCGCATCAGGTCGGTGGTCACGCTGAAAGGTGAACACGGCGCGAGCACAATGCGCAACATGGAGCCTGGCTTCGGATCGTCGTAGGCTTCGACCACGCGCTGGCAGTCGCGCAGGATCACGTCCTCCGGGTCGACGACGCTGTCCGGGGGTAGCCCGCCCTGGCTTTCGCCTAGGCTCATCGATCCCCGCGAGGCATGCAGACGCAGGCCAACCTGCCGCGCTCCCTCGATCTCGTCATCCAGGCGCGAGCCATTCGGGAAGAGATAAAGGTGATCAGAAGCCGTGGTACAGCCCGAAAGGGCCAGCTCCGCCAGAGCGGTCTGGGTGGAAAGAAAAATATCCTCGCCGTTCATCCGGGCCCAGATCGGGTAGAGCGTCTTCAACCAGTGGAAAAGGTTTGCATCTTGGGCTGCGGGTACTGCTCGGGTCAGGGTCTGGTAAAAATGATGGTGGGTGTTGACCAGGCCCGGTAAAACGATGTGATCACGCAGGTCGAGCGTGGCGTCAGCGGTTTGGGGTAGCTGCTCGCTGGAACCCACCTGTTCGATCAGGCCATCGCGAACGAAGATCGCGCCATTTGAGATTTCCCGGCGCTGCGCGTCCATGGTTACCAGCAGGGAAATGTTCCGGATGAGGAGTGTCGACATAAAAGATGTTCTGAGAGAAAGGACCGGTTTTTGATTCTCGGGACAAATTCGCTGACTACCATAGTATATTGTCTAACAAATCATTTGTCAATTGTCTGACAAAGGATTCCTGTCATGGTTTTTCTGGATCCGATCTGGATCTCAGTCGACCGGCCCTTTTCCGGTATAATGGGTTCGAAAGTGCCAGAATTATTGCACTTTTTTATACTTGTCTGTACCGCAGTTACCTGTTAGCTGCGACTTGTTGGGGGAGTTCGCCATTTTCCTTGCTAATTGCAGCAATAAGCATCATTCAGACTGGGAGGTCATGATCTATGAGCAATATATGTGTGGTTGGAACCGGGTATGTTGGCCTGGTCACCGGAGCGTGTTTTGCGGATCTTGGAAACCAGGTCGCCTGCCTGGACGTAGATGAGAGCCGCATCGAGAACCTCAGGCAAGGGGTGATGCCGATCTACGAACCGGGATTGGAACAGCTCGTTCTGCAGAACGTGCGCGCGGGCCGGCTCACCTTTACAGGCGATTACTCGGAGGCCTTGAAGGACGCTGAATTTGCCTTTATCGCGGTTGGCACGCCCTCCGGCGTGGATGGCGAGGCCGATCTGCAGTACGTCCGCCAGGCAGCAGAATCCATCGCGGATGTTGTCGACCACCCCATCGTCGTGATCAACAAATCTACCGTGCCGGTAGGGACCGGCGATTGGGTCGCCGAAATCATCTCCAAGCGGCGGTTGGGAAAGCCTTTAGATTTTTATGTGGTCTCCAACCCGGAGTTCCTCCGCGAAGGCTCGGCCATCAACGATTTCATGGATCCGGACCGGGTCATTCTCGGCTCGATGCACAAAGATGCCGCAAATAAGGTTGCCCAAATTTATCTGAGCCTGCGCTGCCCGATCCTGATCACCGATCTGCGGACGGCCGAGATGATCAAGTACGCTTCGAATGCTTTCCTGGCGACGCGGATTTCCTTCATCAACGAAATCGCGAACATGTGCGAAGAGCTGGGCGCCGACGTTCGCGAGGTGTCGGTTGGCATGGGCCTTGACAAGCGCATCGGGCATTCCTTCCTGGACGCCGGCCTGGGCTGGGGCGGAAGCTGCTTTCCCAAGGACGTCAAGGCGTTGGCCCACATGGCCGTCCTGCACGGCACCCAGCCGCAGCTTCTCCAGGCGGTGATGGAGATCAACCGCAACCAGCGCCGTCGCGCGGTGATGCGCCTGCGCCGCGCCCTGGGCAGTCTCAACGATAAGGTCATCGGCGTGCTGGGCCTCTCTTTCAAACCCAACACCGATGACATCCGCGACGCTCCGGCCCTGGAGATCATTCACCTGCTGCAGAACGAGGGCGCCCACATCTGCGCCTATGACCCCCAGGCCATGGAGGCCGCCTCACGGATGCTCAAAGGGATCAAGCTCTGCGAAAGCCCCTATGAGGTCGCCGAGGGATCGGACGCACTCGTCCTGGCGACGGAATGGAATGAGTTCAAAGCCCTGGACTTCAACCGCATCCGTGAAGTAATGCACACCCCCGTGATCCTGGACGGGCGCAACCTGTGGGACCCCGAACGCCTGCGCGCTTTGGGGTTCACCTATTTTGGCATCGGGCGGGCAGCGATTAACGGAAAGAAGTAGATAAGGCGAGAACCGGGAACCAAAATGTAGCCTGCCGACCTGGTCCTTGGTTGGGCCTTCGTCCCTAGTTGGTACAGTGTTTATCCTTTATTCTTCTCCGAGAATGACTTGTATTGTATGCACCTTCCCATCCGCAAAAGACGGGATGACATTGCCCGAGACGGGTTGGCCGTTTGCGATCAGTTCCACCACCCCCTTGGAGACGTGGTTGGGATTTCTCACTTCGATCTCGTAGGTCGCGCCGCGGAAAGCCCGGCGGACGGAGAACCCGTCCCATGCCTTGGGAATACACGGATCGACGATCAAGCCTTCATATGCCGGGCGCACCCCCAGGATGTACTGCGTGCCGGCCTGATAGGTCCAGGAGGCGGTGCCGGAAAGCCAGCTATTGCGCGCCAGGCCGAACTGGGGATGCTCGTCGCCGAGGATATTCTGGGGATAGACGTACGGCTCGCACTGGTAGCGCTCGATCTCCTCGTTGCACACGGCGGGGTTGATCTGGCAGTAGTACTGATAGGCGCGGTCTCCGTTGCCCAGGCAGGTCTCGGCGATCATTGCCCACGGATTGGTGTGCAGAAAGATACCCCCGTTTTCTTTGGCCCCCGGCGGATAGGTGGAAACACCGCCGACCTTGGGATCGAACCCATTGAACCCGGGCGCGCTCAGCTTGATCCCACGGGACGTGTTCAAGCGCGCATACACTGAATCCATCGCCTGGCGCGCGCGCTCCGCGGTAGCGAAGCCCGAGAGCACCGCCCAGGATTGGGCGTTGATGTAGATTTGACCGTGAGCGTTCGTCCGCGAGCCCAGCGGCGCGCCGTCGTAATCGAAATAGCGCACGTACCAATCCCCATCCCAGGCGCAGGCATTGACTCGCTTCTTGAGCGCAGCATAATCGTCCGCATACCGCTTGCGGTCGGTCTCGTCCCCAAGCATTCTCGAAAGCTCGCCCATCTCGACCAGCGCCCGGCCGAAGAGATCCGCAGTGAACAGGCTTTCGGCCCCTTTGGGCAGGTTGACCGTGTCGTTCCAGTCGGCAAACCCCAGCAGCGGCAGACCGTGGCTGCCCGCGTCGCCGTGGGTAAACTCGATCGCCCGGCGGAGATGCTCCAGCACACTGCATGATTCGAAGGGCCGTTCCTGGCAGTCTTTCTCATAAAAGGGGATCTCCTCGTCGAGGAAAGCAAAGTCTCCCGTCTCCTTCAGGTAAGCCGTCACAGCCAGGATGCCCCACAGGTGGTCGTCGCTGTAATAATGCGGGCGATCTTCCCGTTCGAGCGAATCCCCCTCGCTGGCGACCATGGTCAGCGGGTTGAACTGGTGCATGGCGCTCCCATCTCGTTTCTGGACCTGAAGCAGTTTCTTGAGCAGTTCCTTCCCCTCCGCTGGCGCGCTGGCCAGAACCGCCATCACGTCCTGAGAGCTGTCGCGAAAGCCGATCCCCCGCGCGCCGTAGCCCAACTGGTAATATGACAGGTAGCGCGACCAGTTTTTGGTGGTGTAGCACTGCCGCGGATTGTGGATGTTCAGCATCCGGTCCATGTTCGCGTCCGGTGTGTGGACCTGAATCTTTTCCAGGTATGCGTCCCAGAACAGCTTCAGATCCGCCAGCGACCGGTCCACCTCGCCTTCCTGGATGAATTTTTCGATCGTGGGCAGCGCGGATGCCGGGGTTGGCGATTGGCCCAGCAGGGTGACGAACTGCCGAGACTCGTTGGCTCCAAGGTCGCCGAAAGGGATGAGCAGGGCAGCGATGTTGTCTCCGCGCAGGGCTTCATGGTTTCCCAGGGCCGGGTTGAACAGGCTGAGCGGGCGCGCCCAGGTGCCGTATTCGTTGTCGCCGAGAAAATAAGCCCGGTCGGTCTCAAAGGAGGAAGCCGGCAGGCTGGCGGTGAAGTAGTTGATGCGGATGTCGCGCAGCATGAATGGGTACTGGATCAGCGCCATCCGCCTTTCATCCAGATCCACCTTTTTGGAAGTCATCGTCTGGGGAACCCAATCGGCGTTGGTGAGCTGTTTGAGCGCATCGGGATGGGTATATTCGACCACCGGAACCGCGTCCAGGCTCACTGGTTGCCTTCTCCGGTTGGTCACGCGGATATCACGGACCTCGCAGTCCGCCCCAGCCGGGACGAAGATCGTCGCCTCGACCTGGATGCCGCAGCATTCAGAGATCATCCGGGTATAGCCCAGGCCAACCCGGCACTCGTAGCAGTCCAATCGGTCCAGGGTAGGGACAAAAAACGGGGAGAAAACCTTATATCCACCCGCCCCGTCGTGTACACGGAGATAAAGCGTCTCCCCTTTAAAATCGGAGGCAGGAGTTTGCGTGAGGTATTTCGTGATCCGGTTTAACGCAGGGTCATTTTTGCAGAGGAGAGCTCCACCCGTCTGATCGACGAATCCACCAAAAGAAAGGGTGCCGATGTAGTTGATCCACTTCACCGGCGTTCGGGGATTGGTGATTACGTATTCGCGGCCGGCGTCATCAAAGTAGCCGTATTGCATAGCTAATAAAGCTCTACGCGAACCATTACTGTCTTCACGCCGCTCTCTGGAAGGGGCAAAACCGTCTCCGGGGTCGGCTTCCCGTCCATCCACAGACGCACCTCGTTGCCGGGCCCTTTTCGCTCGACCTCGATCCGGTACTCCACGCCGCGGAAGGAGCGAAGGGCCTGGAATCCGGACCAATCCGTGGGGATCACCGGCTCTACCTGCAGGCCGTCCAAAGTGGGGCGGATGCCCAGGATCCATTGGGTGACGGCAGCGTAGTTCCAGGCGGCGGTTCCAGTCAGCCAGGAGTTCTTGGCCTCACCGTGGGTTGGGGCGTCTTTTCCAGCGATCATCTGCGCGTACACGTACGGCTCGCAGCGGTGGATCTCGCTGATCTCTTCTCGTGCCGAGGGATTGATGCGCAGGTAATAATCCATGGCCCGGTCTCCCCTCCCGGCGCGCGCCTCGGCGATCATGATCCATGGGTTGGAATGGCAGAAGATCCCCGCATTTTCTTTATACCCTGGCGGATAGGAGGAGATCTCGCCCAGTGAATAATCGTACTGCGAGTAGGCTGGCTGCAGGAGGACGATCCCGTGCGGGGTCGCCAGCCGCGCAGCGACTGAATCCAGGGCACGAGAAGCCTGATCGCTTTCCAGGCCCAGCCCGGCCATCACGCACATTCCCTGCGGCTCGATAAAAATCTGTCCTTCCGCGCACTCGCTCGAGCCAATTTTCTTGCCGAAATGGTTGTAAGCGCGCAGGAACCATTCGCCGTCCCAGCCATGTGCGTAGACGGTCGCTTCCATTTGATCCGCGGCCAGGCGGTATTGATCGGCTTCTGGATGGTTTCCCAGGTGTTGGGCCAGGTCTGCCATTTCACGCGCAGCCAGAACGAACAGGCCGGCGATAAATACCGATTCAGCCACTTTTCCATCCTGATTGGTGGTTGTCTGGAAGGACTCGCCAGGGGTCAGTGAAAAACAGTTCAGGTTAAGACAGTCATTCCAATCCGCGCGGCCGATCAAAGGTAGTTGATGCGGCCCGAGGCGGTCCAGGGTGTAGCGGATCGAACGCTGGAGATGTTCATGAAGAGGCTGTTCGGTGCCCGGGCAGGATTCGTATGGGACTTTTTCGTCCAGGATGCTCCAATCCGCGGTCTCTTTGAGGTAAGCCAGGCAACCGATCACCAGCCAGAGGGGGTCGTCGTTAAAATCACTGCCGATATCATTATTGCCCCGCCTGGTCAGGGTCTGGTACTGGTGGAAGGCGCCCCCTGTCTCCAGTTGGGTGGAGGCCAGGTCGAGCAGCCGCTGCCGCGCGCGCTCGGGTACCATGTGGACAAAGCCGAGCAGGTCCTGATTTGAGTCGCGGAAGCCCATTCCCCGGCCGATGCCCGATTCGAACAATGACGCGGACCGCGATAAATTAAAGGTTATCATGCACTGATATGCATTCCAAATATTGACCATGCGGTTCGTGTGGCTGTCGGGAGTATTCACCTGGAACCGGCGGAGCAGGCGGTCCCATTCTGCCTGCAGGGCCGCAAATGCCACTTCCACTTCCCCCGCCTGCAGATAGCGCTGGATGATTGGCAGCACGCCCTGCTTGTTAATGATCCCCGTACCCGGCGCGGTAAATTTGACATCCGCCTGATTTTCGTAATATCCGAGGATAAACTGGATCGTCCGGGTCTCACCGGGCTGGAGGTGGATCCGGATGTGGTGCGACCCGATCGGCGCCCACCCATGTGCGACTGAGTTTCGCGAGCGGCCTTCCGTGACGGTTTGCGGCTCGTGCCAGCCGCGATAGGCGCCGAGAAAATCCTCGCGCTGGGTGTCAAAACCGGCCAGCGGTTCCGAGCAGGCAAAATAAGCGAAATGATTGCGCCGCTCACGGTATTCCGTCTTATGGTAAATAACCCCACTTTCGATTTCCACCTCACCGGTATTGAAATTGCGCTGGTAATTCGAGGCATCATCCAGCGCGTCCCACAGGCAAAACTCAACCAAAGAAAAAACGGACAGGTCAGCGGTCTGGGAACGGGAGTTAGTGAGCCGCATCTGCCAGATTTCCAAAGTCTCGTCGAGAGGGACGAAATAGCGCGTTTCAGCCTGGATCCCGCGATAGGTGGAAGAGATGATCGTATAGCCCATCCCATGCCGGCAGGAATAATCTTCGAGGGGTTTCCGCACCGGCTGCCAGGATGGGCTCCAGAAATCACCGTCTCCGTCGTCACGAAGATAGAGATACCGTCCGCCATTATCGAAGGGAACGTTATTATAGCGGTAGCGGGTCAGCCGGCGCAGGCGGGCATCGCGAAAAAAGGAGTAGCCTCCTGCCGTATTCGAGATAATTCCAAAATAGTCTTGCGATCCAAGATAATTGATCCAGGGCAGTGGGGTATCGGGCCGGGTGATTATATATTCTCGGCGTTGGTCATCAAAATGTCCGAAGCGCATAATAGTTTCCTTTTTTAGATTTTCCGGGTCGAAGAGCGAATCACTAACTCTGTGGCCAGGAGAATATGACCGGGTTGGAGGTCTTTTTGCTCGATCATATCGATCAGCGTCTCTGCCGCGACAGCGCCTTGCCGGGGAATAGGCTGCCGCATGGTGGTCAGCGGCGGATCGGAGGTAGCCGCAAACTGGATATCGTCAAAACCGACCAGGCCAACATCATCCGGGACGCATAATCCTCTTTCCCGCAGAGCGCGTAGCGCTCCCATGGCCATCATATCGCTGGCGGCGAAGACTGCGTCGATTTTTTCACCGGATTCCAAAATGTGCCTCATGCAGGCGTACCCGGACGCTTCGGTAAAGCTGCCTTCAGCAATCAGGTTTTGGTTGATCGCCATGCCCCGCTCCCGATAGGCCTGCAGAAATCCTTCGAGGCGGTCTGAACCGGCGATCATGTTTTTGGGACCGGTAATGGTGGCAATCTGCTGGTATCCGGATTGGAAGAGAAATGCCATCACCTCGCGGGCGCTGTTGAAATTATCGACATCGACGTAAGGAAGATCGGGTTTGGTTGGATGGCGCCCGACGAGGATAAAGGGGAATTCGGAAGCGCTGAGGGCGTCGATGATCGGGTCATCGGTCATCGAGGATGCTACGATCACACCATCGATGAGCCCGCTGTGCATGATCTGCCCTACGGTCCGGCGTTCGTACTCGGGCTCAGCCAGCCAGAGCATGACCGAGTGGTCTCTGGCATTGCACGCCGCAGAAACGCCCTGGATAAGAAGAGGAAAATATGGATCGGTAAAGATGGCCTGGACGCCCATCGGGATGACGATCCCCAGAACCTTCGTCCTGCCGGCAGCCAATCCCCGCGCAGCCAGGTTGGGCTGAAAGTTATACTGGCGGATGATCTCTTCTACCCGGTACCGGGTCTCAGTTTTCACGTTTGGATCGTTGTTGATCACGCGCGAGACTGTAGAGCGGGAAACCCCGCTCAATTTCGCAATCTTTTCAAGTGTCAGGGGCATAGGCCTCCTTGGGAGCGCTCCCACTTCCTTCTATTTAAAATGCCGTATGTTTACGGCATTTCTTGATCACCTTCAGGTGAGAACCCGAAATTTCTCCTGCTACAAAAATTATAAGCCTTCTCCCTTACCTGTCAAGAAGGAGTTCATCTCACGCCATCACATGCAGCTCCTTTACCTTGCGGAAATGGAACCCATAGATCGACATGGTGATCGCCAGGGGAAACTTGTGCGGGTAGCGGAAGAGCGTGTGAAAGAACAGGCGCCAGTAATAACGCCTTTCGTGGCCGATGATTCCTAGGTACCAGATCGAGCGGAAAAAGGCCAGGATTTCCTGAGCCTCGATGTGGACGCTGATCTTGACCGGCTGGTATTCGTCCAGAAAGTTCTTAACCCGGGCGTAGAACAGCTTCGGCGAGTAGATCTGCTCCAGGATGTGCAGGTAGCCCTCTTTAAGCTCTCCGGCGTCCATTTTTGGGATGATATTGGTCGTCCCGTCAGCATTATCGCCGGACATCTCCTCCACGAGGCGACCTTCGCTCTGCATGCGCTGGTAGAGTCGGGTGCCGTAGGGAGCCTGTAGCAGTCCTACCATGGCAGTGACGATCCCGCTGTTCTGGATAAACTCGATCTGGCGCTGGAAAATCGCCCGGGTGTCGTTGTCGAAACCGACGATGAAACCACCCATCACCTGGATCCCATTGCGCTGCAGGCGCTTGACGCTCTCCACCAGGTCGCGGTTTTTATTCTGCGTCTTGTGGCATTCAGTCAGGCTTTCTTCGGCGACCGTCTCGATGCCCACGAACACCGATACAAACCCGGCGGCGACCATCATCTGCATCAGCTCGGAATCGTCGGCCAGGTTGATCGAAGCCTCGGTGATAAAAAGGAACCCCATCTTATCCTTGCGCCATTCGATCAGCGCCGGCAGGATCTCTTCCTTGAGCTGCCGCTTGTTGCCGATAAAGTTATCGTCGACGAAAAAGACGTTCCGCCGCCAGCCCAACTGGTAGAGCAGGTCCAGCTCGGCCAGGATCTGCTCTTTGGTCTTCGTGCGTGGAAAGTGCCCGAACATCGCCGTGATGTTGCAGAAATCGCAATTAAACGGGCATCCCCGCGAGAACTGGATGCTCATCGAATCGTAATACTCCCGTTTGACCAGGTCCCACCGGGGGACGGGCGTTTTGCGGATATCCGGAAATTCGCTCGATGTGTAGACTGGTTTAGGACAGCCTCGTTCGAGATCCGCCAGAAAAAACGGCAGGGTAACCTCCGCCTCGTTTAACACGAAATAATCCACACCCTCGAAGCGCTCGTATTCCCCGGTGAATAGCGGCCCGCCGGCGATGATCTTAACCCCGCTCGCCCGGCAGCGGGCGATCACCTCCTTGGCCGATTCGCGCTGGACGACCATCGCGCTGACCATCACATAATCGGCCCAGTCCAGGTCCTTCTGGCGCAGCGCTTCGATGTTCATATCCACCAGGCGAATCTGCCATTCCTTGGGCAGCATCGCCGCCACGGTCACTAACCCCAACGGTGGAGAGGAAGCGCGTTTGCGGACGAAGCCCAGTGCGTGCTTAAAACTCCAAAAGGTGTCCGGAAACTCGGGGTAGACCATCAGGATTTTCATGCCAGGATTGCCTCTTCAGTCAGGATGATCGCTTTTAAGATTTTCACCTGAAATCGTTTTGAGTTTAATCGCGGACCAGGGTGAGGTCTATGGACCTGAGTCACTCAGCCAGGCACAATTTCAGGAATGACGGTCACAGAAAAAAGTGTGACCAGGTTGAACTTCGATCTAATTTAGCCTGATGCTATAATAAATTTTGGATGGCGCAAAAATCCCCGGTCGAGAATTCGACCATCAGAACGGGTAGTAACGCGGACCTGGCGTTTGCTGTCGTGGTCTTGGCCTCTTACTTTGCCATGTTCAGCTCGCTGCAGAACGCCCAAATCGTCGATATTTTTTTGATGATGTTGCTGGGGATCGCCTATATCGCCATCGGGATTTATGGTTATAATACCTGCGCGCGCAGCGAGTCTCTACCGGTGCGGCTGGTCTATTTTGCCATTCAAATCCCCCTCGGCGGGCTGATTGTTTACCTGGGCAAAGGCGCGGGCTTCAATGCGCTTTTGCTATTGCCCCTCGCCGGTCATGCAGTGATCCTGCTCCCGCGGCGAATTTCGTACGGGGTCAACCTGCTGATCTTGCTGGCCTATATCTTCACAGTTCACTTATTCGTCAACTCCTGGGAGAGCGTCTGGGCTGGCCTGCCCACCTTCATGGCCGGCCAGATTTTCATCATGGTGTTTACTCAAATGACGGTCAGCGAAGAAAAAGCCCGCAACCAGGTCGAGCGGCTGGTCGACCAGTTGGCTGCGGCCAACCAGCGCCTGCGCGAATACAGTATCCAGGCCGAGGAACTGGCCATTACCCAGGAACGCAACCGCCTCGCCCGCGAGATTCACGATGGACTCGGCCATTACCTGACCACTATTTACATGCAGATTCAGGCAGCGCGGGCGATCCTGCCCAGCAATCCTCAGCGCGCCATGGAAGCGCTGGGGATCGCCCAAAACCAGACCCAGGAGGCCCTGGCAGACGTGCGCCGTTCGGTGGCTGCGCTGCGTGCCCTGCCCGACGAAAACCTGCCGCTGCCTGAACGGATCGGGCGTATGGTCGCCGTGAGCAAAATCGACGGGTTTACGCCGGACATCCAGGTAGTAGGAGAGGAACGCGTCCTCCCGGCCGAAGTCCAACTGACCTTCTACCGGGCCGCCCAGGAAGGCTTGAATAATACCCGCAAACACTCCCAGGCCAGCCAGGTCTGGCTTGTGCTGGATTACAGCAGCCCGAATTGTGTCCACATGACCATTCGCGACGATGGGATTGGCGCTGAAGAGACTGACGGAGGGTTCGGTTTGTTGGGGCTGCAGGAACGGGTTCTCGTTTTGAATGGGCAGTTCCAGATCACGTCCGCCAGAGGACAGGGTTTCTGCCTGGAAATAACCATCCCGGGCTGAGCTTATCATGGCCAAAACAATATCACTTCAATCGGGGTACACATGCCGATCACTATCCTCATAGTCGATGACCAGGTTCTCTTCCGCGAAGGGCTGCGCACCCTGCTTTCCGTCCAGCCTGATTTTGATGTTGTGGGCGAGGCCTCGAATGGCGAAGAAGCTCTCCGGCTGGCTACCCAGCTCCGGCCGGAGGTCGTATTGATGGATTTGCGCATGCCCGTCCTGGACGGGGTCACCGCAACGCAGCGTCTGCGCGCCCTGCTGCCGGAGTGTAAAGTGCTCGTCCTGACCACGTTTGATGACGATGAAACCGTTTTCGATGGGCTTCGCGCTGGCGCAGTGGGCTACCTGCTCAAAGATGTTTCGTCTGAAAAGCTCTTCGAGGCAATTCGCGCCGCACAACGGGGCGAATATTTTATGCTTCCCTCGATCACGGCCAAGGTGATGGCCGAATTTTCGCGCCTCTCCCATATGCGGCCGGCCCAGGTGGAACCCCTGGTCGAAACCCTGTCCACTCGCGAGACGCAGATCCTGCGACTGGTCGCGACCGGCGCGAGCAATAAAGAGATCGCTGAAAACCTGGTCATCGCGGAAGGCACGGTGAAAAACCACCTGACCAGCATTCTGGGCAAATTAAACGTTCAGGACCGAATGCAGGCTGTCTTGAAGGCAAGAGAATTGGGAGTGATCTGATGACGCGAATGATTTTCCCCAATCGAGGAGAATCTATGGACTCTCAGGATCGAGACCAGGCGCTTCACCCGCCGGCTCGCAACTACCGTTTGATTGGTGGTACAGCTCTGATCATGATCGGTGTGGCGGTCCTCCTCGACGGCTATCTAAAAACGGGTTGGTTGGCGCTGGTGATCCTGCCCGCAACAGGTTTCTTCTTCCTGCTCAGCGGGATACGCTCGCGGACCATCGCTCTGATAATCCCGGGTGGAATAGTCAGTGGGCTGGGGATCGGGGCATTTTTCATCCTCAGCGCGCTGGTCAAGCCTTCCTGGCAGAATCGGATCGGCCTGTCATTGATGGCTTTTGCCCTGGGTTGGGTGGCGATCACCCTGGCGGCAGCCTATTCCGCGAACAAGGTGATCCTGTGGCCTCTGGTTCCGGGTGGGATCATCGGCTCGATCGGAGCCTGTTTTCTGTTTAGCCCGCTGCGCCTGGTTGACTTTTGCCTGTACGTGGGCACCTGTCTCGGGCTGGTCTTTCTGTTGTGGGGATTGCACGACCACCTGTTTGGTCTCATCATCCCGGGCAGTTTGCTGGTCGGGCTGGGCCCTGGGGTGTACCTGGCCTGGGGCAAGAGCACCCTCGAACCCAATAGCCTGGCTCGGGTTGGGATTCTGCTGGTCAGTTTTGCCTTTAGCTGGGGCCTCATCACCGTTTTCTCGCGGGTGATCACCGAAAAGTTCATCTGGTGGCCGCTGATCCCCGGCGGCGTCCTGGCGATGGTCGGTTGGGGTCTGTACATCGGGGGCAATCCGGGGAACGCGGTAAGCTTTATCGGCAACACCGGCTCCATTGGGTTGATCATCTTCGGCCTGTATCTCCTACTCTGGCGAAAAGGCATCCAAAAATAGGCCTGTATTCCAAAGAGCGCAAACCCCCGATTGGATTGATCCAACCGGGGGTTTTTCGAAATCGAGTGAATTCGCGGTTAGCGCCCGCTGAAGAATTCGTTGACCGTATCCCAGTTGATCACTCCCCAGAAAGCCTTGATGTAATCCGGGCGGCGATTTTGATAATTGAGGTAATAAGCGTGCTCCCAGACGTCCAGGCCCAGAATCGGCCTGTGGCCGTCCATCAACGGACTGTCCTGGTTGGCCGTGGAATAGACCTGGAGCTGATTGCTGCCGTCTACCACCAGCCAAGCCCATCCTGAGCCAAAGCGGGTGGCTGCGGCGTTACTGAACCTGTCTTTGAAGGCGTCAAACGTTTCAAAGGTGCTGTTGATGGCCTGGGCCAGGGCCCCATCTGGGGCGTTCTTGCCGCCGGGTTTGAGCCATTTCCAGAACAATGTGTGGTTGTGGTGCCCACCGCCATTATTACGCACTGCGGTGCGGATCACTTCGGGAACCGAATTGATATTGCGTAAGATGGTCTCAATATCCTTGCCCTGCAGATCGGGGTAATCTTTCAAGGCATTGTTCAGGTTGTTGACATAGGCGGCGTGATGCTTGTCGTGGTGGATCTCCATGGTGCGCGCATCGATCGTCGGTTCGAGAGCGTTGAAGGCATAGGTGAGGGGGGGTAGTTCAAAAGGATAGGCCATTTTTATTCCTCTTCATATGTTATTTAGTTCCGAATTCGATTGGGGAAATTTTGCTTCCCCCGGGTCGGTGTAATTTATACTATTTAGATTATTATACTCCAAACAATTCTACTTGTCAATTTTTTCACATAAGTCCATGATATAATCGACGAAATTGATCTATTTATTGTGGAGGGAAAATTGAATAATCATTCGCAACCGCCAAAACCGAGTGTCATTGCCGATGATGTTGTTGTCCGCATGGATTACACCCTTTCCGTCGACGGTGAGGTCTTTGAGACGTCCACAAAATCCGAGCCGATCGAGTTTATTCAAGGTTACGGGCAGATCATTCCCGGGCTGGAACGAGAGCTATACGGCCTGATGCCAGGCCAATCCAAAGAGGTGTTCGTAGCTTCCAATGATGCCTACGGAGATCTGGATCCGGATGCAATGATGGACGTTCCCAGGAGCGAGTTCGGCGCAGACATCCCCCTGGAACCAGGGGTCGAGGTTCAGGTGAAGAATGAAGACGGGGAAGTTATGGACGCCCGGATTTCCAAAGTCCAGGGGGATACCGTAGAACTGGACTTCAACCATCCCCTGGCGGGCAAGGACCTGGTGTTCGACGTCAAAATCGTCGATCTCCGGGATGCCACTCCCGAGGAGCTGGAGCACGGTCACGTCCACGGCGATGTGGGCCACGACCACGAACTGCAAGACAAGGACGAAATCGAGGAATAACTCCGGCTACACCGGTTTTCCTGGATCGACCCTGGTCTCAATCCCGGATAGGTTTTGGGGCCTTTCTGTTCTCCCTGTTCGAGGTGCGGTTGGTGGGGTACACTAGACGCGCGGCACATGTTTTTTTGGAAGAGGTGTGAATCGCATGCGCTCTATCTTCCGCTCGATTACGCTTTCCTTCAGCCTGATTTTGCTGTCCTGCTACATTCTTTCCGCCTGCAGGCCGCAAATCTCACTCCATCCGACAGATCCAGACCCTACCCCCACTTCACTCGCTGGCCCAACCCGGACGCTGCCAGCGACCGATCTGGCGGGCGCTCATCTCGAAGCAAGCCCGACCGTCGCGACTGAACCACCGGCTACCCCGGTCCCTGCGCAGCCCGGAAGGACAGCTTATTCCCTGAACGTTGAGCTTGATTATGCCCGGCATTCCACCAGGGTAACCGAGAACGTTGAGTTCTGGAACCCTTCGGGCGACCAAATCACAACCCTCCCGTTCCTGGTTGAGCCGAACCGCTATCCCGAGAGTTTTCATCTCCAATCTGTCGCTGTAGACGGTCAGCCTGAGCCGGAATATCAGCTCAGCCAGAACCGTCTCGACCTCCCCCTCGAGACACCTCTCGCTCCCGCGGGTAAGCTGTCTATCCATCTCGTCTACCAGCTCGACCTCCCCGCCATCCCACCCCCCTCCGACACGACCCGCCCGGTTCCCTATGGATATACCAAACGACAGCTCAACCTGGTGGATTGGATCCCTGCCGTGCCTCCCTACCGGCCGGGACAGGGTTGGTTGATCCACGCCCCAGGCTATTACGGTGAGCACCAGGTGTATGAGGCAACGGATTTACAGATCGACCTGGTGATCCGCAATGCCCCCGAGGGGTTGCTGGTCGCCGCCAGCGCCCCCGCCCAGAAAAACAGCGACCATTACCAGTATCGCCTAGACTCCGCGCGCAACTTCGTCCTCTCTGCCAGTCCGGTTTATAAGCTGTCTCAAAAAACCGTCGGCGGGGTGACCATCCTGGATTACTACTTTCCATTCAACCCCGGCGCGGGCGAACGGGTAGTGAATGATACCGCCGACGCGGTCGCGCTGTATTCGCGCCTGTTCGGGCCGTATCCCCATGAAACCTTAAGTGTGGTCGAGGCGGATTTCCTGGATGGGATGGAGTACGATGGCCTGTTCTTTCTCAGCCAGGGTTTCTACAACCTGTACGATGGCACCCCCAAGGGATATCTGACCATGATCGCCGCCCACGAAACGGCCCACCAGTGGTGGTACGGCCTGGTTGGCAACGACCAGGCGCTCGAGCCCTGGCTCGATGAAGCTCTGGCCACCTACACCGAGCGGATCTTCTACGAAAAGACATATCCGGACCTGGTCGATTGGTGGTGGGGCTACCGGGTCAAATACTACCAACCCCGGGGTTGGATCAACCTGCCCGTCTACGATTACGGCGGCTTCATGCCCTATCGCAACGCGGTTTATCTCCGCGGAGCCCTCTTCCTGGAAGAGGTGCGCAAACGAATGGGGGATGAGGCCTTTTTTGCCTTCCTCAAGGATTACGCGACTCAGGAGGCGTATCAGCTCAGCTCCCGCCAGGATTTCTTCCGCATCCTCTCCATGCACACCCAGGTCGATCTCCAGGATCTGGTCCGGGAGTATTTCAAGTAGAAGGGAAGCCATGAAATCTGAACCTCACTTCGAGACGTTGGCGATCCATGCCGGGCAGCCAGCCGACGCCGCCACCGGGGCCGTCATCACTCCAATTTATCAAACCTCCACCTACGCGCAGGAACAGGTAGGGATCCACAAGGGCTTCGAGTACGGCCGTACCTCCAATCCAACCCGCGCCGCCCTGGAAAGCTGCCTGGCAGCCCTGGAAGGCGCCGGGCTGGACCGACCTGCTTACGGCCTGGCTTTCAGCTCCGGAATGGCGGCGATCGACACTTTGTTGCGCCTGCTCAAACCGGGGGATCACGTCCTGGCGGGGAACGATGTGTATGGCGGAACCTATCGCCTGTTTGAAAAAGTCCTCAGCGTTTACGGGCTGCGCTTCTCATACGTGGATACCAGCGATCTCGCCGCGGTGGAGGCCAGTTTGGAGCCGGAAACCCGCCTGGTCTGGCTGGAGACGCCGACCAACCCCTTGATGAAGATAGCCGATATCCAGGCGATCGCGCAGATCCTTCGAACTCGCGTCACACAGGCCTGGCTGGGCGTGGATAACACCTTCGCCTCTCCCTATCTGCAGCAGCCACTTCGTCTGGGCGCCGATTTCGTTATCCACAGCACGACCAAATATCTCGGCGGCCACTCGGATGTGGTCGGTGGGGCGTTGATCACCACGGTCCCCGAGGCTTACCAGCGCCTGAAATTCCTGCAGAACGCCGTCGGTGCGGTGCCCGGGCCGATGGACGCCTGGCTGACGCTGCGCGGGATCAAGACCCTGGCTTTGCGCATGGAGCGCCATTCGGCCAACGCGGAAAAGATATGCCGATTCCTCCGCCAGCATCCGGCGGTGGAGCGGGTGCTCTACCCCGGTCTGCCGGATCAGCCCGGGCATGCGGTCGCCCGCCGCCAGATGCGCCTGTTTGGAGGGATGATCTCCGTGGTGCTGAAAGGGGGCGAAGCCGCTGCGCGCCGGATGGCCGGTGCGACCCGCTTGTTTACCCTGGCGGAAAGCCTGGGCGGCGTCGAGTCGCTGATCGAATACCCCGCCGCGATGACCCACGCTTCAGTCGCCGGCAGCCCGCTCGAAGTCCCCGGAGGGCTGGTGCGCCTCTCGGCCGGCATCGAGCAAATCGACGATTTGATCGCAGACCTTCAATCAGCCCTTAAGGCTGATTGAAGGCTGGATCTACTTTCCCAACCGGCCGGCCAGGTAATCGATCAAATCGATCTTGGACAGGATCCCCACCGGCCGGTCGTTCTCGACCACCGCGACGATCTTCCCGCGCTCGAACGCGGTCAACACGCTCGCCACCGTAGCATCCGGCGGCACGGAGATCACGCTCGGATTGACCATCGTCGCAATCGTCTCCCCCGGGTCGTGTATGTGGTCGGAGTGGATCAGGTGCTCGAGCAAGTCCGCCTCGGAGACGATGCCCACCAGCCGCCCATCCTCCCCCACCACCGGCACCTGGGAGATGTCGAATTTTTTCATCAGCTCGACCACGGCGGTCATGCGGTCCTCGGCTCGGGCAGTGATTAGCTTCATCGGGCGATCAACGCTCGCCAGCACGTCGGCGATGGTCTCTGCGGTCCAGTGCGGGATGAGAAAGCCGTTCTCGCGCATCCAGTTGTCGTCGAAGATTTTGCTCAGATAGCGGTCGCCCGAATCGGGGAGCAGGACCACAGCGACCTCGTCCCGGCCGAGCTGGCGCACCAGCCGCGATTTGAGCAGACCGGCCACCGCCGAGCCAGAAGACCCCCCGCAGAAAAGGCCCTCCTCGCGCACCAGGCGACGGGTCATCAGGAACGACTCGCGGTCGTCTACCTGGATTACCTCGTCGACCAGACTCAGGTCGAGCGTGCCAGGGATAAAGTCTTCGCCGATTCCCTCGATCTTATACGTCTTGAGATAGGGTTCGTCCGGTTTTTTGCCCTGCTTCCAGGTTTCGTACAGCAGCGATCCAAGGATATCGACCCCGACGATCTTGATCTCAGGGTTCATCTGCTTGAGGTAGCGGGCTGTACCGCTGATCGTCCCGCCCGTGCCCATTCCTACCACCAGGACTTTGATCTTTCCACCTGTCTTTTCCCACAGCTCTGGGCCGGTGGTGTGGTAATGAGCCCCGGGATTGGCCGGATTAAAATACTGGTTGGCCAGGATTGCATCGGGCGTTTCTTCCACGATCCGCCGCGCGACCGAGTAATAGCTACGCGGATCCTCGAGCCCCACCGCGGTGGGGGTGATGATCACCCGCGCGCCAAAAGCGCGCAGGAAGCGGACCTTTTCCTCGCTCATTTTGTCAGGCATGACAAAGATGCAGCGGTAGCCTTTAACTGCCGCCGCGATCGCCAGCCCCGCGCCGGTGTTGCCCGAGGTTGCCTCGACGATGGTACCCCCTGGTTTGAGCTGTCCCTGTTTCTCCGCCTCCTCAATGATAGCCACCCCGATACGGTCTTTCACCGAGCCCGCCGGGTTGAAGAATTCCGCCTTGGCCAGGACCAGACAATCGACCCCTGCGGCCGCCACCACCCGTTTCAGGCGCACCAAGGGGGTATTCCCGATGGTTTCGAGGATGTTTTCAGCATATTCCAGCTCTCCAGGGCGTCGTCTATTGTCTGATATTGCCTTCATTTCGGTCCGGTCCATTCTCTGCTCCAGTTTTCAATTGATTCGCGTACCCATTTAGATAAATTTTATCGCTTTTTAGAATAAGAAAAAATCCCACCGGGCCAGACTGCGCCAATCTATTCATCTCATCACGCCCGCCGTAACGATCAGCGCATGGGAGGAGGTTATGATCTTTCTAGGCATCATTCTCTTCAGGAAAGGAACCGGCAAAATGGAGATCTACAGGTGGGTCATCTTGCTTCACGTGCTGTTCGCGTTTGGATTCTTCCTCTCCCACGGAGCGTCTGCGCTGGCGATGTTCAAGCTGCGCAACGAGCGCTCGCACGAGCGGATCTGCGCCATTATCGAGCTGTGTAAGATGGGCGAGCCGCCGATGATCATCTCTTTCTTGGGCATCCTGATAACCGGGATCGCCGGTGGATTCATCGGCGGTTGGTGGCGGCACGGCTGGATCTGGGCTGCCTTGATCCTGCTCATCGCCATCGACCTCTTGATGGGCCGCTATGGACGGGTATATATCGAACAGATCGCCAATGCGTTGGGAATGGTAGATGCCCGGGCGACTAAGAAAGGCGTGATCCCTGCACAACCCGCCAGCCCGGAAGCGCTGGCTACGATCGTCAACGCCGGCCGACCCGGATTAATGGCCTCCGTCGGCCTGGGCGGGTTGGCCGCCATCATCCTGCTGATGACGATCAAGCCTTTTTAACTTCGCGGATCCACAGGCTAACGCTTTCCGGCTCGACTGTCTTCCCGACCACGTCGACCAGCAGCCCGGCCATCTGCTCCAGATCGATCTCATTTTTTAACGCAACGGAAAAGGCCTGAAGCGTCTGCTGGGCATCGTAGCGCTGGCGGTAGAAGCGCCGGTCGATCAGGCTTTGAATCCTCCGCCGCAGCGGGGTGAACAAGGCAGCAATGATCAGGGTCGAAATTACAATCACCACCGGCGAGCGCTGGCTGCCCAGCAGCGAAAAAAGCGCCTGGAGAACGATTACCGAGCCAAAATATACCCCGGATAGCGAGGCAGTGATCAATGAGTACACCAACGTCCGGCGGATAACTACGTCGATATCCCAGAGATGCGAACGGACAACCGCCAGCGTCAATGAAACCGGGAGAACCAGCAAGCCCGTCCACCAGAGGATCCCGCCAGCCTGCGAGGTTGGCCCGGTCCCCGAGAATTTCAGATAGTAATAGGGTATGCTGCTCAGAAGCATAAAAAACATCCAGATCCCAATCCCGTAGACCACAAGCTTCGTTTGCTGGCGTTGGACCGGGCTGGAAATTCTTACATAGCGATAGATCTGACTACCAAATGAGGTTAAGAATAACAACCCCAAAATGCTATAAAAAAAACGGCTGCGCAACGTTGTTATCGAATCCAGCTCTTTCGTGCTTAACAAAACAGTGTAAAAAGCTATCACAAGGATCAATGGAATGAGCCAGCGCAAGCGAGCCGGCTGGATGGTTGCGGTGGGGAAGGTGAGCAGAAGGATAAAAAGCGGGATCACAAAAAACATTTGAACCCGGATGGACAGCATTCCAATATTCCCGAATAAAAGGTACTCCAGCATCTCCAACGGGCCGCTCATAATTAATCCGTACCCCAGGAGAAAAAAGGAGACGAACAATGCCATGCGATCAAACCGTTTCCGCAAGAAAAGAAATACAGCCAGCGCCAGGCTGGTCAAAGCCGTCAACAGTGAGGCTGCTCCACTGGCTCCGATCAAAAGAAGTATGACCCGGTCATTCACTTCACTGGCAGGTTTCAGCACGAACCACCCAAAATAGCCAGGTAGCGAGGCCAGAATTCCCAGGCCAACCAGCCCTGCGACCGGATACCAGGACAGGATTGCAGTATCGGTCGACCAGAAGCGCTTCATGGCTCAGGTTTCTCGCGAGCGCGAAGCCACAGGCTGACGCTCCTCGGCTGCATGGTTTCCTCCACGAGCGAGGTCAGGTGATTGCTGATCCGCGCCAGGTCTACTTCGTCCCGCGCCGCGGCCGCAAACGATTGAATCGTCTGTTCGGCGTCGTAGCGCTTGCGGTAAAAACCGCGGTCGATCAGCTCCTGGATTCTCTGGCGCAGGGGGGTAAAGAGGAACGCGGTGACCAGGGTGGAAAGGACAATCGAGAGCGAAGACTGCCCCGTCTGCCCGACGACGTCCCGGAAAACTTTCTGGAAGACAATCACGCTGCCAAAATAGACCAGCCCGAGGATCGCGGTCAGGCTGGCATACACCAGGGTCTTGCGGATGATCAGGTTGATCTCGAACAGCCGGTATTTCAGGATGGAGATATCAATCGTAATAGGCAAGATTGCCAACAATGCCTGGTCCAGGTCCCCCCGAAACCCATTATCCCCGATGAGTTTATCGCCAGGGAGGAGAGATAAAGGAATGGAGAGGAGAATATAGATCCCCAGGCCAGCGATGACCCATTGGGTTTGCAATCGCTCGGTAGGCGTAGATACTCTAAGGTAGCGGTAAAACTGACAGATCAGAATCAGAGGAAAAACGATCAGCAGGACCTGCGCAAATCCCTGAAGTAAACCAAAGAATTTCCCAACCGAAGCAAACAACATGTCCAGATAGCCTAGAGCCTGCAGGGAAAAATGGAATACACAAAAAACGGCTATTGGCCAGCGCGCCCAGCGAGGAACAGCCACCCCATTGGGGAACAGGAAGAGGTAAAGGAGGAAGAGCGGCCAGAACAATGATCCTATGCCAACATATCCTCGAAAAATCTGGGAAACCTGGGTAAATTCAAAAAGCGAACCTGTGGGAATAAAGGCGAGGACGAACGCAGTGAACCAGTGAAACCATTTTCCCTGAGCCTTGAGAGCAACGAAAAATGCGACAGCCAGGAATACCAGGGTAACGATGAGGTTGACGATAATACGGTAGACGGCATACGTCTGCAAACTCATCCCCCGCACATAGGCTCGCGTCAAGATTTCGGCGTTGCTCATTGGGGCGGAAAGCGAAGAATTGATGGTCGGGACGGTCTGGGTAATGACCCGTTGATAATAGATCGGGATTGAAGCAAACGAAATTGCCAACTGACTTACGGTCAAAAGAGTCAGCACGAAAAAAACGCGCACCAACCAGCGATCCATCCGACCGTCAGAATGGGTTGAGCTCAATCCGACCTCCCTCCGTCTATTCAGAGTAATTATATCCAGAATCCATCTGCTATTCGTTACGGAGGGAATGGAATAATTATCTTGTCAAATTTCGATACTTGATCCTGTGCGGCGTCTCAGCCGCGATTCCCAATCTGCGTTTGCGGTCCGCTTCGTAATCGGTGAAGTTGCCATCGAAGAAACGCACCCGACTCTCGCCCTCGAAGGCCAGGATGTGGGTCGCCACGCGGTCCAGGAACCAGCGATCGTGCGAGACAACCACCGCGCTACCGGCGAAGCTGTCCAGGGCTTCCTCCAGGGCGCGCAGCGTGTTCACGTCCAGGTCGTTCGTCGGCTCGTCGAGCAGGATCACGTTCGCCCCGCTTTTCAAGGTTTTAGCCAGGTGGACGCGGTTGCGCTCCCCACCCGAGAGCGTGCCGACATTCTTCTGCTGGTCGGGGCCCAGGAAATTGAAGCTGGACACGTAGGCGCGGGAATTGCGCTTACGCCCGCCCAGGTCGAGCTGGTCCTCGCCGCCGCTGATCTCCTCCCAGACCGTTTTGTCCGCGTCCAGGCTCTGCCGGCTCTGGTCGACGTAAGCCATCTGCACCGTCTCCCCGATGCGGATCGAGCCCTCGTCCGGCTTCTCCTGGTTGGTGATCAGCCGCAGCAGGGTGGTCTTCCCCGCCCCGTTCGGGCCAATCACGCCCACGATGCTGCCCGGGGGGATGCTCAGGTTGGCGTGGTCGAGCAGCAGCCGGTCCCCGTAGCCCTTGGAGACGCCGTTGAGCTGGATGACCACATCCCCCAGGCGCGGACCCGGCGGGATGTAGATCTCCATCTCCTCGCGGCGCTGCTCGGTCTCCTGCGAGAGCAGCCGCTCGTAAGCGGTCACACGGGCCTTGCCTTTCGCCTGCCGCGCCTTGGGCGACATATGGATCCATTCCAGCTCGCGCTGTAGAGTCTGCACGCGCTTGCTCTCGGCCTTTTCTTCTTTGCGCAGGCGTTCCTGCTTCTGGTCCAGCCAGGAGGAATAGTTGCCCTTCCAGGGGATGCCGAACCCGTGGTCCAGCTCCAGGATCCAGCCGGCGACGTTATCCAGGAAATAGCGGTCGTGGGTCACAGCGATGACCGTGCCCCGGTACTGCTGCAAATGGCGCTCCAGCCATGCGACCGACTCTGCGTCGAGGTGGTTGGTCGGCTCGTCCAGCAGCAGGATATCCGGCTCGGTGAGCAGCAGGCGGCACAGCGCCACCCGGCGACGCTCCCCGCCGGAAAGCACGGAGACCGGCGTCTCGCCCGGCGGGCAGCGCAGGGCGTCCATGGCCACCTCCAGGCGGTTGTCCAGGGTCCAGGCGTCGACTTTGTCCAAAGCTTCCTGCAGCCTGGACTGTTTCTCCACCAGCGCGTCAAAATCCGCGTCGGGATCCGAGAAAGCGTTGTTGACCTCGTCGAACTCCCGCAGCATATCCACGACCGGCTGGACGGCTTCCGCGACCACCTGCTTGACCGTTTTTTCCGGGTCGAGCTGCGGCTCTTGCTCAAGAAGACCTACCGAATATCCCGGCGAGAAGACCACCTGGCCGGTGTAGCCGTCGTCTTTGCCGGCGATGATGCGCAGCAGGGTGCTTTTCCCAGCCCCATTCAGCCCCAGCACCCCGATTTTTGCCCCGTAGAAAAAACCCAGGGAAATGTCGCGCAGCACCTGGCGGTTGTTGGGTGGAAACATGCGCCCCACGCGAACCATCGAAAAGATGACCTGTTCATCGCTCATGTGCTTTTCCTGACGTTATCCTCCGGCTTTTTTAGCCTGGATCCCCTGCTTTTTCAATTCTGCGACGATCGCATCGCGGTGGTCGCCCTGGATCTCGATTATTCCGGCTTTAATCGAGCCGCCTGCTCCGCACAGCCGTTTCAGGTCGCTGGCCAGTTTTTGCAGGCCGTCCTCGCTGAGGCGCAGGCCAGTCACCAGGGTCACTCCCTTACCTTTGCGGCCTTTGGTCTCTTTCGATACCCGCACGATCCCATCCCCCGCGGTCGCGGGCCGGCTTTTCTTGCAGATGCACTCCGCCGCCGGCCTGCCGCAGCGCGGGCAGACCCGTCCTGACTCGCTGGAATAGACTGTTGGATTCTCGTCGTTGCGCCGGAACATGGACACCTCGCCTTCGATTATACCGGAAGTGGGCTGCAACTTTTTAAGCCCTCCTGCGTAATTAAAGTTGGTAACATTCCAACACAAGGACTCCTGAACGGTCAGGAATTGGAGGGTATTAAAATGGGTCTCATCAAGTTTATTCTCGGTTTGATCGGCGGGCTGATCGGCCTGGTTGTCGGCATCATCGGCGCTGTGATCGGCATCGTCTTGGGCATCGGCGGCGCGGCCATCGGCCTGGTGATCGCAGCGGTCGTACTTGTGCTCCTCGCCCCGATCATCCTGCTGCTGGTATTGATTTTCTAACCGAATGCCAGCCAACATCATCTGCCGCGACTGCCGCGAGCCGTACCCCGAGCATGGAGCCCCGTACCGTTGCCCGGTATGCGGCGGTTTTTTCGATTTCGATGGGCCTTTTTCCATTGACCCCGGGCAGGTCGAGCCGAACCTGCCCGGCCTGTGGCGCTACCGCCATGCCTTCAGCCTCTTTCCCGGCGCGCCGGTGGTCAGCCTGGGTGAAGGCCTCACGCCGCTGGTTTGGGAAGAGTTCGCCGGTCAGCCGGTCGGCCTGAAGATGGAATCGCTCAACCCAACCGGCTCGTATAAAGACCGCGGCAGCGCCGTCCTGGTCAGCCAGCTTACCGCGCGCGGCGTGCAGCAGGCCCTCGAAGATTCCTCCGGGAACGCCGGGGCCTCTTTCGCCGCCTACGCCGCTCGCGCGCGCATCCGGGCGAGGATTTTCGTCCCCGAAGCCGCCTCCGGCCCCAAGCGCATTCAGATCGAGAGCTACGGCGCCGAACTGGTGCGTGTCCCCGGGCCGCGCTCGGCGGCGGCGCAGGCCGTGCTGGAGGAGGTGGGACAGGGCCAGGTCTACGCAAGCCACGCCTATATGCCCTTCGGCCTGGCCGGGATCGCCAGCCTGGCCTACGAGCTGTGGGAAGAGCTGGGACGGGCACCGGGAACAATCATAGCTCCCACCGGGCACGGCGGCCTCCTGCGTGGGACCATCCTGGGTTTCGAAGCTCTTCTCCAGGCAGGGGTCATCGACAGAGCGCCCTACTACGTCGGCGTCCAGGCTGCCGCCTGCGCCCCGATCGCCGCCGCGTTTCAACACGGGCTGGCGGCGGTCGAAACCGTGGAGGAAGGCGCGACGGTGGCCGAGGGCGTACGCGTGCGCCGACCCTCGCAGGTGGAAGCCCTGCTGAAAGCGATGCCGCCGGGGAAGGGAGAATTCCTGGCCATCGAGGAGGAAGCCATCCTCCCCGCGGCCCGGGAGCTCGGCCAGCGTGGCTTCTACGTCGAGCCTACCTCTGCCCTGGCCTGGTGCGCGCTGCAGCAGGTCGCCGGCAGGGTCCCTGAACCGGTCGTTGCCGTCCTGACCGGGACCGGTCTTAAATATTTACCGTCTTCTTCGTAGGCTGGGTTGAGCTGCAAATTCTTCAACCTTTCGAATCATACAATGGAGCTGGCTATGAATGACGACGACCAACGCGAATGGACTGGGTTGTTCAAACTGGGCGCGCTCTCAGCGCTTATTATCGTGATTGTATTTTTCGTGGAAATTGTGGTGATTGTTTTCTACGGCCTGCCGCCCACCAGCGTAGAAGGCTGGTTTGCGCTCTTGAATGCCAATCGCGCGGTGGGCCTCATCCAGACTTTTGCACTGGATGTGATCGCGGTTAGCTTCCATGCCCCGCTGTACCTGGCTCTCTTCTTTTACCTCCGCGAAGGCCAAAAGGGGGCAGCAACCCTGCTGGTCGCCGTTACCCTGGCCTTGATCGGTATGGCCGTCTTTTTCAGCACCAACATCACCTTTTCTATGCTCTATCTCAGCGGTCAATACGCTTCTGCCGCATCTCCAGAGCAAAAGGCGCAGTTCGTCATCTCCGGCCAGACTTTGCTCTCAATCTACAATGGCACCGGGCCTTTCGTGGCGTATTTGTTTTATGCCGTTGCCGGCATCCTTGTCTCGATCGTCATGCTGCAAACCAGGCGGTTTGCCATGTGGGTCGGTATCGCCGGGATCATTGGCAACGTGCTGGAATTGGGTCTGCCTCCCGCGCTCAACCCGCCTTTTTTCATGCAGATCGACCCCTTCCTGATCGGAATTGGCGGAGTGATTCTACTGTTCTGGTACGTGGCCATCGCGGTGAAGTTTTATAGCCAGAAAGCCAGGACCAAACCGGCGCAGGCTCTTTCGGGCGCTATTCATTAGAAAACTGGTCGAGAAAAACACGGATTTGGTAATTTAATACCGGAATTTACAAGAAGTTAACCTAATTTGCATCAGAACCGTGTATAATATTTCAAATTAACGCTTTGGAACCTGGCCTGATGAAGTCATCTGTTTCCGCCCTCTTAATCTGTTCCTGTACCACCCTGTTCAAGGGCGGTATGATGACTATGGGTACTACCGGTACGATGACCACTACTCATCGTATCTACGGTCTTACCCGGAAAAAGTAGGGATCAGGCTAACCTTAACCAAACCAATCGGCCCCCATTCCGGGAAAGGAATGGGGGCTTTTTTTATCATTGAGGCAGAAAGGAAGAACAGTATGGCAGACGCACACTCCCCCACCACCCCACCAAACCAACGCACCCTGGTGATGAAATTTGGCGGCACTTCGGTCGGCACCCCCGAGGCAATGACCCAGGCGGTCGAGATCGTTCGCCGCGCGCGCCAGGACTGGCCGCGGCTGGTGGTGGTCACTTCGGCCCTGTCGGGGGTCACCAATCTTCTGCTCAACGGCGCACAGCGCGCTGCCGGCAGCGACGGGCAGACCTATCCCCAGGGTGCTGCGGAGATGCGCGACCGCCATCACAGGCTGATCTCCAAACTGGTTGCTGACCATGCTTGCCAGCTCCAGGTGCGCAAGGAGGTCGACCACCTGATCCAGGAGTTCAACAACCTGTGCGGGGCGATCCAGGTCCTGGGCGAAGCCTCCCCGCGCGCCCTGGACGCCGTCGCCTCCCTGGGCGAGCGGATGTGCATCCGAGTGCTGGCCGCGGCCATCGCCAGCGTTGGGCTGGAGGCGGAACCAGTCGAGGCCAGCCGCCTGATCGTCACCGATGACCTATATCAGGCGGCCAACCCGGATTATCCTGCCACCGAGCGCTGCACGCACGAAATTCTCAACCCGCTGCTGGACCAGGGGCGCATCCCCATCGTGACCGGCTTTATCGGCGCGACCCCGGCGGGCATGGTGACCACGATCGGCCGCGGCGGGAGCGACTTTTCCGCGGCGATCCTCGGATCGGTCCTGCCCGCCGACGAAGTCTGGATCTGGACCGACGTCGACGGGGTGATGACCGCCGACCCGCGCCTGGTCCCTGCCGCAAAAACCATCCCGGTCATTTCCTACCGCGAGATATCCGAGCTGGCATATTTCGGGGCCAAGGTGCTCCACCCCAAGTCCATCCGCCCGGTCATCGAGGCCGGGATTGGCCTCCGGGTGTTAAACACCTTCAACCCCGAGTTCCCCGGCACGCGCCTGGTGCTGGAGAACGGGTCGCATGAGGACGGGGTGATCAAAGCCGTCACCGCCATCCGCGGCTTGAAATTGATCACCGTTGAGGGGCGCGGGATGCTCGGCGTCCCCGGCGTCGCCGCGCGCACCTTCGGCGCCGTGGCTGCCAGCGGGGTGAGCGTCCCTCTCATCACCCAGGCTTCTTCCGAACAGTCGATCTGCTTCGCCATCCCGGCCGAATATTCCCCGGCGGTCCTCTCCTCCCTGCAAAAATCCTTTGCACATGAGATCGAGCGCCGCGATATCGACCAGATCAACGCCTCGGACGAGGTGGTGATCATCACCGTGGTCGGCGCGGGGATGCGCCACACCCCGGGAGTCTCCGGGCGGATTTTCAGCGCCCTGGGCCGCGAGGGAGTCAACGTGATCGCCATTGCCCAGGGATCGTCCGAAGTATCTATCAGCCTGGTGGTCGACCCGGGCGACATCCAGCAGGCGGTGCGCTGCCTGCACGAACTCACCGCAGTCTCTGAGAAAGGAAATTGATCATGCCAGACCGTATCCCTGTCGCCGTGCTGGCTGCCACCGGCAGCGTCGGGCAGCGCTTCGTCCAGCTCCTGGACGGCCATCCCTGGTTCGAGGTGGTCGCCTTGAGCGGCTCCGACCGCGCCGTCAGCCAGAGCTACGCCGCGGCCTGCCACTGGCTCTTCCCTGGCCCGATGCCCGCCTGGGCTCGCGAGATGGTCGTCCGGCCGACCACGCCGGAGGCCCTCTCGCCGGCCCGGCTGGTCTTTTCCGCCCTCCCCGCCGATATTGCCAATGGGGTTGAGCCTCAGTTTGCACAGGCTGGGATCGTCGTTTGCTCCAACGCCTCGGCTTACCGCCGCGAGCCGGACGTGCCCCTGCTCCTCCCTGAGGTCAACCCGGAGCACGCCTACCTGATCGAGATCCAGCGCCGTCACCGTGGCTGGTCTGGCGCGCTGACCACCAACCCCAACTGCACCAGCACCGGCATGACCGTGGCTCTTAAGGCTCTGCAGCAGGCGTTCGGCCTGCGCGCCGTCTTCGCCGTCTCGCTCCAGGCGCTCTCCGGCGCGGGCTATCCGGGGGTCGCCTCGATGGACGTGATCGACAACGTCATCCCCAATATCAACGGTGAGGAAGAGAAGGTCGAGTGGGAGCCGCGCAAGATGCTTGGCGATCTGGTCGACGGCGAGATCGAGCTGGCCGACGTGGCCATTTCGGCCCACACCAACCGTGTGGCGGTCAGCGACGGGCACATGGTGTGTCTCTCGGTCGAGCTTGGCAGCCGCAAAGACGTCCGTGCGATCGCCCAGGCGCTGCACGATTACCAGGCGCCCGAGCTGAGCTGCGATCTGCCCTCCACGCCCGCTCCGGTGATCGAGGTTCGAGAGGAGAGCGACCGCCCGCAACCGCGCCTCGACCGCATGACCGGCAAGGGCATGGCGACCGTGGTCGGGCGTATCCGCCCCGACCCGATCTTCGACGCCAAACTGGTCTGCCTCTCGCACAATACCATCCGCGGCGCAGCCGGCGGCTCGATCTACAATGCCGAGCTATTGGTAAAAATGGGTCTGGTAAAATAGAAAAGAAACGACCTTCGGCCGAGATCCGAGAACCGTTCCTTTTGTAGGGGCGAAGCATTCGGAAACGAGTAAATCTTTTCTAAGGCTCGCTCCCCATCCGAATGTTTCGCCCGGCGCCCATCTCAGCCGTAGGGGGCGACCTATGTGTCGCCCCGCAACCCACCATTCACGCCCCCAGTAGTAAAATAAAAGACCACAGAGAAAACAAAAGTGAGTTACTCGACTTTTGCAGCTTAATAATTGAATAGCCAAACTATCGCAGAAAGGGCTCTTTCGCTGTCCAGGGCTGATCTCAAGCAATACCCGATCCGCCCCACCTGTGTCATACCAGGTGAGGCAGCAACCGCCTACCAGCCAAC